>CAWIEL010000042.1:0-39253 GCA_963835025.1 uncultured Acidobacteriota bacterium
CACCCCGTTGACGTCCGTGCCCAGCTTATTGACGTCATCCACGCTCGCCTTGGTCGCCAGCTGCGCAGTCGTCTGATTCTGCATCTCGGTCAGCTCTTTCGCGTCGTTTTCCTTAATCTGTTTCGCCTGAGCGCGCGCCTTGGCCAACTCGCCTTCAGTCAATTTCATCTTGTCCGTGACCACGCTCAATTCGCCTGCGAGCTGCGCATTGGTATCTTCCGCTTTGGCCAGTCGCTGGCTCAGCACGTCTTCGTTCTGCTTGGTCTGCTGCACCTGCGAAGCCACTGACTGTTCCAGGCTCTTGGAATGGCTCGATGCTGACCAACCAATTCCCAGCGCTGCCAGCGAAATGATAGCCAACGCGACCACAATGATCCCGACCCAACGCGGTGCGGCCGCTTCTTCTGCCACAACTACGTTCTGCACGTCATGCCGTTCGTCACTCATTTGCGTTTCTCCTCCAAGATTCCCTTGCGAGTACAAGAAAATGCACGCCTCGGACCAAACGGCGGCTCTTGGGAAGAGGTTGGGTATGAGCCTGAAGACAGGATACTTAAGGGAGGAATACCAATAACGGTAGTGGGTTGAATCGGGTAGCCAGCGCGCAATTTTTACGCGCCAGTAACATTTCTTCGTGGTTCCGGGGACACGGCGAAGGACCTTTCGCCTGCGCGTAAAACACCAAAAACGCGGCCAAGAAGGTGAATTATCCTTGGCGCGTAATCGTCATATTGCGCAACACAGCAATGCGATCCGACAACGGAGGATGCGTACTAAATAGGTTAGACAAAAACTCCCGAGGCGCCAGCGGCTGCACGATGCACAGCGCCGAAGTCGACGGCGGAATATCCATCGGAATCCGTTGATTGTAAGCGCCCAATTTTTCCAGCGCGCTGATCAATCCATTCGCGTGACCGACCATCTGCACTCCCGAAGCGTCGGCCTGATATTCGCGCTGCCGGGAAATTCCCATCTGCAGGATCAGCAGCGCCCAGCGGGGCCAGAAAAATCGCCAGCAGCGCAGCCAAGCCGCCGCCGCGGCGATCGCGGTCCCCGCCATATCCGCCAAACATCATTCCAAACTTCCCAGATGCGCGGCCCACGTAATTGCGCCCGCCAGAGTCGCCGCGATCGAAGACGTAAGAATGTCGTAGTTGCGCACGTGCGAGAGCTCGTGCGCGATCACGCCTTCGAGCTCGTCATCATTCATCAGTTCCATCAAACCCTGCGTCACCGCCACTGACGCGTGGCTCGGATTGCGGCCCGGTCGCGAACGCGTTCGGCGCCGCCTGCGGAATCAAAAACAATTTCGGCACGGCAGATTCGATTTCGCCGCAAGCCGTTCCATCACCGCATACAGCCGCGGAGATTCCTCGCGGCTGATCGGCACCGCGCCACTGGACTTCAGCGCGATCTTGTCCGAAAAGAAATAAGCGCCGCCGTTCATGACCACCGCGACGATCAGCCCCAGGGTCATGCCGCCGCGCGCCGCCCAATAGTTCGCCGGCGAAAAGCAGAAGCAACGTAAGTGCCGTCAAAAGAAATGCGGTCTTCAGCGTTTTCATAACAACCTGCCCTGCCGCCCAAATTCGGCAGCCTCACAGCCTTCTCTTACTTAGATTCGAACGGAAGCGCGCGCTTCGATTAAGCGCCGGCCTTCGCCTTCGACGCCTTCCGCTCGAATTTCATCTCATCCGTTTTCTTGTCCACGTCACCGAGCACTTCGTCTCCCGGCAGAACTTCGCCGTCGAGCAGCTTCAACGCCAGCGGATCCTGAATCAGTCGCTGAATCGCCCGCTTCATCGGCCGCGCGCCGAACGCCGGGTCGTACCCTTCGCGGAACAGCAGCGCCTTCGCCGCCGGCGAAAGCTTCAACGTGAACTTGCGTTCGCCCAGCAGCTTCAGCAGTGCTGCATCTGCAGGTCGATGATTCGCTCGATCTGATCCTTGCCCAGCGGACGGAACAACACGATATCGTCGATGCGATTCAGAAACTCCGGACGGAAGAGTTCACGCAGCGCGCTCATCGCTTCTTCCCGTGCTTTCTTCGGATCCTTTTCCATCAAATCGAAAATCGCCGAAGAGCCCACGTTGGAAGTCATGATGATCACCGTGTTGCGGAAATCCACGGTGCGGCCTTTGCCATCGGTCAGACGGCCGTCATCGAGAATCTGCAGCAAAACGTTGAACACATCAGGATGCGCCTTCTCGATTTCGTCCAGCAGCACCACCGAATACGGCCGTCGGCGAACCGCTTCAGTCAGCTGCCCGCCCTCTTCATAGCCCACATATCCCGGAGGCGCGCCGATCATCCGCGCCACGGAATGCTTTTCCATATATTCGGACATGTCCAGCCGAACGATGGCCCGTTCGTCGTCGAACAGAAATTCCGCAAGCGCGCGCGCCAATTCCGTTTTTCCCACGCCCGTGGGCCCAAGAAACAGAAACGACCCAATGGGGCGATTCGGATCGCTCAGTCCCGATCGGCTGCGGCGAATCGCGTTCGCCACTGCCGCCAGCGCCGCGTCCTGACCGATTACCCGGTCGCGCAGCCGTTCTTCCATGTGTACTAGCTTCTGAATTTCGCCTTCCATCAGGCGCCCGACCGGAATCCCGGTCCACTTGCGCGACGATCTTGGCGATTTCTTCTTCGCCGACTTCTTCCTTCAACATCGGATGGTCTTTTTGCAGCGCAGCCAGCTTATCCTGCGCCGCGTTCAGCTCTTTTTCGGCCGCGGAAAGCTTGCCGTAGCGAATTTCCGCCACCCGCGAAAGATCGCCGGCCCGCTCGAAACGCTGTTCCTCCGACTTCAGGCTGTCGATTTCTTCCTTAATGCTTGCGAATCTGCCGATGGCGTCTTTCTCGGTCTGCCAACGCGCCTTCAGCGCATTCGACTGCTCCTTGAGCGTTCCCAGTTCCTTTTCGATCTGCTTCAGCCGGTCGCGCGAATGCGCGTCCGATTCCTTGCGCATCGCCTGCCGCTCGATTTCCAGCTGCATGATCCGCCGCTCGATCTCGTCGATCTCCGTCGGCAGCGAATCGATCTCCATGCGCAATCCCGCCGCCGCTTCGTCCACCAGGTCGATAGCCTTATCCGGCAGAAAACGATCGGTGATGTAGCGCTGCGAAAGCATCGCCGCGGCCACAATCGCCGCGTCCTTAATGCGCACGCCGTGATGCACTTCGTAGCGTTCCTTCAAGCCGCGCAGAATGGCGATGGTGTCTTCGATCGAAGGTTCGCCCACAAACACGGGCTGGAAACGGCGTTCGAGCGCCGGATCCTTTTCGATGTACTTGCGATACTCATTCAACGTCGTTGCGCCAATCGCGCGCAATTCTCCGCGCGCCAGCGCCGGCTTCAACATGTTGGAAGCGTCCATCGAACCTTCCGCCGCGCCGGCACCCACCAGCGTGTGCAATTCATCGATGAACAGAATGATTTGCCCTTCTGATTCCGTCACTTCCTTCAAGACCGCCTTCAGCCGGTCTTCAAACTCCCCGCGGTATTTCGCGCCGGCGACCAGCGAAGCCAGATCGAGCGAAACGATTCGCTTCGGCTTCAAAACCTCCGGAACGTCGCCCGCTACAATCCGGCTAGCCAGTCCTTCGACGATCGCCGTCTTACCCACGCCCGGCTCGCCAATCAGCACCGGATTGTTTTTTGTCCGCCGCGCCAGGATTTGCATCACCCGGCGAATTTCTTCGTCGCGACCAATTACTGGATCCAGCTTTCCCCGGCGAGCAGCCTCGGTGAGGTCGCGAGCGTATTGATCCAGCGCGCGATAGGTGGACTCCGGATTTTGCGAGGTCACTCGGTGGCTGCCGCGTATCGCCGTCATCGCTTGCAGAATCGCGTCGTGCCCGGCGCCCTGCTTCACCAGCAGCTGGCCCGCGGGATCTTTGTCGCTGGCCGAAATAGCGAGCAATATATGTTCGGTCGAGACGTACTCGTCCTTCAGCCGCTGCGCTTCATCGAACGCGCGCTCCAGAACTTTGGTCGTCGCCTGGCTAAATTGCGGCTGCGACCCGCCAGAAACTTTCGGCAGCCGCGAGATCTGCTTTTCCGCTTCACTCGCGATCTGGGTCGGCGAAACGCCCAGCTTCTCCAGCAGCGGCGGCACCACGCCGTCACCCTGAGCCACTAGCGCCCACAAAACATGCAAAGGCTCGATTTGTTGCTGGCCCGAGCGCTCGCCCATCTCCTGGGCGGCCTGCAGCGCTTCCTGGGCCTTCACCGTAAATTTGTCAGCACGAATCATGATCTAGTTTTCTCACTTTTGTTTTTCAGCGCGAAGGGGGTTGGCTTACCAGCGCCAACCCCCCGCGAGTTTCCGAATTAAACCTAGCTTTAGCTCTTATTGGTGACGTTAATCTTCACTTGCTTCGGCTTCGATTCCGCGCGCTTCGGCAGCTCCACGGTCAGCACTCCCTGCTTATACTCCGCTTTTATGGCTTCGGTGTTTACCGTGTTCGGCAATCCAAAGCTGCGGCTGAACGAGCCATAAGTCCGCTCGATGCGCAGGTAATTTTCTTCCTTTACCTTCTGCTCGAACTTGCGTTCGCCAGTGATGGTCAACATGTTGTTTTCGACCCGCACGTCTAGGTCGCTCTCGTGGATGTCCGGTAGGTCCGCTTTCACTACCAGCTCGTTTTCGGTTTCGTAGATGTCGACCGCCGGCGCCCAGGCGGTCATCGCGGAATTATCCTCCCGAGCCGGCAGGCTGGCATTAAAAAAGCGGCTTAGTTGATCTTGGAAGGCGTCCAAACCACGGTAACGGTCAAACCGGGAAATCGCGTTCATTTGTCCTACTCTCCTAATTGAGAAGTGTGCGCTTTATTAGCGCAACAGCATGATAAAATATGCGTGTCATATTGTCAAGCATTATGCTGTGTTCCCGCCGTCTGCAGAGAAATCTATAAAACTCTTACAATCATGCATTTAAGGTAATGGGTCTCGGGCATAGTCAATAAAATAGGATGATCCTGCGCCTGGGTCCGGCGTTCCACCACCGCCACCGTCTTCCGCGCGTCATTCGCAGCCTCGGCGATCATCTGCAGGAAGAGCCCTTCGTTCATGTGGTAGGAGCATGAACAAGTTACGAGGTACCCGCCGGGCTGCAGCAGCTTCAAAGCCCGCAAATTAATCTCCTTATACCCCCGCTCCGCCGCCGCGAGGCTATCTCGGTTTTTGGCGAACGCCGGAGGGTCAAGGATGACCATGTTGAACCGCCGCCCAACCTCGTCATATTCCTTCAGAATGTCGAAAGCATTGCCTTCCCGAAACGTCGCGTTCGAGATCTCATTCAGCCGCTGGTTGCGCCGCGCCGCCTCAACCGCAGCGGCCGACATGTCAATGCCCTCCACGTGTTCGCAATTCCCAGCCACCGTTAGCGCAAACCCGCCCTGGTAGCTGAAGCAATCCAGCACATCGCCCGAGGCGTATCGCCGCGCCGCCGCGTGATTCTCCCGCTGATCCAGAAACGCCCCGGTCTTTTGCCCGCGCTCCAAGTCGTACACGAACGTAATTCCATTTTCCTTGGCTAAGATCTCCGGAGGGATTTCACCGTACAAAACGCTGATCGGTTGCGTCAGTCCTTCCAACAACCGCACCTTCGGATCGTTCCGCTCCAGAATCCCTTTCGGCCCAAACAACTCGACCAACAGTTCGACGAGCAGCGCCTTCTGCCGCTCGCTCCCCTGGCTTAAAGTCTGAATCGAAAAATAGTCTCCATACCGATCGATGATGATCGAGGGCAGCAAATCCGCTTCGCTATAAACCAGTCGGAACGTATCCGAATCCTGCACCACCCGCTTGCGATACTCCGCTGCGCTCCGCAACCGATTCACAAAAAATGCCCGGTCGGTCGGAATATTCTCCCGGGTCAAAATGCGAATCGCGATCTGTGATTTATCGCTATAAAACGCGCGGCCCCAATACCGTCCGCGTTCGTCCGTCACCCTTACCGTCGCTCCTGGCTCGCATTGCGCGGACCGGATATCGCTGCGATACACCCACAAGTGCCCCGTGCGGATGCGTTCCGCACCGCGCGCGCTGATGACCACCGTAGGTTCCGCCGAAGCCTTCGGCGAACTGCTCGCCGAACTCGGTGCCGAAATTTTCGCTGAATTCTGTGCTGGATTCCGTGCCAACGTTTCCGCCTTGAGCCTTACCACCCACGATTCGCTACAATCATGAAGCAGGCTAAATCGGACTCTACTTTATCAGCAAACCCAGATCGCCCTCGCGCCGATGAATCTCGACCAACTCAACTTCGACCTGCCCGACGAACTCATCGCCCAGCGTCCACTCGCGCGCCGCGATGATTCGCGCATGATGCTCCTCGATTGCGCCACCGGCCAATGGGAAGACCGTCACTTCCGCGAATTCCCAGAACTCCTCCGCGGTGATGAACTAATCGTCTTCAACAACGCCCGCGTCATCCCCGCCCGCCTCTTCGGCAAACGAGCCGGCCTTCACGCCGCCGTGCCGGGCGCCAACAATCCGGTCAAAGACCAACACCTGCAAGCCGAAATCGAAGTCCTGCTAATTCGCCAGCTATCTCCAGACCGTTGGGAAACACTGGTGCGTCCCGGCCGCAAAATTCCAGTCGGTGCACGAATCGTTTTCGGCGATGGCCAGCTCGAAGGCGTAGTCGAAGCTCGCGAAGACTTCGGCCGCCGCACCATCCGCTTCACCGCTAAATCAAGCTTTCACCAAGCCCTCGAAAGCCTCGGCCACATCCCGCTTCCGCCCTACATCAAAAGGGAAGACGATTCCGCCGACCGCCAGCGCTACCAAACCGTTTACGCCAAACAGGGCAGCGCCGTAGCAGCTCCCACCGCCGGCCTTCATTTCACTCCCGAACTCCTGGCACGCCTCAACGAACGAAAAATCGAAATCGCCGAAATCACTCTCGACGTCGGCCTGGGAACGTTTGAACCGGTGAGAACCGAAAAACTCGAGGACCACAAAATCCATTCCGAATCGTACGAAATTTCCGAACCCGTAGCTGCAGCCATATCGCAGGCCAAGAAAGAAAACCGCCCGATTCTAGCCATCGGCACCACCACCGTACGAGCTCTCGAAGATGCCGCCGAAAAGGCCGAGCGAACCCGACAAACCATCCAGCCGGGCCAGCAACAAGCGACCATTTTCCTTTACCCCGGCAAGCCGCTGCGCGTCGTCACCCAGCTGCTAACAAATTTTCACCTTCCCCAATCGAGCCTGCTTGCATTGGTCTCAGTTTTCACTGGCCGCGAAGAGCTCCTGCGCGCTTATCGCCACGCGGTGCAAGAACGTTACCGCTTCTACAGCTACGGCGATTGCATGTTGATCCGATGATCGCGCGCCACGTGCGACAGAGTGCCGCACCCGGCCAGCAGCGCCTCTCGCCTGGCGCGATTTCGTGCAACCCGGGGCGGGTTCGTCTATAATCCGCATCCGGTATGGACTTAGCTTTATGCGCTATCTAATTCTCAGCGACATTCACGCGAACGTGACCGCGCTCGAATCCGCGCTCGCCGCCGCCGAAGGCCATTGGGATAAAATTATTTGCCTGGGTGACGTCGTCGGCTACGGCCCCGACCCGAACGAAGTGGTAGACCGCATCCGCACCATGGACGCCGCCATCATTCGCGGCAATCACGATAAAGCCGGCTCCGGCCTCGCCAATGCCGATGATTTCAATCCCGTCGCGCGTGCCGTTGCCCTCTGGACTCGCGATCAGCTCCGCGGCGAAAATCGCGAGTGGCTGGAGCAACTGCCCGCCGGCCCGCTCGCTATGGACGGCTTCGTCATCGTTCACGGCGCGTTCCGCGATGAAGACGAATACGTCTTCGCTCCTGCTCAAGCCATCGACAGCCTGCTCGACGCTCCGGCCCAAGTCACGTTCTTCGGCCACACGCACCTGCAGGGTGGCTTCAGCCTTCACGACAACAAAGTCGGCGTGCTGCATCTAAAACCAAATCCGGGCGAAGCATATTCCACGCTCACTCTGGAACAGGACACCGTCTACCTGCTCAATCCCGGCTCGATCGGCCAGCCGCGCGATGGAGATCCCCGCGCCGCTTTCGTCATCGCCGATTTGGCCAACAAGAATGTGCAGTTCTGGCGTGTGCCGTACGATATCGAAGCCGTCCAAAAACGCATGGGCTCGAGCGGGCTCCCTGAGCCGCTGATCATGCGCTTAGCTTACGGCCGCTAACGCGCACCTAGCGCGAGGAAACCGAAACCATGGAGCCAGGCGAAAGTTCCTACCGCGAAGAAAGAAGCCGCACGCCGATTGCTTTCATCGCCGGCCTGCTGATCATGGCCATCGTCTTCGGCGCCATTTTTTTTCTCACTCGTAAACTCCAGCCCCGCGTCGGCGCTTCCGTCGAAGTGAAACTTCCGTTCGGCCCCGCCGAACAGGAGTACGCCACCCGCATCCATTTCACCGATTTGAAGATGGCTAAGGCCACCAACTTCCTGAATCAGGAATTCACCTACGTCGGCGGCACCATGGCCAACGACGGCACCCGCGACATCAAAGCCATGGACGTCTCGATCGAATTTCGCGATCCGCTCAGGCAAGTCATCCTGCGCGATGCCGAGCATTTGATCGGGCCCGACACGGCTAAATTGCCAGCCGGGCAAAAGGGCACGTTCACCGTCAGCGTCGAGCACCTTCCCTCGGAATGGAATCACGAATACCCAATCATCACGGTTACCGGCCTCGTTTTGGAATAATCCCAGGGAAAAAAATCTGTCGAACGTTCGCAGTTTGTGGCGGTGCTAGCGTGCAGGCGGAATCAAACGCCCAATCCAACAATTGGGCGGATCTCGAACGCGCTCTCGGCGAGTTCTCCGCGTCCGGCGTGATCGAAGTCCGCGAAGACGGCAAGTGGCTCGCCGAACTCGCCGGCCTGCAGTGGGAAGTTCATCAGGAAAACGAAAAAGTCCTGATTCATTTGTGGTCCGACGAAAGCAATCTCACTCGCCGCCTATTGCGTGTCAAAGAAGTGGGCCAGGATTCGATCGTTCTCGAAGTTCAGCGCTTCGGAAAAGCGAAGCCAGGCCGCCTCGAATTCGTTCGTCGCGACGATGCCCGCCGTCCTGAACGCGTTACCCGCGAGCAATTCCGCGAACGCTTCGAAAGAATCCTCGCTGAAAAGTTTCCCGATTCGATCGTCGAATCCCTGACCTCGGCTCCTGATCTCCAGCATTCCTTCTCCGGCCTGTACGTCCGCGGAGTCATGCGCGAAGGCAGCCGCGCCTGGGCCGTGATGGCCGCCGGCCCCCGCGAAGCCGACACCGTAGAAAAAATGTTGGTCTTTGGAATTCTCTGGCTCGATTGGTGCAGGAATCACGCAATCAAATATTCCATCGAAGGCCTTCGGATTTTCGTGCCAGAAGGCTCCAGTCGTTCTCTGCGTGAACGATCCCTGGGTCTTTCCAGTGCAGCCAAAATGGAAATCTTCGAAATGCGCGAGCCGGATGTACTCATGCAGCGCGTCGATCCGGCCGACGGAGGCAATCTCGAAAGCTATCTGGTTTCGCGCCACGAAGTCGAATCCACTCTCGCCGCTGCCGGCGATGCGACAAACAGAATCCGCGCCCTGTGGCCGGCCAAGAATGAAACATTTACCACTCGCGCCCAGGCCCAAATTGGCGCAGTCGCCTTCTGCTTCCACGGAGTCGAATTCGCCCGCCGCACCCGCGACGGGCTTTTCTTTGGGCTGGGAAAATCCGTCGAACGCCTAAACGAATCGAGCGAGCCGCGCCTACGCAAGCTCCTGCATGACCTATGCCTCCACCGCAGCTCGCTGGCCAGCGACACCAAACATCGCCTCTACCGCGGCTGGCCTGAACGCTGGCTCGAATCCGTGGTGCTGGAAGAGCCTGCAAAACTCGACGCCATTTTAGATCCAAAACATTTCTACTCGCAGGTTCCGGCCCTCGCGGCCGGTGACCGCGCTATTCCCGATCTTCTCGGAATCACGCGTCAAGGGCGCCTGGTGGTCATTGAATTAAAGGCGTCGGAAGACATTCAACTTCCACTGCAGGCCGTCGATTATTGGCTGCGCGTCCGCCGCCACCAACGCGAAGACGACTTCCACCGCAAAGGATATTTCGCCGGACTGGAAATCGACCCGCGCTCGCCGCTGCTCTGGCTGGTCGCGCCGGCGCTTCAATTTCATTCCGCCACCGAAATTATCCTGAAATATTTATCGAAGGAAATTCAAGTAACCAGAATTGGCCTTCAGGAAAATTGGCGGCGTGGAATCAAAGTAATGCTCCGGCAGTAGGGAAAAAAAACGGGGCCAAAAAAAGGAGGGGAAGCGGCTTGGGTTTAAACCAAAACCACTTCCCGGGGTGTGTCCTAGAAGTAATTAAAAAGTTAGACGTATTCTGGCGGGAAAGGTTGCATAAAACGTTTAACGAAAACCGCGTCCGCAATCGTCAGTAGAACAAATACTTACGCCATTTCTCGTCGCGATTTCCAATCAACCGCATCAGCTGCCGCGAAGTATGCAGCGTAAAAGGCCGCGGCCGCCGCTGCAATTTGAACCCCGCTTCTTCCGGTGTACGGTCACCTTTGCGGTTGTTGCAGGCATAACAGCACGCCACCAGATTCTCCCAGCTCGAACGCCCGCCGCGCGATCGCGGCATCACATGATCCAGCGTCAGCTCTGAAGCAGGGAAGGCGCGGGTGCAAAACTGGCAGGTGTTCCGATCTCGCAGCAAAATATTCTTTCGCGATAGCGCCCGGCTCTGCTGAGGAATATGCCGATAGCTCAGCAGCCGAATAACCGACGGTACCTGAATCGCTTTTTTGGTGGAGTGAACTTCGGTGTGATTTGTTTCTTCCGCCTGCGCCACGCCTTTCAGCAGCAGCACCAGCGCCCGGCGAACCGCAGTCACATTAATCGGTTCGAACGTCGCGTTAAGAACCAGAACCGGCGCTTGCATCAGCGATGGCCGGCTACCGGCAGCCGCTGCGGGATTCTTGGCGGCCGCACTATCCGGCACCACTCCGCCCAGCCGAATCCTCGGCCGAGGCCGCAAGCCATTCTTGTGCCGCTGGTCCATGTGCGCCGCCTTTGCGTCGCTGAAAATGTCCCTCGCAGTGCTCAGGATGCCCGGGCCACCCTGAACCTCTATTGTCGCACAATTAAAGTTTTGTGACTGTTACAGAACCGCAAGCTCGCTCTTAGGCACTACCCGCGCCACCGTCAACCCCAGCACCGACGCCGCGCCGGCCTTTTTCAACGCTCGCGCGCACGAATCCAACGTCGCGCCGGTCGTCATTACATCATCTACCAGCAGCACCCGAAGCTTGTCAACTCGCAGCCCTGCCCGCGTCGCGTACGCGCCTCGCACAGAGTCCCAATGCTCCTTGCGCGAAAGCACCAGCCGCGCCGGCCGTGGCCGCGTCCGCATCAGTAAATACGCTCCCTGCTTTAGATGCAGTTTCCGGGCCAAAGGCCGCGCGATCAGCTCCGCCTGGTTGTACCCGCGCTCCCGCCGCCGGTCCGGATGCAGCGGCACCGGCACCACCACATCCGCCTGGAATTCCGCCCCCTCCCGCGCCACCACCTCCGCCAGCCGCGAAGCGAACCATTCTCCCAGGCAGGTTACCTCCTCAAATTTCAGCAGCAAAATCGCCTTCTTCAATTCTTCGTTGTACTCCCCGAAACTTCGCGCCCTATCGAAAGCGTAGAAATTGGCTCGGCACAGCCGGCAAACCAAACGCGGAGCATCAAGAGAAAGCTGCGCATCTGAATCAGCAGCAGCGGGCAACGACCGCCCGCAACACTGACAGAACGGCGCGCCGATCGCCTTGAACGCCGCGAAGCATTTCTCGCAAATGGGTACGCGGCTGGCCGTACACAGGGTTTCAGCGCAGATCCGGCACGGAGCAGGGAACAGCACTGCGGCTAGCGAATCGATCGCGGAGCGGAAAATCATGTGTTGGGAAAGTACGTTCGAAAGCGCGGCTTACACTACGTGAAGTGGCCATGCGTGGATAGATCGTAAAACTACGGAGCCTGCGAACCGCCTCGAAAACGCAGGCAATTCGCAGGCTCGGTGATGCAGAAAGGACAAAAGTCTGTTACAGCTGTCCCTGCTCAGTCTTTTCCTGGCAAGTGATGCAGTACCGCGTCCAGGGCACTGCTTCCAGGCGCTTTTGCTGCAATTCGTCGTGGCAGGAATTGCATTCGCCATAGCTTCCGTCTTTAATGCGGTTCAAAGCCTGATCCACCAGCGCCAGCAGCGAACGATCGTTGTGCGTTTGGCCAAAAAGGAACTCTTTGGTGTACGAATTCGCAGCCTTGTCGGCCATATCCACCGTGGTATCTTCGTCCGCTTCGCGCCCTTCTTGTTCGGTGCGGGTAATCGCGCGCACCAGCTCCTCGCGTCGCGTCGTCAATTTCTTTTTGTAATATTCCAATCGCTTCTTATCCATAGTTGGGTTCCTAGGTGAGGTTCGACACCCCACTCAAAGTCGGCAAGTTTACCGATACAAATTCTCCGTGTCAAACGAGCGTACCGCGCGGCGTGCTGAAGGTGGTTAGATTCCTGCAGTGCGATGCGCTTACAGCCATCGCTCGGTGTTTCGGAGACCACCAGTAGATGCGGTCAGGCCGGAAAAGGATTCCGGCCCGCGAGAATCAATGCGTAACTTGCTTCGCTGGAAACAAAAAGTAAATTCCAATCCCGCCCAGGATCAACGCCACAAACGCAAATACACTGCCTTCCGGGCCAACCGTGCCGCCGGTGAGCCAAGTGGGGCCGTGAAAAGTAGAATTCAGCAAATGTCCTTGCGCCATGAATCCGCTGTCTGGAACGGAATATAGATAGGTCTCGCCCCAATCCCATGCCGCGTGCATCCCGATCGGGAACCAGATATTCCCGGTACGGCTCAGCGAAAATGCCGCCAGGATTCCGAACGAGCCGGCCATCAAAGCTCCAAACCATGCTTCACCCTTGTTTCCCAGGTGGATAGCGCCGAACAAAATCGAAAGGATGACGGCCGCAGGCCAGAATCCGATTCCCGAGCCCAGCGTCGATTGCATGTACCCGCGGAACGAGAACTCCTCGAAAAATCCGACCAGCAGAAACCCTACGGCGTAAAGCAGTCCAAATTTCACAATATCGCCACTCGCCAAAGCTACGCTTTCAATCGAAAATCCGCGAAATGCCGCGATGAATGCAATCAACAACGAGAGCATTGCCAACCCATAGGGAACGCCTTGCCAAAAACGCTTCCCGAAAGCCTGCTGGGGAGGCAAGAAGTAATCCGCAAAACTTCGCTTCTCGATCAACGTCATCAAGAAAGCCGCTAAGAACAGCGAAAAGGCCGCCACCCCCTCGCCCAAAATCATCACAGCCGGCGTCATCTGATTCTTCGGCTGTGCCTGCTGCCAGGCGTGCAGCGAAGGAATGTGATGCAGCACAAATCCCAGCCCTTGCCCGATAATCGCGAACAACACAAAAAAGATCAGCAGCCGCCACCCCGCCCGCAGGCCATTCGGACCCTTGAAAATCTTCACGACGGTTGAGGGCGGTTTTTCCGGCGCGAGTGCCGCCGGGTAGGGCGCCGGCGATCCGGCCGGATCAGTCAAGTCAGTCATGGGCGGGTTTCTCCTGGCAGATGATACGGGCTTTCTGCCCAGATAGTTTCAGAAATGCCCGCGAAATGCCAGCAATCGGTGTCTACCCAAATACTCGCCGAATAATCCGGCGAAAAGGTTAACTTCGACCCAAACCCAGTTGCGGCAAACCACGCATGGCTGTTAAAATCAGCCGTTTGCTTGCTCCTGGCGGCGCCGCAATCCTGATCGTCTTTCCGCGCATCGAATGGCCCGGAAGCACCACGAAACCTGAGGTGGAGGACTGGCTTGGCTAAATACGATTTGCTTGTGATCGGCAGCGGTCCCGGCGGCTACGTCGCCGCCATTCGCGCCGCGCAATGGGGTTTGAAGGTCGCCGTGGTCGAAAAAGACCCCTTCCTCGGCGGCACCTGCCTGCATGTCGGCTGCATCCCCACCAAAGTGTTCCTGCATCACGCCGATATCTACGACCATTTCAAGCGCGCCGAAGAGTTCGGCTTCGAAGTCAAAGACGTCAAGATCAATTGGCCCGCGATTCTGGCCCGCAAAGACAAAATTGTTAAAAAGCACGCTGGCGGTATCGCCGCGCTCTTCAAGAAGAACAAACTCGAAACCATCACCGGCTGGGGCAAAATCGCCGGCCCCGGTAAAGTCAGCGTCGAGAAAGACGGCAAGACCACCGTATACGAGACCAACAACATTCTTCTCGCCACCGGCTCCGAAGCCCGTTCGCTTCCCGGCGTCGTAATCGATAACGACGTGGTCCTCACCAATCGCGAAATTCTCGGCCTGAAGGAAATTCCGAAGTCGATGATCGTCGTCGGCTGCGGTGCGGTGGGCGTTGAATTCGCCTCGGTCTTCCGCACCTTCGGCACCGACGTCACTCTCCTCGAGACTTTGGATCGTGTCGTTCCGCTCGAGGACGAGGAAATTTCCGCCGAGCTGAAAAAAGCCTTGATCAAAAAAGGCATGAAGGTCGAACTCGAAGCTAAGGTCGAATCGGTCAAGAAGGACGCCAACGGCGCAACCGTTTCCTACAAAGATAAATCCGGCGCCATCAAGACCATCACAGCCGAAAAAGTCTTGATCGCCGTGGGACGGCGTCCGCTTACCGAAAACATCGGCCTGGAAAAAACCAAGGCCCGCCTCGAACGCGGCTTCGTTCACACCAACGCCTTCCTCGAAACCGATGAGCCTCACCTTTACGCCATCGGCGATATCGTTGCCGGACTTCCGCAGTTGGCGCATGCCGCTTCGATGGAAGGAATCATCGCCGTCGGCCGGATGGCGGGCAAAGACGTCCAACCTTTCGACCGCAAACGCTGCCCCAACGCCACTTACTGCGAGCCGCAGATCGGCTCCATCGGCCTCACCGAAAAGCAGGCCCGCGAAGCCGGTCACAAAGTAAAAGTCGGCAAATTTCCGTTCCTCGGCAACAGCAAGGCCACCATCCTCGGCCAGCACGAAGGTTTCATCAAAGTCGTTGCCGACGAAAAATATGGCGAGATCCTCGGCGTTCACGCCATCGGCCCCCTGGCCACCGAAATCATCTCCGCTCCGGTTGCCGCCATGGGCCTCGAGGCCACTCTCGACGACATGGCCGCTACCATTCACGCGCATCCCACGGTCGCCGAAGCCATGGCCGATGCTTACAACGCCGTAAGCGGCATGACCATCAACTATTAAGCTTGGACTCGCATTGCCGAATCTCATGCACCACGGAACACGGGCGAACTCGTTGAAGAAAACTTGCGCGGTTATCGACCTTGGCCTGATTTCCCACTCGTCCGCGTACGAATTGCAGCAGCGAGTTGTGGCTGCGCGTAAAACCCAGGAAATTTCCGACGTGCTGCTATTTTGCGAGCATCCCCATGTCATCACCCTCGGCCGTAATGGCAAAACCGATAATCTCCGCGCCAGCAGCCATTTACTGCATCAGATGAATGTCGAATTCCGAGAGACCGATCGCGGTGGCGACATCACTTATCACGGTCCCGGTCAGGTGGTCGGCTATCCGGTCGTCGATTTGACCGCGCACCGCCGCGACGTTCGCTGGTATGTGCAACAGCTCGAAGAAATCATGATTCAAACTTCCGCCGAGTACGGTGTCCAAGCTGCGCGCGTCGAAGGCCAGCACGGCATTTGGGTCCGCACCGCCGCCGGCTCCGAAGAAAAGCTTGCCGCCATAGGCGTCCATTTAAGCCGCTGGGTGACTTCCCACGGCTTCGCGTACAATGTATCGACCGACCTGCGCTACTTCGACTTGATCGTGCCCTGCGGATTAACCGGAAAGCGCGCGACGTCTCTCGAAAAAATCTTGGGCCGCGCCGTCGAGCCGCAAGCGATTAAAACGATTTTGTCTAAAATTTTCGGCCAGGTCTTCGGCACTGAAATGATTTCGATGTCCCGCACGGAACTGGAATCCGAGTTAGCGCGTCTTTCTTCTAACTCGGCCAGCCGGCAGGCGGTGCCCACTGAAATCGAATACGCAGCAGCAGGAGCTTCGCGTGGCAACTAGCGCCGCAGGTACGGTTGTAAGGGAGCCAGCAATGAGTGAGCCGCTCAAACGCGAGCAATATCTCGATTTGTACTATTTCATGCAGCTCAACCGGCAGCTCGAAGAGCGCATGGTCCGCCTGTTCCGCCAGAATAAAATCGTTGGCGGTCTCTACTCCAGCCTTGGCCAGGAAGCCGTCTCAGTCGGCACCTGCTCCGCGCTCGAAAAGCGCGACTGGATCGCGCCCATGATCCGCAACATCGGCGCGTTGTTGGTCAAAGGGGTTCCGCCCCGCGACATCTTCACCCAGCACATGGCGAAATATACTTCGCCCACTAAAGGCAAAGACGGCACCAGCCATTTTGGCGACCTGAAAGTCCGCCACATCGTCTCGCCCATTTCCATGCTCGGCGATTTGATCCCGGTCATGACCGGCGTAGCCATGGCCGGCCGCTACCTCGGCCAGAACATCGTAGCCCTCACCTGGATCGGCGATGGCGGCAGCTCCACCGGCGCCTTCCACGAAGGCCTCGGCTTAGCCGCCGCGCAAAAAGCGCCCTTCGTCTTAATCGTTGAAAACAACCAGTGGGCCTACTCCACTCCCGTGTCGCGCCAGGTCCCGGTAAAAAATCTCGCCGACCGCGCCGTAGGTTACGGCATCGCCAGCACCATCGTCGACGGCAACGACGTCCTCGCCGTTTACCAGGCCACCAAAAAGGCGGTAAATGAGTGTCGCGCCGGCCGCGGACCGCACCTGATCGAAGTCAAAACCATGCGCATGCGTGGCCACGCCCAGCATGATCCCGCCGAATACGTCCCTAAGGAAATGTTCGAATACTGGAAGGCCCGCGATCCCATCGCCCTCTACGAAAAATATCTAACCGAAAATAAAATCTGGGACGCGAAGACCAAATCCGAAATCGACGCGCGCATCGAACGCGAACTCGACGTCGAACAAAAATTCGCCGAAGATTCTCCCATGCCGCCTCCAGAATTCGCCGAAGTAGGCGTCTACTGCGAGAACGGCTGTCACCAGATCGAAGCCGAATGGAAGCGCCAAAAATCCGACGTGATGCCGCCGAAGTCCAGTTTCGATCCCGGATGGAAGCTCGAAGACCTCGGAAAATTTGGAGAAATTCCGGGCGCCAGGGAAGTTGCTGCCTCGGGCGGTAACGGCGCAAAAGGTGTCAGCGCCTCGCCTCGCAACCCCGGCCTCCCTCCCCAATCTCTCGTGGATGCCAATGCCGAGCACGATCAGCAACCGGCCTCGCTGTCCGTAGCCGGAGAAGTCACCGAACCCGCCGAGCCGCGCATCCCCTTCGGCCGCGGCCCCAAAGACAAAGCCTTCCGCGAAAGCCCGGACAACCCGCAAAACAAAACCTATGGCCGTGGCAGCGGGTCCGGAAAATCTTTCCAGAAAGCGCCGGAAAAAGCCTTCCACAAATCCGGCCAGCAAAATAAATCTTTCACCAAAAATGTTCCGGGCAAGAATTTTTCCAAAGGCCCGCAAGATAAGTCGGGGAGGCGCTGATCATGGCTACTACCGCGATCCCCAAACCCGGCGCCATCACCATGGTCGAAGCCATCCGCCAAGCCATGGTCGAAGAAATGGAACGTGACGCCTCGGTCGTCGCCATCGGCGAAGACATCGGCGTCTACGGTGGCGCCTTCAAAGTCACCGACGGCATGCTCGCCAAATTCGGCCGCGAACGCGTGATCGAAACGCCCATCGCCGAAACCGCCATCATCGGCGCCGCCTGCGGCATGAGCTTTCTCGGCCTGCGTCCGGTCTGCGAAATGCAGTTCATCGATTTCATCGCCTGCTGCTTCAACCAGGTCACCAACTTCGTCGCCAAGTCGCACTACCTTTGGGACGCTCCGGTGCCCATCGTCATCCGCGGACCTTCCGGCGGCGGCGTGCATGGCGGCCCGTTTCATTCCGCGAATCCCGAAATGTATTTCGTGCACACGCCCGGCCTGAAAGTGATTTATCCTTCCACGCCCTCCGATGCCAAGGGCCTGCTCAAGTCGGCGATTCGCGACAACAACCCGGTGCTGTTTTTCGAGCACAAATACTTGTATCGCCGGCTGAAAGAAGAAATGCCCGAGGGCGACTACACCGTGCCCATCGGCAAAGCCGCGATTCGCCGCCCGGGTAAAGACCTGACTATCATCAGCTACGCCGCCATGGCCCACACCGCCATGGAGGCCGCCGGGGAACTGGCCAAAGAAGGGATCGACGCCGAAGTCATCGATCTGCGCACCCTTTTGCCGCTGGATAAAGAAACGATCGTGGCTTCGGTGAAGAAGACCAATAAGCTTCTAATCGTTCACGAAGACACCCGCACCGGCGGCATCGCCGGAGAAATCGCGGCCATCGTTTGCGAAGAGGCTTTTGAAGATTTGGACGGTCCCATCGAGCGGGTCACGGCCCTGGATACGCCGGTTCCTTACTCGCCTCCGCTCGAGGAACATTTTCTACCGAACACGGCAAAAGTTGTGGCGGCCGCGCGCAAGCTCGCGAAATTCTGATTCCACCAAGGCAGGGTTAACGATGGGAAAGACCAAGGGCATCAATAAAGCAGAATTTGAAGTTGGCAGCGAAGTGCGCATCGCCGATCGCGCGTTCCTCGAGGAATTTCTCGAGGCCGGCCAATACCACCACGACCTCGAACCCGAGCAGGTGGAATATGCCGGCCGCACTGCCAAGGTGCAGGAAGTGAATTTCTTCACCGGCGGCGATGAGATTTACACGCTGGAGGGCATCCCCGGCGTGTGGCACGAGGAATGCCTGCACCAAGCCTGATCGCTCGCGCCGGAATAATCCTCCGGCGAATCTTGCGATCGGCGCAGGCCCAGAATTCGTAACCCGAGGAGAGGACCATGGCTGTCGATGTCATCATGCCCCAGATGGGCGAAAGCATTTTCGAAGGCACCATTACCAAATGGCTGAAACAAGCCGGCGACAAAATCGAACGCGACGAACCGCTGTTCGAAATTTCCACCGACAAAGTTGACGCCGAAATTCCGTCGCCCTCGGCCGGCGTGCTCAAGGAAATTAAAGTCACCGAAGGCCAGACGGTCCCGATCCAGACCATCGTCGCGGTGATCGACGCCGACGGCGCCGCTGCTGCACCCGCAGCCTCTGCCCCAGCGAAGCCAGCGGCTGCGCCAGCGCCCGCCGCAACGAGCGCAGCGCCACCGGCCAAAGCCGCCGCGCCCGCTCCGGCCGCTCCCGCGCCGGCAGCTCAACCCTCCGGCGAAAGAGTTCGCAGCTCTCCGCTCGTTCGCAAGATCGCGCGAGAAAATAATATCGACGTCGCCCAGGTTCCCGGTACCGGCGCCGGCGGCCGCGTCAGCAAACAGGACATCCTCGGCGCAGTAGAGTCCGGCGCGGGTTCTGCATCGCGTCCCGCTGCCGCTCCTCCTCCGGTCTCCGCGCCACCCGCGCGTCCCTCGGCCCCGCCGCCTCCCACCGGCGGTCATTCCGCATCCGCGGTTCTCGAAAATGCCGTTCCGCGCGAAAAAATGTACTTCGGCCACTACGAAGTCCAGCCCATGTCGGTCATGCGCCAGCGCATCGCCGAACACATGGTTCTTTCCAAGCACGTTTCGCCGCACGTCTACTCCGTCGACGAAGCGGACGTCACCGGCATCGCCACCCTGCGCGCCAAAATGAAAACGAAGTTCGAAGAAGCCTCCGGCACCAAGCTGACCTTCATGCCGTTCTTCGTTCGCGCCGCGGTCGAAGCCTTGCGCGCCTTCCCCACCGTCAATTCTTCGGTGGACGGCACCAACATCGTGCTACACAAGGAGTGCAACATCGGCATCGCCGTGGCCCTCGACTGGGGCTTGATCGTTCCGGTGATCAAGAACGCCGAGGAGAAAAATTTCCTGGGCATAGCACGCTCGATGAACGATCTGGCCGAGCGGGCCCGCAGCAAAAAGCTCAAGCCCGAAGAAGTTGCCGAAGGCACCTTCGCCATCACCAACCCCGGCGTGTTCGGCGGCCTCTTCGGTCTGCCGGTCATCAATCAGCCCAACGTCGCCATCCTCGGACTGGGCACCATTGAAAAGCGCCCGGTCGTTATCGAAGATGCCATCGCCATTCGCTCCATGGTTTATCTCACGCTGTCTTACGATCATCGCGTGGTCGATGGAGCCGTGGCGCACCAGTTCATGGCCAAGCTCAAGCACACTCTCGAAAATTGGACCGAAAGCTTGATGTAGTTCCGAATCATCCGGCCCTGGAGCGGCGCTTTACCCACCGTTCCAGGGTCGTTTAATTTTTAGCCGCCCGCCGCGAGTCATCCGCCCATGCGACGAAAACACTCGCCAAATTCCTGGGGCCTTGCACCTTGGGAAATCCGCTTCGAACCTCCGCGCACCACCCGCGGCCTGCCGCGCGTCGCCGATTACGTCGTCGTCGGCGGAGGATTCACCGGCCTCGCCGCCGCAGCCTGGCTCCGCCGTTTTGCCCCGCATCAGTCTGTCGTGCTGCTCGAAGCTCATCGCATCGGTGCCGGAGCCAGCGGCCGCACCGGCGGCATGGCGCTGGCCGAAACTGCCGCGGGAGACCAGCCCGGTCTCGGCGATGTTCTAGAGGGATTCCACAGCATCCTTAATACTCTCGACGTCGACTGCGATCTCGACCTTCGCGGCGCCTGGGAAATCGCGCGCAGCAGCGCTGGCGGCAAGCAAAAGAAATCCGCACCACGCCGCTCGCCGATTGAATGGCAAGACTCCGGAACTCTGAAGGTAGTAAATCGCGTCGCCGGAGGCACCCTCGACCCCGGCAAACTCGTCAGCGGCTTGGCCCAATCCGCGCATCGTGCCGGCGCACAGATCTTCGAACACCACCGCGTGGCCCGCGTCCACTGGCGCCGCGCACCGGAAATTGAAATCGAAGTGAGCCCGCGCCAGATCGCCAAAATCACCGCCGGCCGCATTCTCTTTGCCACTAACGCGCTCTCCCTGCCCGTTACCAACTTGCGCAACGGCATGCACCCGCGCCTGACTCTGGCGACTCTCACCGAGCCGCTCAGCGAACGCACCCTCGAGCAGGTCGGCCTCGCCAGTCGCCATCCGTTTTACACTCTCGATTTTCCCTACCTGTGGGGCCGGGTAATGCCGGATCGCTCGGTCATCTTTGGCGCCGGTCTGGTGCACTCGCCCGACGCCAACAACCTCGACGCCGTCGATATTCGCGGCGCGGAATCCGCGCAGCTGCTCTCGCGCCTGGAGCAGCGCGTGCGCCACCTGCACCCAGCGCTAAACCACGTCAAATTCTCCCATCGCTGGGGCGGTCCCATTCTGTTTCGCGATTCCTGGAAGCCGGTTTTCGACTGGCACCCGCGCAGCGCAGGCGCCCAAAACGCTATCGTAGCCGGAGCCTACGCCGGGCACGGCGTAGCGCTCTCTTCCTACCTGGGAAAATGGGCGGCGGAAATCCTGACGGACCAAGGCCCGAAGCTGCCGCGGTGGGGTCAAATCGATTCGTAATTCGTAACCGGCGGGGACGGCAGTGCTGGCGTTTAGTTCAAACGAATCCGCAATTCCTCGGCAAATCTCTCGATTTGGCTCAGCGGAACGATTCGCACTTTCTGCTCCGCCAGAATTTCCCGCACGAATTGATGATTCGCCAATTTAGGATCCGGCTCGATCTCGGTCACCGCCGAGATTTTCGCCCGCGCATCCTGCGCATGAATGCACTGCGCGGTATACGCCAAAACTTTAGCCTGCTGCACGTCGCGCTTTAAAGAAACCGTCTGAATAAATCCCCTCTCCCCGTTCTGATACCCATAATCGATCCGCATCGGATCCCCGCGATGCGTAAACCCCTCGACCGATACCTTCTGCTCCAGTTTGCCCAAAACCCGATGCCGCGCAAAAACATCCTTCAGCTTATCCCGCATCCAGTCCCGCGCGGACTGCACCAGCCCGCCCCTCCGGGCGTTCGATGGCGGCGCCACTTGGTCCCGATACAACCGGTCCAGTTCGCTGTAAAAATCTTCGGCCAACAGTCCTTTCCGTTCGCTGAATTGCAACGTGGTCGAAAGAGTGCTCTCCAGCTTCGAAAGGTAAGCCTTTATTTCGGACCAGGGCGCCCGCAAGCGCGCGTCGAATTCTCCCCGCAGCTCTTGTAAAAGTTCTTCGTCCACGTCGCCGTGCAGCCGCCGGATGCGGGCCAGTTCCGCCGGTTCGCTGACCAACCGCATCGCCGTATTGGAGCCGTCGGCTTCTTCCAGCAAGACTCCGATATTCATCCACTCATCCCGCACCAGATTCGGCACGTAGCGCAGGATTCGATATTGCAGCATCCGCCTCGGCCCTTCGACCGTCCGGGGCCCGCGTTCGTTCTCCATCCCGCTACCTCCAGTTCGGAAACGGCTGCGCCGAAGATTTCCAAGCTGAAACAATCAAATCCGCCACCAGCTTCTTCCGCCGGAGCAAATGCTGCAGCATCTTCTCAATCGATTCCACGTTGAACGAGTACCATTCCGGCGGAATCTCGCTGTAGATTTTCTCGATTTCCTTCTCGCTGATGCTTTGCACCCGCCCCAGCCAGGCCGCGAACGAATCCATCCCGCTCACCGACTCGTAAACGCGATGCCGCGCGTAGAGCCCCCGCAACGGCGCATCCGGAAAATTCCAGTCACCCGCATTAAAACAAAACCCGTTGTCGATCATCTGCGCCGAATATTCCGGCGCCCCGCGCTCCCGAAAAAAAATCGCCTGCCGCCCGTTGGTGTTGCAGGTCCACTTGTCGAAGATCAGCATCCCCAAAAAATCAGCAAGGTTGGACAATCCCTGCAACTGTTCATCGGGCAAGAAATCATAAACCGCCACCTCGGCCGGCTTTCCGGGGTACCGCGAACCAAATTGCTTTCCGGCCACACAAGGGTTCCGCCCCCGACCCATCTGTATGACCAGATCATCGGTGCGCGCGATCAACTCCTGATCGACGCTGACCACGTTCACTTCCGGTACACGCAATCCAAGCCTCGCCGCCAGTCTCGTACCCAGCAATTCGTTCACCAGAATCCGCAATCCCTGCGGATTGTTCTGAAACTTCACGACGTAATACCCGCCGTCCGAACACCGCATCAAATGCGATTGCGCTCCTCCGCGCATTCGCCGCACCTGTTCCAGCGCCCTGACCATCGCACCATGCTATCGGCCATCGTTCGCATGATGAAAATAAAAACAGTGTTATATGACGATAAGAGCAACATCGTCGACCGGTCATGGCACAAAGTAGTGCAAGACTGTTCGTCTCCGGAACACTTTTTGAACTCGATACGAGAGGGAATCGCGAGGATGGTCGGGGAGCTAGCCCAAAAAAAACAAAAAGGCCGTGAGCGAAAACTTCAATCTGTTTCGCTCACGGCCTTTTTACCAAAGACATTCGAGACTTAGCGCTTTTTCTTCTTCGCCGCCTTCTTGCCCTTCGCTTTCTTCGCCGGTTTCTTCTTGGCCTTGGCTTTTTTCTTGGCCGGAGCTTTCTTGGCCTTCTTCTTCGGTTTGGCTTTCGCCTTGGCCTTCGCCGCCGGAGCGCTCTTGCGCGCCGCGACCGGCGCCGGTGATTCTTCGTCTTCCTCTTCTTCCGGCTCTTCGTCGATCACCACTTCTTCCACTTCTTCTACAATATCCGTGTGCGGACGCTCCGCGCCTTCCTCATCGTCATCGGCTTCGAAGTGGGGCAGCTCGTCGTCTTCGTCGTCGTTCATCATTGCGTAGAACATTGGTCCTCCGTGGTCTCGGGCGAAACACGCAAGCAGCTATGCCCCTCCGCGCATCTAAACGGATGCCCGGAAATTTGTCAAGCGACAAGGAAGAAATTCGAAAAAGCGGGAGGGGACGCGGTTGAAAGGGTTGTGACCGAACCTGCGAGAACAGGATGCCGGTGTAAGTAGCTTGTTATTAGTGGGATGCGTGCCAGGTGGCGGCGGAAATCTAACGTCGTATCGCCAGCAAGTCGCCCGGCTGAATCGCGCGTTCAGCCAAAAAAGGATTGGCCTCCTTCAAGTTATCCACCGTGATTTTGTAAGCATGGGCAATCGAATACAACGTCTCACCCTGCCTTACCCGGTGCTGCTTCTCGACTCCGCCCGCAGCATCGCCCGCCGAAACCTGCTCCACCGACGCCGCTCCAGCCCCAGCCGCAGCCGACTTCGTCTTCGATCGCGTGGTCTCATCCGGCGTCCCGCCCGCATAAATCCGCAAACGAGACCCGCGCGGCGCGCTATTCCCATGAATATTATTCCAACGCTTCAATTCCGCTACCGTCACGTCGAATCTTTCTGCGATCCCCTCCAGCGTGTCGCCGTGGACCACCTTGTAATGCACCAGACGAACTACCGGAGGCGTAGTCGGGATGTTCAGCAGAAAGCCCGCCGGCACCGTGGCATGAGCTTGCATATGGTTTGCCAGTTCGATCGCCGGCACCGTCACCCGGTAATGCCGCGCAATGTCCGCCAGCGTCTCGCCCGTCTCTACTTTATGCAACCGCCAACTGGTCCACTTATCCTGTGGCACCTGGCTGATCGCGTCTTGAAATTTTTCGCCGTAACCTGCCGGCAGCTTCAATTCGAAGTTCGGATCGTTCGGCGTCACGTTGCGCAGCAGCTCCGGATTCGATCTGCCGCAGGTCATCAATGTCCGCCCCGGTCGCATCCGCCACCAGATGCAGGTCGATCGAATGCTTTGGATAGATAATGTCCGTCGGCGCCGGCTTCGTCCGGCTGCCACTTCCACTCCGTACAGCGCTGGATCTTTGCCCACCAGCGCCAGCGCAATAATAATCGGCACGTATTGCTGCGTCTGCTTGGGCAGAGCGTTGCGCCTCTGAAAGTTCCCAGAAATCGGCATACCCAGTCCGCTCGATGGCCCTTCACCACGTTCATCGGGCCGGAGTTGTAAGCGGCCATCACCAGATACCAGTCGCCGAACATGTCGTAAAGATCCCGCATGTGCTGCGCCGCAGCCCGGGTAGCCTTTTCCGGATCGCTGCGCTCATCCACCCAGAACGTCCGGTCCAGATCGTATTCTTCGCCTCGAAATGGCATGAACTGCCAAAGCCCGCGCGCTCCGGCCTTCGATACCGCCGTCGGCTGGAAAGCCGATTCGGCCTGCGCCAGATACATCAAATCCTGCGGCACTCCTTCTTCTTTCAACACCCGTCGGACCATATCGTTATATAGTCCCGAACGTCCCAGCCCGTGCGCCACGGTCGCGCGCCCTCTGGGCGTCGAGAAATAACTCAGGTACTGCAAAACCTGCGCGTTCACCGTCAGCGGCAAATCGTGCGGCACCCGCATCATTTCTTTTTCGGCCAACGTCGCCAGCCGCGGATCGCCCGCCGGCAAAGTCAAATCCGTCAGCGCCTCCAGCGGCGCCGGTGTGCCGGGATTTTCTTCTTCGTCCCCCGCGTTCTGCCGCTCGTTCACATCGTAAGAGTGGAGCGTCTCGCCAATCTGGTCCAATAACTCCGTCAGCCGCGCATCCGAATCCGACTGGTAGCCGCTGGCCACAATCATCGCCACTGCGCGATCGTATTCCGTCCGGGCCTTGTCAAATTCCCCGGCCTTGTATTCTTTCTCCGCCGTGTTGAAGCTGGCCTGAACTTTCGCCACCAGAATGTCGATGTTCGGCCGCCGGTCATACAATTCCGGCACCGCCGGCAGGGTAGCCGGATAAGGAAGAGGTTCGTGGATGGCTTGCATCACCGGCGAAGGCGTAGCCGCAGGCTGGCGCACCTTGGCTTGCTTCGACGAAACCCCGTCGTCGCAGCCCGCCAGCAAAAACGTGCATGCCGCGATGCCGGCCAAAAACGTAAATTTTGATGTCATAGGTCTGTCTGCCAACTCCGGCCCGAAAATTCCGACCGGCCCAGTACTGCTCAACTGAGGTCCCGTTATACGTCGTCCGTCGGTGCAAAGGCAACCTTCGGCCACTTTCGCCCGTCGACATCCCACGCTAACTCATCGGCCGCACCGCTCGACCAATTCCCCGAACAAAAATCTTACGGGCTGCCCGCGCCCGGGTCAATGGGCGTGCCCTACTGGCCATTGCTCTTCCCACGACATCGAGTACTACTCTATGGCATCTCCAGACTGCGTCGTAATGCCGGATTCCCGAAATATACACGGAAACTTAAGTTTTGGGCCTCGGCGTGCTTTTCTACAGACTAGCGACCGCGCATCAAATGCAAAAAAATTTGTAAGTTACTTAGAATCAGGTTCTTAAAAGGCTATGGATCGCGGGGCTCAGTATTCAAATCTCCAAAATTACGGAATATGTGATTTTTGGAATACGGCCTGGTTCTTTCATTTGGGGGAGTAATGAAAGTGATAAGCGAGCGATTTGGTTTTTTTCGAATTTTGGTGATCATTTTTGGGTTTTTGATTGCGCCGGTTCTTCTCCGTGCGCAGACCGCCACGGTAAACGGGACCGCTCTCGATTCGTCCGGCGCGGCCGTTTCCGGTGCCACTGTCACCGCGACGAACGTTGAGACTGCCGACGTCCGCACCACCGTCACCAACGCCACCGGATTCTTCAGTCTGTCGAGCTTGCCACCGTCCGTTTATAACTTCACCTTCACTCAAAGTGGGTTCAAGACGGTCAAGTTCGAGAATGTAACTCTGACCGTCGACCAGAACCTGACCCTGGACTGCAAATTCGAGATTGGAAGCCTGACCTCAACCGTCGAGGTCAGTTCCTCCGCGGTAGCGCCAATCGATACCGAAACTCCTACTCTGAGCAACGTCGTCGAACACACTCAAATGACCGAGCTTCCGCTGATTCTGCGCGATCCCTATCAGCTGGTTCTGCTTGGTCCGGGCGTCACCCAGTCCGACGGCTTGGGCGGCATCTCCGTCAATGGCGGTCGCGAGCGCAACAACAACTTCTTGCTCGATGGCAGCGACAATAACGACGCCGATGTTCCCGGTGGCTTGGGTGGTTTGGTGGCGGGCAATCCGGATTCGACCGAAGAATTCCGCGTGCTGACCAACAACTTCGCGCCGGAATTCGGTCGCAACAACGGCGCCATCATCGACGTGGTCACCCGCAGCGGAACCAACGAATTTCACGGCGATGTTTTCTATTTCGGCCGCTGGGACGCCCTGGGAGCCCGGGACTATTTCAATCATCAAATTGACCCACTGACCGGAGACGTGGCCCCGAAAAATCCCTACGTCCGTAACCTGTACGGCTTCTCCGTCGGCGGTCCCATCATCAAAAACAAAACATTTTTCTTTATCAACTATCAGGGCGATCGTTTCGTAACGTCCTTGACCAACACCTCCACCGTGCCCACCGCCGCCTACAAGACCGGTATCTTCACTTACACCAACCCGAATACCGGCGCTACCCAGGCTCTCAATGTCACCGGCGGCGGCGCCAATAATGCTACCAACTCTGGCCTGGACCCCTCGATTCAACAGGTCCTGTCCTTTTTCCCTGCTCCAAACACCGTCAACGCTGACGGCATCACCGGACTCCTTTTCTTCCCGACCGAGTCCCGCGAAAAAGACGAAGACGCTACCATCAAGGTCGATCAAAAAATTGGCAGCACCAACAACCTTTATGTGCGCTACGTCTACAACTGGTTCCACGATCCCGACCCGTTTCACGATGATCAACTTCCCGGCGGGTTGGGTGCCGTCTCCTCTGCCAATCGTACCCAGAGTTTGGCCATCGGCCTGACCTCGACCTTCGGCGCCACGCTCTCCAACGATTTCCGCTTCGGCGCCAACCGTAACAATTCCGGCTTCGCCTGCAGCGGGATCAGCGCCTTCGATGGCATTACCAATTCGTCCGGAAATTTCATCGATTCCGAAGGAAACGGAGCGGATTTCAATTTGCCCGGTCTGACCGGGTTCGGCTGCCAAAACCTGGGAGACTCCAACGGTCAGGTCCGTTACACCGGCACCTATTCCTACACCGACAACGTCACCAAAGTCTTGGGCAACCACACCATAAAATTCGGAGCAGATTACCGCGACGTCTACTCCAACAACAACGACAATTTCGGCTCGCGCACCTCCTATGACTTCAATATTTTTAACGATTTCGGCGCCGCCACGGTACAAGGTCTGAATCCGGGGGTCGACAGCCTGCTATTGGAAGACCAGGTTTCCGGCTTGCTCGGTTTGGTGGCCACTCAGTCTCAAACACAATATTTTGATTTGGCCGGCAATCGCCACGCGAAAGACGAGCTCAACTTCGTCCAACACGAAATCGCCGGATACATCCAGGATGTTTGGAAAGCCCGATCCAATCTTTCGCTCACCTTTGGTCTGCGCTACGAATGGTATGGCGTTCCTTACGAACGGGCCGGCAATCTTTCTAACCTGTTCACGGACGCCAGTGGCGATGCCCCGTTCTTTTTCACTCCGGTTGGTCCCGGAACTGGCCATCAGCTCTACAAGGATTACTATCCCAACTTTGAACCCAGACTTGGTTTTGCTTGGGATCCATTCAAGGACGGCAAAACTTCCGTACGCGGTGGCTTCGGAGTATTCAGCGACCGCGTCTACGGCAACTTGATCGGCGACGCGAGAGGCAACCCGCCTTTCCAACCCAGCTTGCAGAATCTTCCGATTCTGGATACCGGAACCGACCCGGGAACTCAGGTGACGAACCAGCTGGCTCCGGGACCCCTCACCCCAACTAACGAAGTCGACAACGGCGCTTTCACTTTCCCTGACATTTTTTCCAACAACATTAAGCCGCCGCTCATCACCACCTGGAACCTTGGAATTCAGCGCGAAGTTACGCCCAACTTAACCGTTGAGGCCAACTATGTCGGAAATCACGGCACTCGAATCCTGCGGGTCGTCGACGGTGCGCCGCCACAGCCCGCTCTGGTCGCCCAACTCGAAGCCTACTGCGCCAACCCGGCCAATGCCTTCGGTTGTTCGGAAGCCACCATTACCGATTTCAATCTGTACGCCGGAGAAGAATTTGGCGTCCTGCCCTTCGACGCCGTACACAACAATGCCTTTGCTCAGGCCTTCAACGACCAGAGCAGCGGGCATTCTTGGTACGACGGTCTGCAAACCCAGGTCACCCTCCGCAATTTCCATGGATTGCAGATTCAAGGGTCCTACACCTATGCGCACGCGCTGGACGACTCTTCCGACCCGCTGGCCACCACCGCCGGCAACGGCAATTTCCCGGTTGATTCATTCAACCTCCGCCGTGAAAAAGGGAACTCTGGCTTCGACACCCGTCACCGCGGCGTAATCAACTTCGTCTACCTGTTCAACGTCGGCCGCGGGCGGGCGCACTTCAATCAAGGCGTCACCGGCCGAGTGTTAGAGGGCTGGCAATTCAGCGGCATTGCTACCTTCCAAACCGGCCTGCCTTACGACATCTTCGGCAACGTTGACACCCTGCACACCGACGTTCACGATCGGGCCACTGTCGTCAATTTCTCGACACTCAAGTCCGTGCCCACTATGGGTCGTTCAGTGCCGAGTACTGCCGTTTTCACCGGCGAAAATCCCGCCGCCTTCAACCAGGATGATGGAATTCTTTTCCCCATCCCCTTTGATACGCCTTCGAACGTCGGGCGTAACCACTGGTATGGCCCGGGAATCAACAACTGGGACGTGAATCTGGCCAAAACCACCGCGATCACCGAGCGGCTTAAATTCCAGTTGCGCTTTGAGTTCTACAATTTGTTCAACCGGACTCAGTTCACCAAGCCGGATAACGTCATCGGCGACCCGAACTTCGGCTACTCCACGTCGCAGGTCAGTCAAAACGATGGCAGCACTGGAGCCAGACAGGTACAAATCGGAGCGAAGTTCGAGTTCTAATCCTCGAACAGACTTGCGGCCCTTCTCGGTGCGAACTGGGAAGGGCTTTTTGTTTCCCACTTTGTCGAACGCGAGAGAAACTCTCGATCGGGCGCTCTACGCCAGCGCCTGCCGCAAATCCTCAATCAAATCTTCCGCCGCCTCCAGCCCAATCGACACCCGCACCATTCCCGGCGAGACGCTCGCCGCCTTCAATTCTTTCTCCGACATTCGAAAATGCGATGAGTAAACCGGCAACAACACCAACGATTCCACGCCGCCCAAACTTCCCGCCAAAGTAAAAATCTTCACCCGGTCGCAAAATCGCGTCGCGGCCCCCAGTCCGCCCTTCATTTCAAACGCCATCATCGCCCCGTATCCCCGCATCTGGCGCTTGGCCAATGCGTGATCCGCGTGCGACGCGAGGCCGGGGAAATGCACCTTCGCCACCTTCGGATGGTTCTCCAGAAACTTCGCCACGTTCATCGCGGTCGCGCACTGTGTTTTCACTCGCGCGTCCAGCGTCTTCATCCCGCGAATCAACAGAAACGCCGCCTCCGGATCCATCGACCCGCCCAGCCCAATCACCATCTCGCGAACCTGCTTGATCAAGCTCGCACGCCCCACCACCACGCCCGCAATCACGTCCGAATGTCCCGCCAGATATTTCGTCGCGCTGTGAATTACCAGATCGAATCCCATCTCGAGCGGCTTTTGCAGAATCGGCGAAGCAAACGTATTGTCCACCAGCGAAATCAGATCCCACTCTTTCGCGAATGCCGCCGCCTTCCGCAAATCCACCAGCTGCAGCGAAGGATTCGTCGGCGACTCCACGTAAAGCGCCTTGGTCCGTGGGTTCACCATCCTTTCCACGCCCGCCAAATCAGTGTCAACCTGCCGCACTACAATCCCCAACCGCGGAAAAATATCACGCATCAACCGGTACGTTCCGCCGTAAAGCGACCGGCTCGCAATCACCTCGTCCCCGGCTTTCAGCACGGATAATAACGCGCTCGAAATCGCCGCCATCCCCGAAGCCGTGACCACCCCGGCTTCCGCGCCTTCCAGTCGCGCGATCTTTTCTTCAGCCACCGCCAGCGTCGGGTTCGCGTAGCGCGTGTACATATACTCCGCGCTCGTGCCCTCCGACCAACGCTTCATCTCCGCCGAATTGGCAAACGCAAACGTCGCCGTCCGCGCGATGGTCGTCCCCACCGGCCCGTTTTTTCCGAATTTTTCCTCCCCGGCATGAATCGCCAGGGAAGCGTCACTAAGCTTTCGAGATTTTTTTGAATTTTTCATGGCGTTGAGCTTGCCGCATCGCCGCGCGCCACTGCAAGCGCCAAATTGCGGAAACTTTCGATTCCGCCCGCCCGCGGCCGTCATCCTGAGGAGCGATTCTTGCGACGAAGGATCTCATCCATGCTTCCGCGCCCCGATCACCACGACCAAGAAAATGTATCTTGACCCCGCGAGCTTCTTATAGTACAAAACTGACATAGTCATGAATGACCTATTGATGCTCGCGGCGCTGCTCGAAGGCCCCAAACACGGCTACGCCCTCAAGAAGCAAGCCGGCCTCATCAGCGGCCAATCCGACCTGCACAACAATCTCGTCTACCCCTTGCTCCGCCGTTTCGTCTCCAAAGGCTGGGTCACCCACAAGAAGGCCGCCGGTCAGCGCGGCCAGACCCGCCAGGTTTACGTCCTCACCCCCACTGGAAGAAAAGCCATCGTCGACCGCATTTGTGATTTCGACCAGAAGGCCGCCGCTTCGGACGAAGAGTTCCGCATCCGGGTCGGCCTCTTTCCCATCCTCACCTCGCCGCAGCGTCAGGCCATTCTCGATGCGCGCCAGGCGCACCTGCTCCTCCGCCTTCAGCGCTTCGCGCCGCTAAAAAAAGAAATGGACGTGGGAGAGTACGGCGGGAAAGTTGTCGAATTCATCGAGCAGCAGATGCAGGGGGAACTAGCCTGGATCGAAAAGCTGCGCCGCTACGACCTTCACTCGAGCAAATCCAGCACTCTCACCCGCGGAGGGAAATCACGATGAACTTCATCCTCTACGAAATAGTCGTCCACCACCACGCCACTGCCGATGCCTTCTGGTTTCTGTGGCGCATCATCGCCTGGCCCGGTTCGCTCGCTTGGCAGCCCAGCTTGCTGATCATATTTTCCTGGTCGCTATTCGCCTTGTACTGGCTGCTAACGGCCTTCGCCGCCAAGCGCCCGTCGAAGCAAGAAGACCGTCGCGCCCGCCTCGTCTACGTCGCCTACATGGTCGTCGGCTTCTTGCTGATTCGCGATTCCGCACCGCCCGTTCTCGATTTACTGAATCAACGTTTCGTTCCCGACGCCCGCTGGATCGCCTGGCTCGGCGCGATCCTCACCCTTGCGGGAGTGCTCTTCGCCATCTGGGCCCGCGCCACCATCGGCCGGAATTGGAGCGCCGAAGTCCAGATCAAGCAGGATCATCAACTCATCCGCAGCGGCCCCTACGCCCATATCCGCCATCCGATCTATACCGGCATCCTCGCCGCCGTGCTGGGCTCCGCGCTGGCGATCGGCGAATATCACGCCCTGTTCGGCATGCTCGTCCTCGCCATTGGTTTCGCTCGCAAGGCGAAAAAGGAAGAATCCTTCCTCGCTGCCCAGTTCGGTCCAGCTTTCGCCGAACATCAGCGCCACACCGGTTTTTTCCTCCCGCGGTTCTCCTGACCCGCCCCCCAACAGCGCACCATTCCAATAGGTTTTCGCCTGTTGTTTGCTGTGTTTTCAGACAAGCCTGCCCCCAAATCCCGGCCATCCGCCGCACAATGTGCCATCATCACTACAACGAAAGTCAGCCTACGCCAAACGCATCACACTTTGAATTTAGTTGGGAGGCAGGAAAAATGCGGAGCAAGCTCGCCTACGGAGTTACTCTAGCTGCGGCTGCATTTTGCTTGTCGGGATGCTCGTATCTACGCGCCACCGGCCCCTGCTTCGGCACCGGCTGCCCGTCGCGCACGGTAGGTCAAAGCGGGCAATATAAGATGGGCCAGGGCCCCAAGCCCGCCACCTCTAACGCCGCGCCGAACTCCACTCAACCCGGAGCCCCAGCCGCGAACGCATCAGCAACTCAAACCGCGCCAGCCGCCCAGAACGCACCAACTCCAGCAGCAACGCAGCCAGCTCCCCAGCCATCCGCCGCCAGCCGCCTCTTAGCCAAGCTTCCCTTCGTCGGCCGAAGGTCCGTAAACTGACGGCACCGCCACATCATTCATCCTCAAATAAACTCCCAGCTGCGCCCGATGATGCACGATGTGATTCATCACGAACCCGCGCAAAAACGCAATCCGCGGCATGGTCATAATCGGTTTTCCGCCACTCAGCAGCGTCCAATTTTTCAGCAACGCCTCGTCACTCACGCCCGCCAGCTGCTTCCGCGTCTCGGCAGTACTCTTATCAAATAGCTCCAGCAGTTGCGCCCGCGAAGTCATCACCGCCGGAGTCCTCGGCGCCTCACCCGGCGGACGAAAATCCAGCGAATCTTGCGCGATGATCGCCGCGCCCCATCCCGAAAGCTCGGCAATATGTCCCGCCAGCCGCCCCATTTTCATCGATTTCGGATGCGGCGCCCAATCGCCTTTGCCCTCCGGCACTCGCTCCAGCGTCTGCCGCGTGCTCACCATCTCATGATTGAATTCCGCCAAAAGCCCATCGCGTATCGGCATAAGTCCTCCTCAAAAAATAATTTCTCCTGGCAGGCTCACGGCGCGACGTAAAACGTCCCGCCCGCCTCGACGTACCCATAAGCCATCCGCGGCGTATTAAACGCCGCACCAGGATTCCCGTCGCGGTCCAGCAGAATCAATCCGCCGGTAGTGTGCGCGCGCAGCGCCAATTTACGCACGCACGCATCCGCAACCGCTTGCGGCAGCGACCCCGGCTCGCCTTCCTTGTCGCGATGCGCAGTCAACACCCGACGGTCGCTCAGTAGATCCGTCGCCATCTTGGCCATCACAATTTTCATGATGCCTTCGCCATGCCCGGTGCACGAAGCCCCGCCCGCCTGCGCGTCCGCGTAACATCCGCACCCGATCAGCGGCGAATCCCCCACGCGCCCCGGCAGCTTGCAGCAAGTCCCTCCGGTCGAAGTTGCCGCCATCAAATGCCCCGATCGATCCAGAGCCACCGCGCCCACCGTCCCCGATTCGTGTCCTACATGATGCTCCGCCGCATGCGAATCCTCACGGCACCGCAAATAAGCCGCCCGCTCGCGCTCATGAATCAATGTCTCCGCGTCGCACAAAGCGATCCCGTGCTCGGCCGCGAACTTCTCAGCACCCGAAGCCACCAGCATCATGTGCTCGCTTTTCTCCAGCACCGCGCGCGCCAGCAAAATGGGATTCTTCACATGTTCCACCGCTGCCACCGCGCCCGCCTTCAGCGTCGCTCCATCCATGACGATCGCGTCCAGCTGCACCTGCCCATCCAGATTCAAGTGCGACCCAAAACCCGCATCAAAAACCGGGTCGTCCTCCAAAATAATAATCGCCGCCTGGATCGCCTCGATAGCCGGCCCACCCGCATTCAAAATGTTCCAGCCCGCAGTCAATCCACGACGAATTCCGTCGCGACAGTCCTGCATCAATTCCTCAGGGATATTCCAGGCGCCGCCGTGAATGATCAGAGAAGGTTTCAAAGTGTGGGTAAATCGACCAGCAGCATGATACCGCAAGAGCGAGGTTGCCGTGGGATAGGCTCTCAGCCTGTCTGCACCCCACTCTTAGTGGGGTGTGCCTTCGGTTTTACTCGACTGCGAACGGACGCCACAGAGGAAACGCGAAAGTTGTAACCAAGAAAAGGGGATCAGTTTCACACCCTTAGTGCGCGACGGCCTTTTCCGAGCCCAGCCCGGTATTCGCCCGCACTTCAAGCTCGGTAAATTTGTCTTCCGCCTCCGGATCCCGCGCGGTCAGCAAAGTCCCCAGTATCGCCGCCAAAAATCCCAACGGGATACTTATGATCCCCGGATTCTCCAGTGGAAACACTGCCGGCCGCTGGATCAAATGCCGCGCCGCGCCCACCACGGTAGGAGGATCCACCGCCATAATCGCCGGTCCCAGAGAGATCAACGTTACTGCGCCGATCAATCCGACCGCCAACCCGCACACCGCGCCGCCCGTATTAAATCGCTTCCAGAAAATCGAAAACAAAATCGCCGGCAAGTTCGCCGAAGCTGCCACCGCAAACGCCAAGCCAACCAAGAACGCCACGTTGGCCGTCGGCCCCAGCAGAATCGCAATTCCAATCGCCACCGCCCCCACCACGAACGCCGAAATCCGCGCCACCCGCCGTTCTTCGCCGGCATCGTGCGGTTTGCCATGACGCACAATGTTGGTCCACACATCATGCGCGAACGAAGTCGAGGCACTAATGGTCAGACCGGCCACCACCGCCAAAATCGTCGCAAACGCGATCGCGCAAATAAACGCGAAGAAAATACTCCCGCCCAGCGCCTGCGCCAACAACGGCGCGCTCATATTCGTGCCGCCATTTTTGGCGATGAAATCGCGCCCCACAATCGTCGCCGCCCCAAATCCCAGGAACGTCGTCAAAATGTAAAAGCAGCCAATCAACCCGATTGCCCACACCACCGAATAACGAGCCGTCTTCGCATCCGGAACCGTATAGAACCTAACCAGAATGTGCGGAAGCCCCGCTGTCCCGAAAATCAGCGCCATTCCCAACGACAACAAATCCAGCGCACCATAAGGCGGCTTATACCGCAGCCCCGGAGTGAAAAAGTCCTTAATCACTTCTTTTCCGTCTGCAGTGTGGTAATGCACCTGCGCCACATCATTGAAGAACGCGCTCAAACTAAATCCGTAATGCGCCATAACAATCGTGGAAAGCAAAACCGTCCCAGCCATCAGCAAAATCGCCTTGATGATCTGCACCCAGGTCGTCGCGATCATCCCGCCAAACACCACGTACACAATCATCAAAATGCCGACGCCGATCACCGCCGTCTGATACCCAATCCCCGAGCCTTTCAGCAGCAGCGCCACCAGCGCGCCCGCGCCCACCATCTGCGCGATCATGTAAATCGTGCTCACCACCAGCGTGCTCAGCGATGCCATCGCTCGCACCGGCCGTGGATGCAAACGGTACGCCAGCACATCGGCCATCGTGTACTTGCCGATATTCCGCAGTGGCTCCGCCACCACCAGCAGCACCGTCAGGTACGCCACCAAAAATCCCACGGAATACATAAATCCGTCGTAACCAAAAAACGCGATCAGCCCCGCGATCCCCAGAAACGACGCGGCGGACATATAATCTCCCGCCACCGCCACTCCGTTCTGCCAGGCGCTGATTTGCCGGTTCGCCGCAAAATACGACGCCGAGGATCCCGAACGCCGCGAAGCCCAACCCGTAATGCCCAGTGTGACCGCGATGAACGCCAGAAAAAGAATCAGAGTGATTGTCATCGGTTAGTTGTCCTTCCCCGCGCCGGTCGTAAATTCATTCAAGATCTGCGCGCTCGCAGCATCGAATTTCCGCGCCGCCCGCACGTAAAGATAAGTGATGATGAAAACCACCGCGAATTGGGATAGCGCGAACAAATACGCCAGGTTCAGCGGCCCGATTATCTTTTTCTGCATCAGATTCGGCGCGTAGCCCACCAGCACCGGCAGCGCGAAGTAGTACACGATGAAGAAAATTGTCGCCGGAACCACAAACGCTTTCTTGGAAGCCAGCAATTTCCGGAAGTCACTGCTGTTCGCCACCCGGCTCCATCCCGAATTTCCGGCGGGGCTAGGACTATTCGAAGCGGCCACGTTTCCTCCCAAGCTTCAGTTGTAAGTGTTCGGCCAAAAGATTTGGCCCTGCGGAATTGGTGCGAACCATATATCACAAATGTGAATGGAAAGTTACAAATTGCGAGGGCCGTCCGCAGGCTTTCGCCGTCATGGCCGCGAGGCGCGCTGCCCCCACCGTGGCCAATCGTGGAGCGTCCACCACCAACTCCGCGTCCAACTCATTTTGGAGTGCGGCGGCTCTGCCGCCGCTTTTCTGCAGCCGCCCACCCTGGGATCGCTCAAGCGCGAAGCGCTACCGCCGCTCCTGTTTACGCCTCGTTTTTTATTGTCATCCCGAGCGAAGGAGGGAACTGCTTCGAATGCATTTGCAGTGTTGATCGAGGCTGGTAGATACGGACTAGCTTCCGCGACGGGCCGTTCGCGTCAGCACGTTCTGTGTTTGTCGTGCATTCGCGCTGACGCTGCTGCGCAGCGAAGAAGCCGGAGCAGGATTCGAAATATCCGAAATTCCGCTGCGGTTGCTCTGCCCGCCGGCCTTGGGAGCCGCCACCGAAGGATCCACGTCCTTCGTTTCTTTCCAGGTGTGTAGAATGCGGTGAATCACCGTGATGTTTGGTCCAATCGCCAGAATCCACAACGCCACGTCCATCCGGTTCGTCAACGCTCCTAAAATCATCAGCGCCAGCCGCTCCGGACGTTCCCAGAATCCCACTTCAGACGTCGGCACCAGCGATTCCGCGCGTGCCTTCGCATAACTCACCATCACCGAGCCAGCCATCGCCGCCCCGGCCAGCATCGCGTAACCAAACCGGTTCACGTGTGAGTAGTAGACCAGCAGGCCCAGGAACAAAATCAGATCCGCGTAGCGATCCAGAATCGAATCCAGAAACGCGCCGAAAAGCGAAACCCGCCCCTGCCTCCGTGCCACCGGACCGTCCAGCAAATCGCAAAGCCCCGCCGCGATCATCATTCCACCGGCCGCCGCAAAACGCCCAGCTGCAAAAAGAATTCCAGCCCACAAATTCAACAGCAGGGCCATCCAGGTAATTACGTTGGGAGGTATTCCGGTAGGTGCAACGAGTGCGGCGAAGCGGTCAACAGGCCAAATCAGGTATCGGCCGATGGTCCGGGTTAACATGAAATGAATTTCACCCGTTATTCCTCTTCGTAAATCGTGGAAAGCTTTACGACTTCATAGTCCTTTGTGCCGGAGGGAGTTGTCACCCGCACTTCATCTCCCACCTTTTTCCCCAGCAGCGCTCGTCCAATCGGCGAGCTGGTCGAAATCAAGCCCTTCGCCGCGTCCGCTTCTTCCACCGTCACCAGTTTGTACTCGATTTTGGAATCCTTCGCAACGTCCAGCACCGTCAGCCGCGAGCCATACGCCGCCCGATCCTTCGGCAGGTTCTGCAGATTCAACATCGAAAGGTCGCCCATCCGCTTGTGCAGTTGGCTCAGCCGAGCTTCCACAAAACGCTGCCGTTCTTTGGCGTACTTGTACTCAGCATTTTCGGAAAGATCGCCGTGCGCCCGGGCCACGCTGATTTCCTTCGGCAGGTCGGTATGCAATTCGTGCGACAGGACATCGATCTCGTCCTGTAACTTCTTCTTAATTTTGGCGGCAAAATCGGTCATAAAAAGTGTCGGTTTGGAACAACGCACGTTGCTTTTCACTCCGCAACGCGCCTAAATACCCAAAGATTATAGAGGATTTGCGAGCAAAGCGGCAAACTACGTACGTCCAAACTAACGTAGCCCCTATCGACGCCTCGCCAGCCCGCTATTCGACGACCCGCCGAGAACTTTTGGAGTGCGGCGGCTCTGCCGCCGCTTTCCCGCAGCCGCCCACGCCTCCCGACCTGCCGGAAAGCCGCGATCCCCAGGCCCGCGTCATTCTGAGCGCAGCGAAGAATCTCATCCATGCTGCCGCGTCCGGGTCACCATGACGAACCTGCCTTCGACGGGCGACGCTCGAACGCCTACTATACTTTGTATTGCAAAGTACTTGATAATTAGAATAGATTTGTGTAATCTCTCCCTGCGGCGGTTCTCATCCTAAAAGGAGCAAACACATGCTGAAACGTATTGCCGCCATCACCGTCATCCTGTTCTTCACTTCCCTCGCCTGGGCCATCCTGGGCAGCACCATCTTCATGCGTACCTATTCGTCCGATTCCCAGTCCAGAAGCCGCGTCGCTTCCTCCTGGGGCTCGGCCCAGGAGCAAACTCCACCAAGCGCCGGATACGCCGAAGTCACCGAAGAAAGCGTAACCACCGTAGAAAACGGCGCCACCGCCCTGAAACGCGAGAAAAACCGCACCTGGATCCCGCTTCCACTGGAGCAAAGTTCGGTCAACGCCGACCTGAATGTCGACTACCGCAAAAAAGGCCTGCTCTGGTACAGCACCTACAAAGTGAAATTCGCCGGCGCCTACACTTTCCGAAATTCAACCGGCGCCGCACACGATTTCACCTTCACCCTGCGTCTTCCCGCCGAAGCCGCGGTCTACGATAATCTCGCCATCTCCATAAATGGCAA
>CAWIEL010000043.1:0-13219 GCA_963835025.1 uncultured Acidobacteriota bacterium
CACCGGCGTCACGATCAGCGACTTGTCGAAATACTGGTCGAGATTGATCGAATCGCCTTCCACCTTTTCCATGCCGTGATCCGCCAGCACCACCAGATCCACCGGCAATTTCAATTCGGCCACGCCCGCCGCCAGCTTGCCGATTTCGCGATCCACTTCCGCCACCGCCGCGCGCACCTGCTCGCTGTCCGGACCGTGCGCGTGCCCTGCGCTATCCACGTCGCTGAAATACAAAGTAATAAAATGCGGGCGCTTTTCCGCCGGCAGACGCAGCCAGGCCAGCACCTGCTCCACCCGCTGCTCGTTCGGATATTTCGCGTCGTACTTCATGTAATAGGTCGGCCGCACGCCCAGGATTTCCGCTTCCGAACCCGGCCAGAAAAAACACGCCGCACGCATCCCCTGCTGTTCGGCCAGCACCCACAACGGCGTGCCGCCATACCAAGTCCCGTCTGTTTCCGCCGCCGCGTCGCGATAGCTGTACACCTGTTTGCGCGCCGGATCGTAAAACGCGTTGTTCACGATGCCGTGATGCTCAGGGTACAGCCCGGTCACGATGGTGTAGTGATTCGGAAACGTCACCGAAGGAAACGCCGGAATCATGCCGTCCGGTGCCGAAGCACCGCGCACCCCCAGCGCCGAAATATTCGGCGCCGCATATTTCTGCGGGTAGTCATACCGAAAACCATCGAGCGAAACCAAAATCACATAAGGTTCAGCCTGCGCCGCCGCCGAATTCGCCCCATGATCCGTAAATATTGGCGCCGCCAACCCAGACGCCGCAGAATTATTCTGCGCCGTTTGCCCGCGGCCCGAACACGCGCACGCGCAACATGCGACAACCAGCGCTAACGACTGAAGCCAAACTCTTCGGCGCATTTCTGTTTTCATTCGAAACCGCTCCTCACCGCTGACCGAGCGCCATCCAAATCGGCAAAAGCATTACGGATAAGACCGAGACGACAAATAGGAAGATCGCGGCTGCTCGCTTATGGCTTTGCGGGTATTTCGCGACATGTATGTCCCAGGCATTTCTCAGGGCCCTGTTTACGCCGTGCAATCTGCCGTTTCCACTAAAGCCCCGCAACGATTCCTGGTCTTCCTCGCTGAGCACCGGCAATACTTCTTTGACAATCTTGGTCATCAACGCAATGACCGCGACGAGAAGCCCGGTTGTAATCATCTGGAAAACAAATTCTGTCGTCACCGTTAGCCAGTCAGGCAAAGAAATTAAGAATCTATCGCCTCATGCGAGTACTTCCCAAAGTTGCCGCTCGCCATCAGACCTGCCAAACTATTCGCGCAGGATTCGTTCTTATCATAAAGGAGCTACACCATGGTGAAAACCGCGCTGTACGTGCACATGGAAGCAAAACCCGGAAAAGAAGCCGAAGTAGAAAAATTTTTGGAGGGCGGACTCGCGCTGGTGAATCAAGAACCGGCCACCACCGCCTGGTTCGCCATGAAAATGGGCGGCACCAGCTTCGGCATCTTCGACGTTTTCCCCGACGAAGCCGGCCGCGACGCCCACCTCAACGGCGCCGTAGCCGCCGCCCTAATGGCCAAAGCCGGCGAACTGTTCTCCCGCCCGCCCAGCATCTCCAAAGTAGAAATCATCGCCGCCAAACTCCTAAGTAAATTCGCAACGAGCACGCATCAAGCCGCCAACGCGCGATGCGCGCGCAGCCCGCGACACCGATAGTTGTGCGCGTAACACCGCTACCACGCCCAGCCCACTTTGGAGTGCGGCGGCCATGCCGCCGCTTTTCCGAAGCCGTCCGCGCCACCCGCGTTCTCCAGCGCGAAGCGCCACCACAACAGAACCACGCGGTGCTTCGGCTGTAGCCCGGGCAAGAAGGAGATCCTTCGTCGCGAAAATCGCTCCTCTGGATGACGGCCAAAAACGGTTGGATGGTAGGACTGAGAGACTAGGAGAAGCGGATCGTTGGACGAAACGGCGACGACCGATTGCCTTTCGAAGAAGTGGGTGACAGCCTCATCACTATCGATCCTGTTCTCCTAGCCGTTTTGCCTGACGCTAACCCGCACTTGGCCGTCATCCAGAGGAGCGCCTTCTGCGACGAAGGATCTCCTTCTTGCCACGACGTCACCGCGAAGCTCGGCTTTCCGCCCACACGCGACCAAAAACAAAAAAGCCGCCCCGAAGGGCGGCTTTTTTGTGCCAGAGCTTTTCAAATTACACTACAAGGAGAGAAACGGAACACGAGCCCGCGGAGCGAACCAGCACTAACGAAAAACGAACTAGCTCTGCAGTAGCTTGCGTCGTCCCATGCTAATCAACCCAATCAAACCCGAACCCAGCATCAACAGCGCGCCCGGTTCCGGAGCCGTCGTAACGCCGCCCGCATAATCCAAACCATACGAGCTGCCGCCTTCCTGATAGACCACGAACGAAATGGTGTTGGTGCCATTCTGCAAATAGGGCGCCAGTTGCGAAGTGCCGAAAATTCCTTCAGTGCCGGTCAGGCAGCCGATCGGCAGCGACGCGCAGGTCGGATACGATCCGCCCAAATCCGCCGACGCAATTTCGGTCCCGTTGATCCACACCGAAGTGGTGTCATCGGCCAGCACATCGAGCCACGCCGAAGTGACCGGGCCATTCAAAGTAAAGGTCTGCGAAAAAGTCACCGCGGTGCCATTCACCGGCGCGAAAAATCCCGGGTCCGAAGTGTCGCCGGTGTCGCCGTACGAAACCCAGCTGGAACCCGCAATCGGCGCGGCCCACGCGGAATTTCCTATAATGTTCTGCGTCGCGCTTCCCGAATTGTTGGTGGTGTTCGCAGCCGAGCTGCTCACGCTCACGTTGTCGGCCTTCGCCGTCATCGCCAGGCAGCTGCCACCGGCCAAAACCAAAATCGCCAATTTCTTCAACATCTTTCCTCCGAATCTCACTGGGTAAATTCCGCGGATGCCAACCGTTCCAGTCATTGCTCTCCATGCGAATGCTGCGATCCAACCGTTACTACGGTTCCCGATAGCGACACACTCTCCACAGCTGCAGCGACCAACACACCGGTAAGTGCACGCCCAGTACCATTCGAAGCGTTGAATCCAAAGCATTTCGCACGCGCCCAATCGCCCGCCACGGCCCAGGCTTTTCCCTCCCCGCCCCCACTTTTCCCAGCCAAAAAACGTCGCTGCAAAACGGCACACCCCGGCGCAAAAATAAGTAAAAAGTCCAATAAATTTAGCCTTTTTGGAGGGCATTCAAAAGTGCAGGAAAGTCAGCATGAGCGGTCGTTACAGCTTCACTTTTCCTTCGCGTCTTGGCTTTGCGGCGTCACAGCGTTGCCGCCAAATGATCCGCTTCTCCTAGCGGTGCAGTTCTGCCGACCAACCGCCTTTGGCCGTCATCCAGAGGAGCGAAGCGACGAAGGATCTCCTTCTTGCCCAGGCTTTAGAGCGAAGCTGCTCAGGCAGCACAATCCCCAATCGAAAGTCCTCATTCGTTGCACGCACACGAACCTGCCTTTCGACTTTTCGCTTAGAACCCTTGCGTCGCTGAAGCCCGGGCAAGAAGGAGATCCTTCGTCGCGAAGAACGCTCCTCTGGATGACGGCCAAGTGCGGGTGAGTGCAGGACGGAAAGCCTAGGAGAACGGGATCGATCGTGGCGGGGAAACAAGAATCAGCGTTTTTAGCCTTGCTTGATCGGAAAGTATCCCTCGGCCATATCCTTCCGCTTAGGATTTCTCAATTCGATCAGCGCAATTTTCTTCGCCCGCGACCACCCTTTGATTTGCTTCTCGCGAGCAATCGCGCCGCGAATATCGTCGTAGCGCTGCCAATACACTAAACGCAGAACGTGATAACGCGACGTAAACCCTTCCACCATTTTCTGCCGGTGCTGAATCATCCGCCGCGCCAAACGCGCCGTCACTCCTACATAAAGCACATCCGACTTGCTCGCGAGAATGTAAACGTACCCGCGCTTCGCCATCGTCTCCGTCCACAGAGCTTTTCAAATAGCATCGGACAGCTGCCTTTTTTAGCTCAGCCGCCAGCCCTTGGCCGACCGATCCGCTTCTCCTAGCCGTGCAGTCCTACCACCCAAACCGCCTTTGGCCGTCATCCAGAGGAGCGAAGCGACGAAGGATCTCCTTCTTGCCCGGGCCCACGCCGCGAAGCTCGATGCTCTCGCGTGCCCATGCCGCACCGCGCGCTCGCCCCTCACTCATCCAGCGAAATCCCGCCCAGCCTCGACTTCCCCGCCGTGGCGGTGTAAAACCCAAAAACCGCCAAGGCCGTCACCAGGATGAACACAATAATCGTCGGCTGCGCGTACCACTCCGACAAATGCCCGGTCAGCGGATATGCCTGCAGCACGTTGTTCACGCACAACGCCACCAACAGCGCCAACAATCCAAACCGCACCAGCAGCAACAGCGCGGTGCCAAACACCAGCATATTTTCCACGGCATGCAACACCGGATTCTCCACAAATAGCGCTGGCAACCCAAACAGCAGAACGATGGCGCCCACCGCCAGCCATTCGTTGCGCAACAGCAGCCGCACCACGAAGAAAATAAAAAACAGCGCCAGCGATCCAAAAATATACAGCGTCAGATTCAGCAGAATGTCGCCAATGGTGTAGTGAATTCCGCCCAAAATAACGAAATCCAAAGTCGAATCCGGCGCCGTCGGCATCTTGCCCATCCAACCCGGCAGCAGATTCCCCACGTTGGCGATCACCGCCCACAGAATCGCCAGCACCACGCCCAACAAAATGTCGCGTCCCACCACCGGATCCAACATTTCCCCGCCCAGCATGCGCGACCAGGACACCAGCGACGTCGGCCAGCGTTTCCGCACATGCGGCTCCAGCGCCACATACATCAGCCACACTAGAGCCGCCGCCACCAGCGCCCAACCGCACATCATCATGATTAACGCCACTTCGCCGCCGGTCGGAATGTGGTGCGCGAAAAATGACATGGCCACCAGCGCCAGCAAAAACGTGAAAAGCGCCAGCCGCGCCGCGCCTTTAAAATCGCTGCGTCCCGCGCGAAAATTTCCCCGCGCCAAAACAATTCCCATCCCCACGATCAGCAGCAGAAGTCCCAGTCCGATCGCGCCCTGCACTTTGTCATTGGTGGTACGCGTGTCGCCGCGCTGCCGCTCCGGCGTATCCCACGGAAAATACGTCCCGAAGAAAACCACTTTGCCCCGATACGCTTGCCCTTCCACCCGTAACGGAATATCCGGACGCCCCGGCCAGGTGCCAATCCACGCGGCGCGCGTATCGCTCGCCACCAACGCGTTCCACAACGGCGTCGTGGCTTGAAAAGTTTTCGGATCCAGCTTCGCCGCCGCAAATAGCGGCGACCAGTCCGGAGCCGGCGCCGGCACCGCCGCTTCTTCCGGCTTCTCCAACTGCGGCGGAATCCCCAGGAATTCCGTCAGCCGCCCCTCCGGCGTAAAAAATTCCTGCACCATCCCGGAAATTTTCATCGGAGGCTGCTCCGGAAACGCGCCGGGCGTCCAGGTCCACTCCGAATTCTCCATGTACTGCGGGCTTTCGCGGTACCAGAACAAAATCACCGGCGGCGCGCCGGACTTCAGCTGGTCCCAGCGGTGCAGGCCTTTGTCCGTATCATTTATATGCGTCACGAACCCGCCGTAGCGCCCGAACCCGTACGAAGTGTCGATGCCCTGCGCGTAGCCCAGCGTCTGGGTCAGGTCGCGCGCTTTCTGCGCCAGGACTTCCGGAGCCAGCGGCAGCGGACTCAAATTCACCACGCTCATGCGATTCGATAGCCAGCCCAGCGCCGCGAGTCCCATTAGCACCAGCGCGAGACAAGCCCACGCGATCGCCGGACGCAAACCTTCTTTTTCGCCGGCCGCCGCGACCATCGCGGCGAAGGCGTTTCACCCGCGGCCAGCGCCGCCGCCAGCGGATCGCCTCCGGGCAAAGCCGCCGCCACCGCAGCGCCGACGAAGGCCGATTCGCCGGATCTTTCTCCAGGCAGCGATGAATCACCCGCTCGACCACCGGATCGATATCTTTCACCAGCGCTCGACAGGCTGATGGCGGAGCTGCCGATTCGCTGCAGCCGAGCCAATTCCGCCGAGCTGTCGCTTCAAACGCGCGCTTCCCGGTGAAAATTTCGTACAGCACCAGGCCCAGCGAATAAATGTCGCTGCGCTGGGTGACTTCCGCTCCGGCCAGTTGTTCCGGCGCCATGTACGCCGGCGTGCCGGCGCGAACTTCTCCGCCGCCTCGAATCTGCCCGGAGAGCGCCGCCAGACCGAAATCGGTGATGCGCACCCGGCCGCGGCCGTCGAGCATGATGTTGCCCGGCTTCAGATCGCGATGCAGCACGCCTTTATCGTGCGCCGCCGCCAGTCCCGCGCACAACTTCCGCGCAATATCCAAACGCCTTATCCTGCGGCAGACGTCCGATGCGCCGCAGCAGCGAAGCCAGATCTTCGCCGTCGACGTATTCCATCGTCAGAAATAGCCGCCCTTCCATTTCGCCCACGTCAAAAACGCGGCACACATTCGGGTGCGCGATTTCGCGCGCCAGCCGCACTTCCTGGTAGAAACGCGCCCGCGCGGTTTCGTCGTCGTGCATCGTAACCGGCAGAAATTTCAGCGCGACGGTTTGGTTCAACGTTAAATCTTCCGCGCGAAACACTTCGCCCATCCCGCCCTTGCCCAAAAGCGAAACGATGCGGTACCGCCCAGCCAAAGTCGTGCCGGCCACAAAATGCGAACCGGAAGAAGTTCCCGACCGCGAAGCGGATGACGAAGTAAAACTCTTCCCCCCGCGCGCTTCTCCCGAAGTGCGCGCGCTGCCAAACGATCCGCTCATCGAGCCGGCACCTCCGGCGCCGGTTCGTCCCGCACTACCGGATCCCGAACCCGCCGCCGGCCCGCCCGAACCAGAACCCGCGCCCGCGCCACTCAACGGCCGCACGCTGGTCACCGTCGGACTCGAACTCTCATCCACCGCCGTCCCACACCTCGGGCAAAACGTAGCCCGCAGCGGCAACTCCTCCGCACAAGAAAAACATTTCATGCCCGCCATCCTAACAAATTAACTCCACCTAATCTTTTGCCTTTTGACCCGACGCCCGCGCCGCGACAACGCATCCAGCGCGAAGCGCCACCGCGATCTTCACCCCACCAAAAACTCGCCGTCATTCTGAGGAGCGCCGTTCGCGACGAAGAATCTCATCCATGCTCCCGCACCCAGCCCACCACGACATAGCCGCCGTCGACGCCACCGCCTGCGCAACTCAAAACTGGATGAGATTCTTCGCTCCGCTCAGAATGACAGCCAACCGCGCACCCTACCGCTTCGCCTATCCACCCTTCAGGCAAATACCCGATGTCCGCACCTGCCACGATCATCTAGCCTCATCTCACCAGCAAAAATCCGCACCCGAGCGAGGCGCCATGAAGGAAACATCGACCACCAAGAATTTCGCCAGTGACTTCGCCAAACTGTGGCGCCTGATCCGCGACATTAAATTCGCTATGCTCACCACCGTCACTCGCGATGGCCAGCTGACCAGCCGCCCGATGACCACCCAAAACGAGCGCTTCGACGGCCGCCTCTGGTTTTTCGCCGCCCTCAATTCGCCCATGACCGAAGACCTCGAAGCGCATCCGCACGTGAACCTGGCCTACGCCAAGCCCGGCAACATGGAATTCGTTTCGGTCAGCGGCACCGCGAAAATTTCGATGGACCGCGCCAAAATGCAGCAGCTCTGGAGCGAATCCTACCAAGCCTGGTTCCCCGGCGGCGTCGCCGACCCCAACATCTGCCTACTCTGCGTCGAAGTCACCAGCGCCGAATACTGGGACAGCCCCAGCGCGAAAGTCGTCCAACTTTTCGGCTACCTAAAATCCAAATTAACCGGCGAAAAAGAAAATCTGGGCGAGCACCGCCACGTAGACATCGCCCGCGCCTCCGCCAAAGCCGCCCACTAATCAACTCCAAATCGCGAAACTCAGCGCGAAGCGCCAAGCGCGCGCCGCCCGCGCCAAAAAAAATCGCGGAGCGTCCCAATACGAGCCAAGCCCCGCCCACTGTAGAGTGCGGCGGCTCTGCCGCCGCTTTTGACCCGAAGCCCGCCCCACCCAAACGCCCCAGCGCGAAGCGCCTCCGCAATCCTCGCCGCACTAAGCCACACCCGACTAAAAGTGGCGTGCAAACAGGCGAAGAGCCTATCCACGAAATGCGCTGAGATCTTCGCTCCGCTCAGACTGACCGTCGACCAACAGTTTGCCCCGCCCCCAACCGAAGCAATCCCCACACCGCCACCGAGCTTCCACCCAAAAAATTTCCATGGAGCCCTCCCGCGTGTAGAATACCCGCGATGAAATCCCATCCCCTCTCGCGCCTCCTGCTCTTGGCATCCCTGATCTTCTCCGCCGCCTCCGTCGCCTCCGTCGCGCGCGCCCAATACGCAGTCCCACCGACGCCCCTGCCCAACAACGCGAAATGGCTCAGCGAACAATCCGAGAAAGCCCTAAAAAAGTCTCAACTCACCGCCCCCGGCAGCCAGCCGTTCCACATAAAAGTTTCCATCGCCGAAACCACCAACCCCTCATCGCCGCGTCACGCCGAAATCGAACAATTCTGGCTCTCGCCCACCAAGTACCACCGAACCATCACCTCACCCGATTTTTCGCAAACGCTCATCGTCAATGGCGACAACGTTTCCGAAAACAATACCGGCGACTATTACCCTTACTGGCTAAACGAATTCGTCACCGCCCTTTTCGATCCGCTGCCGTTCGCTTCGTCCTTGCAACAAGTCCCGACCCTCACCGCCGGCGGGTACAAATCGTCGGACGGCACAACCTGCGGCGACCTGCACTTTCGCGTCGATCGCTGGGTCATTTGCTTCAACGGCGACGGCACCTTCGAATCCATCTTCACCAAGTCGTATTTCGCCATGTTTCGCGACTACCACAAATTTGGAGATAAGCGCGTCGCTCGTCGCATCGTGACCGAACCCGAGTACAAAACCGAAATCACCGCGACCATTACCACTCTCGAACCTTATCCGGCCGCCGACGAGTCCCTTTTCACCGTCGCCACGCCCACTCCCGCCGCCCAACGCATCACCTTCCTGCAGATCGGCGAAGACACCATGCGCAAGCTGGTCATCGGCAGCCCGGAAATCACCTGGCCTACGGTTGTCGGCGGCTCGCCCACCGGCGGCTGCGGCGCTTTCGTCTCGGCCGACCGCGCCGGAAACGTTCGCGAAGTTTTCCCCGGCGGCTGCGACAACGCCGCCCTGCAGCAGCCGCTGGCCGACGCCATACTGAAATGGAAACTAAATGCGCCGGTAGTAAAAGGTGTCCCAGTCCAAGTCACCTCCCTGATGGGCTTCGCCTACAACGTCCAAGTCACCCAGCCGCCGCCGGTCCTCGAGCTTTCCGATCACGACGCCCGCGCTCTCGCTAGCAATACCGTCGAACCAAACTTTCCTCTAGGCGTGCGCCCCGGCACGCTAGTCGAAATTGAGGTCTCGGTCGATGACGACGGCACCATCCTCGGCACTTCGAATCCGAAAAAACTCGACGTCCCGGTGTTTTTCGCGGCACATGACGCGGTCACCAAATGGAAATTCAAGCCCTACCTGCAGGACGGAAAAGCCGTGCCGTTCAAAGCCACCATCCGGTTCGTCGTGCCGCCCCCCCACCAGTTGGGCCCTGCGCCGACTTCGCCAACCGGCTCCCGCGGCGCCAGCGCCTCCGTGCTCTCGAACCTTTCTCTGCGTCTTCGGTGTTAACTCTTCTTTCCGGGTGCCGCACTCTTGGCGCAGTAGCCTCACGCAAAGAGTGCGGTTTTAGACCATCCGCTTCTCCTAGCCGCAATGTCCCAGCATCCAACCGTTTTTGGCCGTCATCCAGAGGAGGCCGCCGCGGCGCCCGACGCTGGAGTTTCTCCTGGCCCAACCCTAAACGCGAAGCCCCGGCCCCCAGCGACCGCGCCACGACCGCGCCACAACCTCGCCACTCCCCGCACTTCCCTCCCACCGTTCCGTTGACATACGTCTAACTTCAAGATACCTTGGCAACACTTCACCGATTGAGAACTGGGCCCCCGTGTTCCGCGGCGTTCTTGCCGCATCGTGGTAACCCTTTCTCCTGAACACGAGAGGACTTCGAGCATGAATCGAACCCAGCGATTCGTTTGCCTCACCGTATTCTTCGCCGCCATTTTCGTCGCTGCGGTCGCCAACCGCCCGGTCGCTGCCGGCGATGATTGGCTGCCCATTCCCCCCGCCGACCTGGCCATGAAGGACAATCCGGCCGATCCCGGCGCCCCGGCTATGATCCTCTATCGCGAAAACGATATCGACGCCAAGGAATCCACCGACAGTGAATACAAGCGCATCAAAATTTTCACGGAGGAAGGCACCCGCTTCGGCAACGTTGAGATTGAATTTCTGAAAGGGCAGCAAGACGTCCGCGGCATCAAAGGCCGGACCATCCAGCCGGACGGGACCATCGTCAATTTCGACGGCAAAATTCTGGAAAAAACCATCGTCAAAGCCGGCGGCTCGCAATATCTGGCCAAGACCTTCACCCTGCCGGACGTTCACCCCGGCTCGATCGTCGAATTCAAATACACGGTGCAGCGCGATCCTCATTATTATTTCAATCTCGGCTGGGTAGTCAGCGGCTCCTTGTATACCCGCGATGGGCGCTTTACCATCCGGCCCGACGATCGCGGTTTCGCCCTCCCGCTGATCTACCGCCAGTATGGCCTGCCGGCCGACGCAATTCCGACCAAGCAGAACAACGGCAACTTCATCCTGGATATCCACAACATCGCCGGCATCGATGAAGAACAATTTATGCCGCCGCTTCGCTCGCTGCAGGTGCGCGTCGATTTCTTCTACAAACACCGCGACGATCCCCCCAACGAAACCGAGCAACAGTTCTGGGATCGCATCGCCAAGGACCGGGCCGAAGGAATCGACAAATTCATCGGCAAGAAAGGCCCGCTGGAAGCCGACCTGGCTCGCACCGTCTCCCCCGGAGATTCGCCGGAAGTAAAGCTGCGCAAGATCTATGCCCGCGTGCAGAAAATCCGCAATTTGTCGGACGAAGGCGGCAAAAGCTCCAAGGAAGAAAAACAGGAACAGATCAAGCCCAACAACAATGTCGAAGACCTGCTCAACCACAACTACGCCACCTCTCCCGAAATCAACGACGCTTTTATCGGCCTGGTCCGCGCCGCCGGATTCACCGCCGATAAAGTCTGGGCCGCGGCGCGCTCGACCACTTTATTCAACCCGCAGATGCGCAACGTCACCGAACTGAACACCGACTTGGTCATGGTCCACGCCGGAACCCAGGATTATTTTCTCGATCCTTCCGCCGTCACCTATCCGTTCGGGATCATGCCCTGGTACGAAACTTCCACCCGCGGCCTCCGTTGCACCAAGAATGGCGGCGAGATCGTCGTCATCCCCGCCCAGCAACCCAGTCAGTTCACCTTGGTGCGCACCGCAGACCTCACCCTCGATGAGGAAGGCAATGCCAGCGGCAAGTTGAGCGTCGACTTCACCGGAGGCTTCGGCGCCGAACGACGCGAGGTCCTGCGCCATGCCGACGAAACCGGCCGCACCAAATCGCTGGGCGATCACATCAAAAACTTGCTGCCTACCGGTTCCAGTTTTGAGGTCACCGCCGTCACCAACTGGGACAACGACGAACTGCCGGTCCATGTCGAAGGCACGGTGAAGATCCCCGGGTTCGGCACCTCGGCCGGGCACCGCATGCTGGTCCCGCTCTCCGCTTTTCGCGCGCGGCAAGCGGCAGCCTTCGAACCCGAAAAGCGCCGCTATTCCGTCCATTTCCCCACGCCCTACGAGGAAATCGACACCATCAAATTCACCGCGCCCGACGGCTACAAATTCGAAGCAGTCCCGCCGGCCAAGCAGGTTCACCCCGGCGTGGTCACCTACGACATCGCCGCCACTCAACAAGGCTCGACCGTGGAAGTCAAACGCACCCTGGTCCTCGACGGCTTCATGTTCCCGATCAAGGCCTATCCCGCATTGCGCAGCTTTTTCAATCAGGTGAAAACGAATGACGACGCCCAAATCGTTTTGCAGAATGCGCAATCCGCGAAAAACAATTAGCCTGGTCCTCGTCGCCGCCGGTGCCGCCGCGCTCTTCGGCTCGATTCTCGCCCGGCCCTCGCGCCTGGTCTGGGCCGCCGACTCCGCCCCGGACTGGCTGCGCACCGCCGCCAAAGAAACTCTGCCCGAATATCCCAAGGAAACCGTAGCAGTCACCCTGCTCCACGAAGAGCAAACCACGGTAAAGGACAACGGCGAAATCGAGACGCGCTATCGCGTCGCTTACAAAATCCTGCGCCCCGAAGCTCGCCGGGAGTACGACCAGGCCGGCGTCGGTTTCGACAGCGATCGCAAGCTTTCCTTCTTCAAAGCCTGGACCATCACCGCCGATGGCCGCGAGCTGCAGCTCAACGAAAAAGATGCGGCCGAATCCAGCGTAAACGCCTTCGGGGGATACAGCGATTTACGCGTCAAGTTCCTCAAATTCTCCGCCTTCGAGCCCGGCAACGTCGTCGGCTACGAAATCGTTCAGAAAAAACGTCCGTACATGTTCGAGGACGATTGGGTTTTTCAGGGCGAAATTCCCACGCGCCGTTCGCGCTTCTCCCTGGTGCTGCCCAACGGCTGGGAATTCACCGACCGCTGGGCCAATTACCCCAAGCAAGAACCGAAAACTTCCAGCGGCAACAGTTACACCTGGGAAGTGGAAAATATTCCGGCCATCGAACCCGAACCGGAAATGCCGCCCTTCCGCGCCCTGGCAGGCCGCATGGACATCAAATATTTTCCGCGCGATCCCAAGCTCCGCGCCAAATCCTCTGGCAGCTGGGACGACATCGGCGTCTGGTACGGCAACCTCACCAGCGGCAGCCGCCAGAGTTCGCCCGAGCTCGACAAGAAAGTCGCCGAACTCACCGCCGGCATCACCGACCCCTGGCAGAAAATGCAGGCCATCTCCAACTACATGCAGCGCCAGATTCGCTACGTGGCTATCGAAATCGGCATCGGCGGCTACCAGCCCCACCGCGCTACCGACGTTTTCAAAAACCAATACGGCGACTGCAAAGACAAAGCCACCTTGATGGGCGCCATGCTCAAGCAAGTCGGCATCGATTCCTACTACGTCATGGTCGATTCCACCC
>CAWIEL010000044.1:0-50168 GCA_963835025.1 uncultured Acidobacteriota bacterium
ATCCGACACTTCGCTCGCCGCCTCCGGCGCCAGCAAACGCAACGCCGCCGCATTCACTTCGCCCTCCGGCGCGGCAAACCCAATCGGCTCGGAGAACCATTTCTTCACGCTGAGATGCTCGCCAAAAGAATTCGCCAGCGCCTTGGCTTCCAACCGCGCGGCTAACTCCGCCGCTCCGTCCGGCAACCCAGGCGAAAATCCCGGACGCACGAACGCGGAGCCGGAAATCGTTGGCACCGAATCAGCCTTCGCCGCTGGGCCGCGACCTTTCGCCGGTCGTAACGCCGCCAATCCCGAAATTTTTCCGCGCAATGACATTTTTGTTTTCTGTCTCTACGCCGCTGCCGCCGCCTCGTTCTCGCACAGCTTCGCCAAAATCGCCAGCGCCACTTCCTTCGTCTTCTCGCACTTTTCGCCCGCTGGACCCACGCACGAAGGACATCCCTGCTCGCAAGGGCACCCCGCAATCAGTTCCCGCGTCTTGCGCAACAAAATCTCGTGCGCCCGAAATAGCGGCTCGCTGAATCCAATCCCTCCCGGATACGCGTCGTACAAATACAAATTCGGCTCGAAGAATTCCTTCATCTCCGCCGGATCGCTGGTCGCCGTGCTGAATTCCTGCCAATCACTCTCCACTCCCGGGCTCGGCGGCCTCTCGCCCACCGCCGTCCCCAAATCCCGCCGGTCGCACATCAGCAACAACGTCGCCATCGATTCCAGCGCGTACAACAACCCAAAAATTCCACTCTGCCGGTCTGACAGCGCATAGGGCAGCTCGGTCAGCAAAGGCCGTTCCAGCGTGATCCAGAACGCCGTCGTATGCATTTCGTTTTCCGGCAATTCCAATTTCCCCGCGCCGATATTTTCGTTGGTGAAAAATTTGATCTTCTTGAATCCCACCACCTGCGAACGCACCAGCACATCTCCATGTACCCGCGCCGCCGGACCCGCGATCCGCGCTTCCTCCGCCACCTCCAGTACCCTCACCTGCGTGTAACGAATCGCGTCGGTGTAGTAATCCACATTCACCGATTTCACGTAGGCCTTGCGCTGCTCGAAATCCAGTTTCTCGACGTGATACTGCTGTCCCTGATGAATGTAGATCGCCTTCGGATGCACGGTGGTCAGCGCCGAAGAAAAATCGCACTCCCCAATCACTTCCGGCTCGCCGTCCTCCAGCGATTCCGGATGTCCGGTGGTATCGATGATGATGAAATTGTCCGACGTCACCGACCGCAGGCTCACCGTATCCGCCGGATACGCCTCCTGCACCCAGTGCCAATTTCCGCCGCTGTTGTGCAGGAATCCCGCCTCGGCCATCCCGGCGCAAAGCTCCGGCAGATCTACATTTCCGATTTTTTCATCCGGCGCCAGCGGCAGTTCGAACGCCGCGCACTTCAAATGATTCACCAGAATTTCCAGATTGTCCGGCTGTACGTAAGCGTGTTCCGGCGAGCGCCCAAAAAAATAATCCGGATGCTGCACCATGAATTGATCGAGCGGCGCCGACGACGCCACCATCACCGCGCACGAAGTCCCATTGCGCCGCCCCGCGCGTCCCGCGCGCTGCCAGGTTGAAGCGATCGATCCCGCATACCCGGCCATCACGCTCGCGTCCAGCGATCCAATATCGATCCCCAATTCCAGCGCGTTGGTGGTCACCACCCCCCGCACTCGGCCTTCGCGCAACCCGCGCTCAATTTCTCGCCGCTCTCCGGGCAAATATCCGCCGCGATAACCGCGAATCGGCTCCGCCTCTCCCGGCTGCGGACGATTCGCCTGCTGCAAATACGTCAGCAGCACTTCGGTATGCAGCCGGCTGTTGGCGAAAACAATCGTTTGCAATTTCCGGCTCAATAATTCCTTGGCGACCCGCGTGGTCTCGTTCAAATAACTTCGCCGGATACCCAGATTGCGGTTCACCATCGGCGGATTGTAAAAAACAAAAAGCTTCTCCGCCGCCGGAGCCCCGTTCTCCTCGATCACTTCTACTTTTTCTTCGATCAGTTGCTCCGCCAGCTCGCCCGGATTCGCAATCGTCGCCGAGCAGCAAATAAATTGCGGCTTCGATCCGTAAAATTCCGCGATCCGCCGCAGCCGCCGCAGCACATTGGTCAGATGGCTCCCGAAAACTCCGCGATACGTATGCAACTCGTCGATCACGATGTACCGCAAGTTCTCAAACGCCCGCGTCCACTTGGTGTGGTGCGGCAAAATCCCGGTGTGCAGCATGTCCGGATTGGTCAGGATCACGTGCCCGCGCTCTCGAATCGCCTTGCGCGCGTCCGAAGGTGTATCCCCGTCGTAGGTAAAAACCCCGAAGCAGTCATCCAGCCGCGTCGCCAGATCGTGCAGCTCGGTCAGTTGGTCCTGCGCCAGCGCCTTGGTAGGGAAGAGGTACAGCGCCCGCGTGTCCTGGTTTTCCAGAATCGCGTTCAGGATCGGCAGGTTGTAACACAACGTTTTCCCCGAAGCCGTCGGCGTCACCACCACGAAATTCTTCCCGGCCCGCGCCTTCTCCGCCGCCGCAGCCTGATGCGAATACAGCTGCTCGATTTTCTTCGCCCGGTAAGCCGCCACCAATTCCGGCCGCACCCACGAAGGCATGTCCCGATACTGCGCCTCGCGCGCCGGGAAATGCTTCACCGCGGTCAGCACCTCGTCCGCCCGGTACCGCGCCGTCAGCGCCACCAAGGCGTCCTGCACCGTATCCAAAGTCGTGCTACCTCGAACCGCCAACCCCGCCCGCGAAGCCGCCATGCCCGCCTCCCCCAACCACGAAGAACCAATCAGACCAAATCAACAGGCTTCCGCCACGCCTCGGCGGTTCGCCTTTTGTTCGCTGAGGCTAACACGGCGCGCTACCCCCGGCAATCTCAATCTCGCCTGTTCGACGCCAAATTCCAACGAAACTTTGCTGACTTCAGGGAATCCAATAGAACGAAACAGGCGTACTAGGAGTGAGCCATGGCTAATCCTACCTTCAACAAATTTCTCAGCCGTCTGATCGTCGCTATCGTAGCCGCGCCTCTCGTGCTGGCTTTGGGTTGCAATTCCGTGAACGCCACCGGATCCAAATCAGCAACGCCCGTAGGAACTCCCTCGGTTCCGCAACCGGCCGTGGATGATTCGCTCGCCGCGCAAAAGGGCCAAGAAACCCTGGTCCTCGCCGGAGGCTGCTTCTGGGGCATCCAGGCCGTCTTCAAGCACGTCAAAGGCGTCACCAGCTCCACCTCCGGCTATTCCGGAGGCTCGCAAGACACTGCCCAGTACGAAACTGTCAGCGGCGGCGATACCGGCCACGCTGAATCCGTCAAAGTCGTCTACGACCCATCTCAGATTACCTACGGCCAATTGCTCCGCATCTTTTTCGCCGTCCACGATCCCACGGAACTGAACTACCAGGGCCCCGACCACGGCACCCAATACCGCTCCGTAATTTTCTACCAAAATCCCGACCAACAGAAAATCGCCGACGCCTACATCAAGCAACTCGACGCCGCCAAAGTATTCAGCGCCCCGATCGTCACTCAAGTCGCGCCCTTCAAAGCCTTCTACACCGCCGAAGCCTATCATCAGGACTACGCCGCCAATCACCCGCACGACCCGTACATCATGATCTGCGACTTGCCCAAACTCAGCATCCTGAAGAACGACTTCCCAACTTTCTATCGCGAGTAGTCATTACCGTGACTCGCTCGCTTGACACATCCTCCAGAACCCCGCTATACACAATGCATGGCCCATGACTTCCTGATTTTCGATTTTGGCAACGACGAAGAAACCGCCCAGCAAGCCCGACGCAAAGTAGAGAACTGGGTCCAAGGCTACCGCCTGGGCAAAAAAATAATCCTCAAATACGAACGCGAAGACGCCAAGGCAGCGGACCACGACGGCGAAGAAGAATCCCCATCCAAGCCTGCCGCAACCAAAAAGAAATCTTCGAAAGCCGACGATTCCGCCACCGGCAATGTCCGCGCCCTAATCCGTCTCGATTTTTCCGGCCACGAAAAGCTCTCCCACCAACGCTGGCTCGACCGCATCCCCACCGAAGAACCTTTCAAATCCAAAAAAGCAAAAATCATCCGCCACAACGATCCGCACCACGCCGAAACCGCCGAACTCTTCGAAACGCTAACCTAAACCTCCCAGCATAGAGAATCAGCCGCAACCATTTTTGGCGCGAGCCCGGCGATTCGCCTATAATGGTCTGGCATCTGATCGTTCCGGCGACTATTCCAAGGCGAGAAATAGCCGATGGCCACCCAGACCAAAATCAAGTCCGCGAACTTCGACGCCTCGCGCTACCACGGCCTCGACCGCGACGCCCTTATCCGCCTCTATCGCACCATGTTCCTCTCCCGCCGTCTCGACGACCGCGAAATCCAGCTCAAACGCCAGAACAAAATCTATTTCCAGATCAGCGGCGCCGGCCACGAAGCCGTCTTGGCCGCTGCCGGGCTGCTCCTCAAGCCGAAATACGACTGGTTCTTTCCCGCACTACCGCGACCGCGCCCTGATGCTCATGCTCGGCGTGACTCCCTACGAAATGCTACTCCAAGGCGTGGGCGCGAAAGACGATCCAGCCTCCGGCGGCCGCCAGATGCCTTCGCACTGGGGCCATCGCGATTACAATATCTTCACCCGCTCGTCTCCCACCGGCACCCAGTTCTTCCCCGCCGTCGGCGCAGCCGAAGCCGGCGCCTACTACGAAAAATTTCCGAAAGCCCTCGAACAGGCCCGCAAAGCCCCGATGGGCAATCAGACCGCATTCCATCGCGACGAACTCGTTTACGTTTCCAGCGGCGAAGGCACCACCAGCCAGGGCGAATTTTTCGAGTCCCTGAACACCGCCAGCAATAAAAAACTTCCGGTCCTCTATCTCATCGAAGACAACGGCTACGCCATCTCCGTCCCGGTCGAAGTCCAGACCGCCGGCGGCAGCATTTCAAAATTGGTGCAGAGCTACCCGAACTTTTACATCGAAGAATGTGACGGCACCGACCCGCTCGCCAGCTACGCCGCCCTTCAGCGCGCCGCCGCGCATTGCCGCGAACGCAAAGGCCCGGCCCTGATTCACGCGCACGTCACCCGTCCCTATTCGCATTCGCTTTCCGACGACGAAAAACTTTACCGCAGCGAAGACGAGCGCTCCGCCGAAGCCCAGCGCGATCCGCTCCCGAAATTCGCCGTCTTCCTGGTTCGCGAAGGCGTCCTCGAAGAATCCGAACTCGAAGCGCTCGAAGCCGACGTCGACCGCGAAATTGTCGAAGCCACCGACAAAGCTCTCGCCGCCGAAATGCCTTCGCCCGAATCGATTTACGACGACGTCTACTCCCCGGATATAAATCCGGCCGCAAAAGAATTCGACGCCCAGCCCAAAAAACACGGCAATCCGAAAACCATGGTCGAAATGGTTTCGGCCACGCTTCTTGACGAAATGCAGCGCGACTCCCGCATCGTCGTCTTCGGCGAAGACGTCGCCGACTGCAGCCGCGAAGAACATCTCGCCACCGTGAAAGGGAAGGGCGGCGTCTTCAAAGCTACCTCCGGTCTACAACGCAAATTTGGTTCCGATCGCGTGTTCAATTCGCCGCTGGCCGAAGCCAACATCATCGGCCGCTCCATCGGCATGGCCGCCCGCGGCTTGAAACCGGTTCCCGAAATTCAGTTCTTCGACTACATCTGGCCGGCCATGATGCAGCTGCGCAACGAACTCGCCACCATTCGCTGGCGCTCCGCCGGAAATTTCAAAGCTCCGGTCGTGGTCCGCGTCGCCATCGGCGGCTACCTCACCGGCGGCGCTATCTACCACAGCCAGTGCGGCGAAGTCGTCTTCACCCACATTCCCGGCTTGCGCGTGGTCATGCCTTCCACCGCGCTAGATGTTTGCGGCTTGCTGCGCACCGCCATCCGTTCCGACGATCCGGTGCTGTTCCTCGAGCACAAACATCTCTACCGTCAGCCCTACAATCGCTCCGAATATCCCGGACCCGATTTCACCATTCCGTTCGGCAAAGCCAATGTCGTCCGCGAAGGCACTGACGTCAGCATCATCACTTACGGTGCCGTCGTGCATCGCGCCGAAGTCGCCGCCGCCGAACTCGCTCGCAACGGCGTCTCCGCCGAAGTTCTCGACCTGCGCTCGCTCAGCCCTTACGACTGGGAAGCCATCGTCGCCACCGTACAGAAAACCAATCGCGTCATCGTCGCTTACGAAGACACCCGTTCCTGGGGCTACGGCGCCGAAATCGCCGCCCGCATCGCCGACGAACTTTTCTACGACCTGGATGGCCCAGTCCGCCGCGTAGCCGCCACCGACACCTTCTGCGCCTACCAGCCCAAGCTCGAAGACGCCATCCTGCCCCAAACCGACGACATCGTCCGCGCCGTCCGCGACCTGGTCGCGTTCTAAGAATTTGCGGCGGATGTTAGGTTCAAGCTTTCTGAAGCTTCGCTCTTGCCGACAACACAGGTTTTTTAGGGGGTCGGAGCTTTAGCTCCGACATATACAGCCGAGAAAGAAAGGGGCTTTAGCCCCTGAGGAACGCAGGCGAAACTTTTTCGCCTGCCGGTTCGTATGAGAGATTGACGGACAAATGGTCGTACTACGTCCCGGAGGGAACCATGGTCTGCACCAAATGTCAGCGCGACATCACCGAATATTCCAATTTCTGCTACTACTGCGGCGCGCGCCAGTCCGCCACCGCGCCTCCGCCGGCCGGCATCCCCTACGTCCAAAAGCGTCTAACCCGCTCCGCCACCAACCATAAAATCGCCGGCGTCTGCGGCGGCCTGGCCGATTACATGGACGTCGATCCCACCATCCTGCGCCTGATCGTGGTCCTGATCACGTTCTTCACTGGTTTCGTCTTCGGCATCGTAGCCTACCTAGTCGCCTGGCTGGTCATCCCAGTAGCTCCGGAAGCCACCACCACCGAAGCCGCCCCAAACCACAGCTCCACCCAAATCGCCTAACCATCAAGGTATTCGCACTAGCTTTTCCGGGTGCCGCACTCTTTGCGTCCCCCAGCAAAGGGTGCGGGTTTAGACGCTCCGTCACTCAACTATGATCCGCTTCTCCTAGCCCCACAGTTCCTCACCCAAACCGTTTTTGGCCGTCATCCAGAGGAGCGCTTTTCGCGACGAAGGACCTCCTTCTTGCCCCGCCCGCAACCGAAGTAACTCCAGTCGTTACCGACGTAAACTCAAGTCGCGAACCCTCACTCCCGCGCCTTCCCCTTAGCCTTCCGCGGCGGCCCGCCCCCGCGCCGCCCAGCAAAAATCGCATGGTCCAAAGAAATCATCCCCGCCCCCAACGCTGCCAGCGCAAACGCCCCCACCGCTAGCGCCAACGGAAACTCATACTTCTCCACCGCCATCGGATTCGAAAACAATCCATGCACCTTCACCAAAGCCACCGCCATCTCCGCGGCCAGGAGCAATCCCGCAATCCGCGTAAACAATCCCGCGATCAGCATCAACCCACCAAAAAACTCAAACACTCCCGCCACATACGCGAAGTACGCCGGAAATCCCATGTGCGCCATCCCCTGCATCGTCTCCCGCGTATGCGTGAACAATTTCGGGTACCCGTGAAAAACAAAAATCACTCCCAAACCCACCCGCAGCAGCAAAAGCGCCAAAGGTTTCAGCTTTTCCAATCCTTCCATCTCAATAATCCCCCAAATTCGAATGCCACACTTTTCGATGCGATTGTAGCAGACGCCAAAACCCGAAACCGCCGCGCGCGGATGGAACCGTCACCCCAACCCGCACGCTGGCACTCCTCGTGACTGTTGTAGAATTCTTCTTCGCCGCCGGAGCGCCTGAAGAACATACATGAAAGTTTTTCACCCGAGAATTTCGCCAATCCATTTCGTCCAACATCGAGCCAGCGTCGACGCGGGTGCGCGCCGAGGTGACTGCCGGAGTACCCGACCTTGATCCGCAAAGTCTCCCTGGGCCTTGCGCTGCTCCTGGTCGTCGTCCTGGGCCTCTATCTCCATCTCCGCCATCCCGCCGCCCCTCTCGAAATCGCCTACGCCGGCAACAAGCAAGTCACCATCTGGAGCACCTCCGCCCAGGTCCGCGAACCCATCGGCACCCTCAACTTCGGCGATCGCCTCGACGTCCTCCAGCGCTTCCAGGATCAAGTCAAGATTCGCACGACCAAAGGCCAAGTCGGCTGGGTCTACGAACACGATCTCCTTTCCGCCGACTCCTGGCAGATGCTCAAAGACCTCGACGCCCGCTCGGCGACCATGCCTATCGAAGCCCGCGGCCACACTCGCGTCCTCAGCAATCTCCACTTCGGCCCCGGCCGCGACACGCCCCGGGTCCGCCAGCTCAACAAAGACGTCCCGCTCGACGTCCTCACCCGCCAACCCGCCGAAATCAATCCGTCCACTGCCGCTGGAGCCGACGCCAACGGCGCCGCCCCCGAAACCAAAAAAGAGGACTGGTGGTTAGTCCGCGCCCACACCGCCGACCAGGGAATTCTCGCCGGCTGGCTGCTCGGCCGCTTCATCGATCTCGACGTTCCCGCACCGCTCCCTGACTATGCCAGCTCAGCCAACGTGCGCATCGTCGCCTGGGGCGTGCTCAATAGCGCCCTCGATCCTTCCGGCGCCCGCAAATCCCAATACCTGCTCCTCGGCACGCATGGCCCCGAAGGCCAACCGTGCGATTTCACTTCGATGCGCGCTTACACCTGGAGCATCAAACACCAAAGCTACGAAACCGCTTTCGTCGAGAGCAACGTCTGCGGAAAACTTCCCATTGAGTTCGTGCACCCCACCACCCCCGGCGGCGACGTCACCTTTTCCTTCAACGACCTCTCCAACGGCGCGCCCGAAAAGCGGGATTACCTGATGCGCCAGACCATCATTCGCCGCCTCCGCGCTCCCGGCGAAGCACCGGCGCACAAGCGTAAGAGTTAGTCACCGCGCACAAGCCCAGCCATTCGCCGCGCGCCCTTCGCTCTGCGTAGGTTAAATTCGTATTCATGCGGATTCCCAGCCCACAGCTCACCACGCTCCGCGTGTTGCTGTGCTGCCTCGCGCTTGCCGGATGCTCCGGCGCCATCTCGCAGGCCCAAAAATCCTCAGCTACCTCCTCCGCAACGCCTTCGCTCCAATACATCGCCCAATGGGGCGTAAAAGGCGATGGCGCCGGCCAGCTCAACCAGCCTTCCGGAATCGCCTGCGGCGCACGCGGCGACGTTTTCATCGCCGACCTTGGCAGCGCCTTCATTTCGAAATTTGCCTACGAAGGCAAGCCGTTGCTTTCCTTCCAGGAAGACGGCATGAATCATCCGCAATCCATCACCCTCGATTCCGGCGGTGGCATTTACGTCGCCGATTCCGTCCGTAACAGCATTTTTATTTTTCTTCCCAGCGGCGACCGCTACCGCGAACTTCACCTCCGCACTCGCACCGCCGTCGGAAATTTTCTTAGCGTCGCCGTCACCTCCGACGGCATGATTCACATTCTCGATCCCGCCGCCGGAAAAATCTTTACCTACACCTCGCGCCTCCGCCTGGTCCAAACTTCCGAGCCCCGCGAAACCGTTCACGGCACCGGACGCTTCGGCCCGCTCGTTCGCGGGAATGACGACAATCTCTACCTCGGCACGCCCTCCGGCGGCATCATGAAACTCACCCACGACGGCCGCCTGGTCACCGAACTCGTCGCCTCGAATGGCGCGCAGTGGAATCCCAACACCGGCTTCGCCGTCGCCTACAATTCTGTTTTCGTCATGGATCCCAACGGCCTCACCGTGCACGTCGTATCCACCGACGGCACTCCCAAACTCGACGCCGATCTCGCCCCGCAACTCGGCGAAGGCCATCGCCGCCCGCCCGCGATCGCCATCAGCTCGCGCTCCGAGCTTCTGGTCCTCGACGCCGATGAATCCCGCGTCCTCCGTTACCACATCGCCTTCTGATTTTTTTGCTCTTGCGCGCTTACAAGCTGCAACTCGCTTCTTGATCCTCTTGCAACCAACAAACCGCCTTGTCATCCCGAATCCCGTTTACGGGTGAGGGATCTGCTTTTTACGATGAAACGCCACCAAACAATCCCAGAGAAAATCGTACAATCGAACAGCCCAAACGGAGACCGACGATGCCCCTATTCCTCACCGAATCCGATGTGAAGTCCATTCTCACCATGCCTCTGGCCCTCGAAGCCGTCGAGAATTCTTTTCTCCGCCTGGCCGATGGTTCCGCTTTGCTCCACCCGCGCGCCCGCCTGCATCTCCCCGGCAAAAGTTATCTGCACTACATGGCCGCCGCCGATTCCGTCAGCGGCTACATGGGCCTGAAAATCTACACCAGTGCCAAAGAAGGCCTGCGCTTCCTCATCCTGCTGTTCAGCGTCGAGACCGGCGAACTCCTTGCCCAGCTCGAAGCCGACTACGTCGGCCAAATGCGCACCGGAGCCGCCAGCGGCTACGCCACCCGCCTGCTCGCCCGCGAAAATGCCAAAACTCTAGGCATCATCGGCACCGGCCTCCAGGCCCGCACCCAGGTCGAAGCCATCTCCCACGCCCGCAAAATTGACCGCGTCAGCGTCTTCGGCCGCGACCAGCAACGCCGCGAAAAATTCGCCGCGGACATGTCGGCGAAACTCAGCATCCCGGTCAACGCTGTCTCCTCCGCCGAACAAGCCGTCCGCGACCACGACATCGTCGTCACTTCCACTACCTCTGCAACTCCCGTCGTCGAAGGCCGCTGGCTTGCCCCCGGCACGCACCTCAACGCCATCGGCGCCAATTTCCCCCAGAAACGCGAACTCGACGCCGAAACCATTCGCCGCTGCGACCTCATCGTCGCCGACTCCCGCGAGCAATCCAAACTCGAATCCGGCGACTTACTTCAAATGTACGCCGACGACCAGCGCCGCTGGTCCGCCGTCATCGAACTCGCCGACATCGCCTCCGGCAAAATCGCCGGACGCACCCGTGACGATCAAATTACGCTTTTCAAATCCAATGGAATCGCCATCGAAGACATCGTGGTGGCTGGAAAAATCTACGAGCTGGCTAAAGAACGCGGGGTAGGGAAGACCGTGGATATGTGGGAAGGTTCAGCGGGAAAAAATTCAGCGCGCGCCGCCGATGCTCGCGCGCTCTAGGCTTTTGGCTGGCTGCGAATTTTACCCAAATGTTTAAAGAGCGCGTCGCGCAAACGCGTTCGCGTTTCTTCTGGCAGGGGCGCCGGTTCCGAATTGCAGAAAATCTGCACCGTGTGCTTGGTGGTGTCCACCACGATGCGGCAATCTTCGCATCCTTCCAAATGATGTTCGATGGAAGTCTTCAGCGGCTGGTCCAGAGCGTCGTCAAGGTAGTTCGACAGCTCCTTGATGATGTTCTTGCAATTCACGAATTCTCACCCCGTTTGAAATACCGGTTCAGTCTTTGCCGCAGTTTCAACCGCGCGCGCAGCAGCCGCGATTTCACCGCCGGAACGGATAACCCCAGCGCCTCCGCCGTCTCTTCCGTTGATAATTCTTCGATGTCCCGCAACTGGAAAACGATTCGGAAAGGTGGCTCCAGCTCCGCGATCGTCGTGCTTAGAATATCGCCCAGCTCGCTCTGCTCGTAGCGGTCCTCGGGCGAAGGTCCCCAGTCTTCCACCTCGCGCGGGATCGTGTCCTCGCCCGTATCCACGTCCTCATCGAGCGAAACCTGGTTCGGCCGCCGCTTGCGCAGCTTCATCAGCGCCTGGTTCACCGCAATGCGCACCAGCCAGGTGTAAAACCTCGAATTGCCCTGGAATTCGCCCAAGTGCTGGTAGGACTTCAGGAACGCTTCCTGCATCACATCTTCCGCATCTTCCTTGTTCTGCGTGATGTTCTGCGCCAAGCGGAAAATCTTGCGCTCGTACCGCCCCACCAGCGTCTCAAAGGCGTTAATATCCCCGCCCTTAGCCGCCGCGACCAGCGCCCCCTCATCATCCTTCACCACCGTAGATGGCAAAGGCGTGCGCGGCTCCGGATTGACCTTCGATGCACTCATATTTTCGTCGTACAAGACTAGCACATCCACCCGAGCCTAGTCGCCCATGCCCGCCGCCCGCGTTCTCCCTCGCTCCGAAACTCCCGCGCCCTACCACCTTGCAGATTACCCAAATGCTGGCAGATAATCCCTCAGTCGCCGCTCATCGCCGAAACACCAAGCGCCCTCGCCTCGGTGTCTGATTAAAGATAAAGGACGGAATGCGCACACTCCCCGATTACCTTCGCAAAGGCATGAAGATGATTCTGATCGGCTCGAACCCCGGCGATCGCGCCGCTCGGGTCGGCCACTATTATGCCGGCCGTGGCAATCAGTTCTGGCCCATCATGTACGAATCCGGAGTCATTCCCGAACCGCTCAGCTACGAAGACGATCGCCGCATCCTCGAATTCGGCATCGGCATGACCGACCTGGTCAAGCGTCCCACCCGCACCCCCGAAGAAATCGAACGCCAGGAATTCGCCGAAGGCCGCGTCCTCCTGGCCCAGAAGCTCGAAGATTTGCGCCCCCGCGTCGTCGCCTTTAATGGGAAAATGGCTTACGAGAAGTTTACCGGCCGCACCTGCAAGCTCGGCTTGCAGAAGGAAAAACTCTACGGCGCGGCCGTATTCGTCCTGCCCACCACCGCCGGGCTAAAAGGCGGCAGCGAACTGGCCGTCAAGAAGCGCTACTTCAAAAAGCTCGGCCTGCTTTTGAAGAGCCTCAAAGACTAGTCGACGCATCCAACCAACGGTCGACTGAATAAAGTTTAGGAGTCCGTCATGGGTGCCACGCAACAGCCGCAGCCTTCGTCTCAGGATCAGCAGCCCGAAAAAAAAGAATTGGTCCTCCAGGAACGCGCGGGCTCGATTCTCACCATTCGCCTCAATCGTCCTGAAAAACTGAACGCCCTCACCCAGGAAATGGGTGACCAGCTCGTCCACGCCGTCCTTTCCGCCTCCGAAAATAAAGAAATCCATGTCGTCGTCATCACCGGAGCCGGCCGCGCCTTCTGTGCCGGCGGCGACATCGAATTCCTCCGCGACGCCCGCAAACGCAAAGCCACTGCCGAGGTCGAAAACCTCGTTCTCTCCGGCAAGGAAATTACCAAGGCCATCGCCAACATGCCCAAACTCGTCATCGCGGCTGTCAACGGCCCCGCTGCCGGCGGCGGCATGAACCTCGCCCTCTCCGCCGACATTCGCATCTGCTCCGACCAAGCCAAATTCTGCGAATCCTTTTCCCAGATCGGCCTGTTCCCGGATTACGGCGGCACCTATTTTCTCCCGCGCATCATCGGCCCCACTCGCGCCTCCGAATTGTTCTACACCGCGCAGATGCTTTCCGCCGATGATGCTTTGAAGCTCGGCCTCGTAAGCCGGGTCATCCCCCAGGCCGATTTCGAAGCCGAAACCAAAAAACTCGCGGAGTCTCTTGCCGCCGGCGCGGGCCTCGCCCAGCGCGCCGTCAAGCACCGCATGCTCACCGAAGATCGCAAAGCGCTCGAAGCCGCTCTCGACGAAGAAGTGCGCATGCAAATTTACGCTTTCGAATCCGAAGACTGCCTCGAAGGCCTCAACGCCTTCGCCGAGAAACGCAAACCGAATTTCAAAGGTAAATAGGCCACGACCCGGTATCGCCGGAAAAATTCATCATCCACTAGAAATCTTCATCAAGGTCGCGCACAAATTTGACCCATCGCCAGGAAACAGAAACCTCTACTCGCCCCTACACCTTCAGCGAATTGATGGTGGCCGCCGCCGCGCGCGAAATTCACGATGGGGAAGTCGTCTTCGTCGGCATGCGCCTCCCCATGCTCGCTTTTCTCGTCGCTCGCGGCACCCACGCCCCACGCGCCGTCGGACTTTTCGAAAACGGCATCATCCGCGAGACACCGTCCACCGAACTGCTTTACACCATGGGCGACCCGCCGAAATCCTGAACGCCACCCAATGCGGCCAGATGCTCGACGTCATGAATCTCCTCCAGCAAGGCCGCGTCGACGTCGGCTTCCTCGGCGCCGCCGAAATCGACCGCTTCGGAAATCTCAATACCACCTGGGGCCATCGCCACAACGAAATGCAGCGCCTCCCCGGCTCCGGCGGAGCCTGCGACATCGCCTGCCTCGCCCGCCGCACCGTAGTTCTCCTCGCACACGATCGCGGCCGCCTGGTCGATCGCGTCGGCCACATCACTTCGCCCGGCTTCGGCACCGGAGCCGACTGGCGCCGCCGTCACGGCCTGCCGCCTGCCTCCGGCCCTTCCGCGCTGATCACCACTCTCGGCATTCTCAAATTTGGCCGCGAAGGCGAAGCTTTCCTCGCCTCCGTCCATCCCGGCGTCAGCGTCGAAGAAGTCCTCGCCAATACCGGCTGGACTCTTCGCGTCGCCGACGAGCTCGTCGAAACTCCGCCGCCATCCGATTCCGAGCTGCGCGTCATCCGCGAGCTCGATCCCAATCATTTCTGGACCCGCTAACGTGACCGCGACCACCGGATCAAAACTTCTCTCCATGCGCGAAGCCATCGCGCAGCACGTGCCCTCCGGCTCGATGGTATTAATGGGCGCGCAGCTCGAGCAGATGATTCCTTTCGCCGCCGGCCACGAAATCATTCGCCAGGGCCGCCGCGACCTGACTCTCGTCGGTCCCATCTCCGACATTCTTTTCGATCAAATGATCGGCGCCGGTTGCGTCTCTCGCGTCATGGCTGCCTGGATCGGCAATGTCTCCGCCGGTGTCGGCTACTGCTTCCGCCGCGCCGTCGAACGCAATCTCCCGCGCCGCCTCGAAGTCGTCGACTACTCCAATTTCACCATCGCCCTCGCCCTTCACGCCGGAGCCATGGGCGTGCCGTTCATGCCCACCTACGCCACTCTAGGCAGCGACTTGCTCAAGAAAAACGGCAACCTCCGCGAATTTTCGTCTCCGGTCAGCGAAGAAACCCTCGTCGCCGTCCGCGCCTTGCGTCCCGACGTCGCCATCCTTAACGTCCAGCGCTCCGATGCCGAGGGCAACGCTCATCTCTGGGGCAGCCTCGGCGTCGCCGTTGACGCCATTCGCGCCTCTCGCAAAATCATCGTAGTCGCTGAAGAAATCGTCGAGCCTGCGGTCATCGCTTCCGATCCCAATCGCACACTGGTTCCCGGTTTTCTCGTTTCTGCCGTGGTTCACGAACCCGGTGGCGCACATCCCTCGCCGGTGCAGGGTTACTACGGTCGTGATCACGCTTTCTTCGCCGAATATCACGAACGTTCGCGCCGCCCCGAAGATTTCGAAGACTGGCTGGCCCACTGGGTCTTGCGCGTTCCCACTCGCCACGAATATTGGCAGCAGCTCGGCACCGCCCGCACCGCCGCGCTCGCCGTCAAAAATCACGCATTCTCCGCTCCTGCGGATTTTGGAGTCTGATGACCGACGACCTGATGGCCAATATCGAAATCACTCCTCGCGAAGTCAAAGACTTCCTCGCGCAAAACGATAAAATCCTGTTCCTCGACGTCCGCGAACAATGGGAATACGACACCGCCCATCTCCCGGGCTCCACGCTCATCCCGCTGCGCGAAGTCCCCGGCAATCTCCAGCGCATCGAAAATTTCGACGACGTCATCGTCTTCTGCCATCACGGCATGCGTAGCCTCGATGCCGCCGCCTGGCTCCGCACCCAGGGCGTCGAATCCGCCCGCTCCATGACCGGCGGCATCGACCGCTGGTCCACCGAAATCGATCCCAGCGTTCCGCGATACTGAATTTGAGAAATATTCCGGCTTACTGAGGTAAAGCGAGAGGGAACTATGGCTAAAGCGAAAAATTCCAAATCATCAAAGAGCAAGGTAACGAAACGCGCCGCGAAGTCCCGCGGGTCCGCAACTTCCAAATCCCGCGGTAGCGTCGACTTCTGGCAGAAACCCTCCTGCACCTCTTGCCGCAACGCCCGCGCCTACATGGAAAGCTGCGGTTTCGACCTTCGCCTCCGCGACATCGGCAAAGACCGCCTGCAGCCCGCAGAAATCGAAAGCCTGATCGGCGATCGCGATCACACCAAATTCCTCAACACCCGCAACGAACTCTATCGTCGCCACAACATGAAAGAAAATCCGCCAAATCGCGCTGAAGCCATCAAAATGATCGCCGCCGAACCCAACCTCATCCGCCGCCCGATCATCATGGCCAAAGGGAAAATCATTCTCGGTTGGGATCGCCCCAGCATCGACCAGCTATGATCTCCATCATCGGCGTCATTGGCGCCGGACCCACCGGCCGCGCCATCGCCGCTCTTGCCGCGCAGCCGGCTACCGCACCATCCTTGAAGCCGTCTCCCAGGAATTTCTCGATGATGCCGTAGCCGATATCCGCCGCAGGATTCCAGATCCTGCCCAGCAGTCCCGCATCCTCGCCAATCTCGTAACCTCGCGCTCCATCGAAGACGTCTGCCGCCAAGCCGACCTCCTCATCGAATCCGCCCAGGAAGAACTCGAAGTAAAACTCGAAATCTTCACCCTCTTCGACAAATTCGCCAAACCCAACGCCATCCTGGCCTCAACTTCCGAAATCATCCCCATCACCGATCTCGCCGAAATAACCTTCCGCGGCGAAAACTGCGTAAGCCTCCGCTTCCGAAATCCACTCTCTCCCGCTGGCCAGTTGGAAATAATTAAAACGAAGGAAACTTCACAAGAAACAATCGAGGCATGCATTGCAGTGGGAAAGAGAATGGGAAGGGAATCCCACGTAAAGCAAATCTAGCTAAGCCTTAAAAAAAATCTAATTTCCCGGCGCCGGATCGTGTTTCTTCAACACCGGCTTGCTCGGATCTTCCGCCGGGTTGCTGGCTGCCGGAGCCGCCGCCGGTGTCGCAGTTCCACTCGCTCCGCTCGCCGTCGCCGGAGCCCCCTGCGAATCATCGCCCGTGTACGGCTTCTGAATGTAACGCACCACTTCGCTCTGCGCTCCCGCCGTGTCGTCGCCCAAATGCTGCGCCAGGCTGTATTCGTTGATCGCCCGCTCGCGCTGCCCGAGCAAATCGTAGATCTTCCCGATGTAAATGTGGCTCCACACATCCGTCCACTTCGGATCCAAATCTCCGCCCAGCGCCGCCCGAAACGCGTTCGCCGCCGCCTGATAATTTTTCTGGTAGAACATCGCCTCCGCCAGCCGGAAATGCGCCAGCGAATTGCTCGGCTGCGTATCGAGCGCCTTCTGATATTCCTGAATCGCTTCGTAATACTTGCCCTGCTCCGCGTATCCTTCGCCGCGCGCGATCAAAGCATGCACCCGCAGCCGCGGACTCGACTTCAGCAAATTATTATTCGGATCGATCACCACTCCATTCGGCTTCGGCCTGCCGAACGTATCCACCTCAAACGCCTGCGTCGTCCCGGTCACCAGGATTTTCTTCACCTCTGGATTTCCTTCCGTATCGATCCGGATTTCCACCGGCATGCGGAACGTATCCAAATCCTGATGGATTTTCCCCACCACCTTGAATCCCTTGCGCGTGCGGTACACGATGTACTCCAGCTTGAATTCCGGCACGCCCGTGGAATTCAGCCATTGCGAGAAAAACGAAAGCAGATTCACCGGCGGTTGACCCTTCACCGGAGCCGGTACGTGGGTCATCGCCATTTTTTCGAAATCGTTCAGGTTAGTGTTTTTCCCTTCGTATTTCTTGAAAAACTCCCGCAGCAGAGCCGTGAAATTGTCGTCGCCCAGTTGCGTCCGCAGCATGTGAAAAACCAGCGCGCCTTTGTCCGCCACGATCGACCGGTACTCGTTTGAAAAAGTCTGCAATCGCGCCGCCTGCGAAACCGGCGCCGTATCCTCATACATCAACGCGCCCACCGCGAAATCCTCCAGCGCCTTGTGCAGTCCCGCCGCGCCGTCGGCCTGCTCCGCGTACATCGCTTCCGCGTAACGCGACAATCCGTCCGTCAGCCACGCGTCCGAAGCCGTTTGCGGCAGCACCCGGTCGCCCCACCATTGCTCCGCCGCCAGTTGCGAGAGCAGCCGCTCGTTCACTCGCTGGGTCCACTGCCGCGCGCTGATCATCAATAATCCCGGCGCTGCAAATCCCGAAACCGTCCCATCCGGAATCTGCACGATCGTGATCGGATCGTATTCCTGCACGTTCAGCGGCCCGAACGCTTCCGAAAAATAAGTGAAAATATGCGAGAGGGAGGTGGCGTACGAATTTGCCGTGTTGGCCTGCACCGGCGGCGTGAATACCGAAACATTAAATCCTTCGGCCTGCACCGGAGTCAGTTGCAGCGCCCCGGCCACGAAACTTCCCACCGGTGCCGGCTTGTCGCAGTGAAATACGTAAGTCGCCTGTCCCGCCGCGCCGCGTCCGATTCCCGGTGTTATGTTCGGCGGATCCGCTTTCCCCGTTCCCACCACCGCAAAACTATCCGGCACCGTAATCTTGAACGTCCCGGTGTACCGATTCGTTGGGTACGCCGTCAACGGAAACCACCGCGCCGGCAGCAGCAAATACGCCGACAATTTATCCACCGACGCGAACCGCACGCCCTTGGTGGGGCTGTCGTCCTCACTCGAAATCGGCCCGGTGTAATCGAATTCCAGCGTCGCTCGTCTTCCCCGGCGCCACCGCGTCCGGCAATCCAATCGTCAACCGCATCGGGTCCAGATTGTCGCGCTCGAATTCGAGCGGCTTGCCTCCCGGCACGTTCACCTTATTTACTTTCAGATCCTGATGCAGCTGCACCACCACCGTGCGCGAAGCCTGCTGCGCCGTGAATTCCACCTTGGCCAGCCCGGAAATCGTTTGATCGTCCGGATGCAGCAGCACTTGCACTTCGTAGTTGGTCGCCCGGAAGGGATACTCGCGATTCCCCTGCGCTTGCACCGGCGTAAATCCACCCGCCAGCACGCAGCACACCGCCAGTAGCGCGGATACCACGGCCATTCGCTTGGCAGCTTTTCGGGGGATTGAATTGGACAAGAAGAGCCTCACTGGCATCGCGGGTGGCGCTACTACCTCTGATACAAATTATCTGCGGACAGTTGCCCCGTAAAACTCTACAACATCCCCGCAAAAATGTCCGCAGCCCGCTCGATCGCGCCGCCCGGTCCCAGCTTCGCCCGCACTTCGGCTAAACCCGCCTTCATTTCCTCGCGATTGGCCGCCGATTCCAGTATTTTCCGTGCCTCGCGCTCCACATTTTCCACCGTGAATTGATCCTGAATCAGCTCCGGCACCACCTGCCGCCCGGCGATCAAATTCACCATCGCGATATAACGCGTCCGAATCAGCCGCTTCATGATCGCCGCCGTCACCCGCTTCACCCGGTAGACCACCACCATCGGCGTCCCCAGCAGCGCCGCCTCCACCGTAGCCGTCCCGCTGGCCACAATCGCACAATCCGCAGCGGCCAGCGCCTCGTAAGTCTCCCCACGAACCCGGGTGATTTTCACGTTCGGCTTCGCGTACTGCGTAAAAAAATCATCCGAAAGTCCCTGCGCCGCCGCATGCACGAACTGCGGTCCTCCCGGCGAAGCCAGCCGCCCGCACGCCGCCACCACCGCCGGATAATTCTGCGCGATCTCGCTCGGCCTGCTCCCCGGCAATATCGTCACGATCGGCCGCCCCGCATCCAGTCCATGCCGCGTCGCAAATTCCGCGCGGCTCATCGTCGACCGCACCGTATCCACCAGCGGATGCCCCACAAAATCCACCGGCATCCCCGCCTCCCGGTAAATCGGCTCCTCGAACGGAAAAATCACCACCATGCGGTTCACCAATCGCTTCACCACCCGCACCCGCCCGGGCCTCCACGCCCAAATTTGCGGCCCAATGAAATATCCCACCGGCACGCCAATCTGTTTCATCCGTCGCGCCACGCCCAGATGCGTTCCCGGCGAATCGACCAGCACCGCAAGCCGCGCATTGCGCGCCTTAGCTTCGCGCTTCAACCGGTTCTGCACCCCGATCACCGTCGGAATCTTGTGCAGCACTTCGGTGATCCCCACCACCGCGACTTCGTGATAATCCGCGACCAGTTCGACGCCCGCCTCGGCCATGCGCGCCCCGCCCATGCCAAACATTGGTGCACCGGTGCGCGCGCGCAACGCCGTCGCCAATCGCGCCGCGTACATGTCGCTCGAAGCTTCGCCCGCCGAAAGCAAAATCGGCCGCTCGCTCATCCGTGCAGCCTTCCTCGGCATTCAATCTCTCGCGTCAAATTTTGGGGGAATGTATTCCAGATCAGCCGCGCGCCGCTCTTAGCCAGCGCTCGCCGCTCAATCATTCGCGGACATCGGTTGCGAAATTCCGGCGTGTCCCGCGCCGGGCAGGGCATTCTCGAATTCCTGCTCTTTGTACTGCAGTTGATACAGCCGGTAATAAATCCCGCGTAGCGCCAGCAGTTCCTGATGCGAGCCTTGCTCCCGCAGCTTTCCTTTGTGGAACACCAGAATGCGGTTCGCGTGTTGAATGGTGCTCAAACGGTGCGCGATGACCACCGCCGTCCGCCCTTTCAGCAGCCGGTCCAGCGCTTCGCGAATCATCAATTCCGTCTTGGTGTCGACGCTCGACGTGGCCTCATCCAGAATCAGAAATGTCGGATCGTGCGCCAGCGCCCGCGCGAAACTTACGAGTTGCCGTTGTCCAACGGAAAGCGTCGCCCCGCGCTCCGTCACCGGAGTTTCCACGCCCAGCGGCTGCGAAGCCAAATACGGCCCCAATCCCACTTCGCGCAAAGCCTCTTCCGTATCCGCGCGCGTGATTCGCTCGGTGCCCAGCTTGACGTTCGATTCCAGCGTGCCGGTAAACAAAAACGGATCCTGCAGCACGATGCCGAAAAGCCGCCGCAAATCATGCATCTCCAGTTGCCGGATATCGATTCCGTCCAGCAGAATTTCGCCGCGCTGAATGTCGTAAAAACGCAGCAGTAACTGAATAATCGTCGTCTTTCCCGCGCCGGTGTGCCCCACAATCGCCAAAGTCTGTCCCGGCTCGACCTTGAAGGACACATCTCGCAAAATCCAATCTTTCTCTTCCGGCGTAGACCCGCCGTGATACGCAAACCACACCTTGCGGAATTCGATCTCGCCTCGCGGCGTCTCGATCGTCCGCGGCTGCGCCACCGAAGTAATCGTCACCGGCTCATCCAGCAGCCGGAAAATCCGCTCCGAAGCCGCCATCGCGCTCTGCAAAATATTGAATTTTTCGCTCAAGTCCTGAATCGGCCGGAAAAACCGCTGCGCGTACATCATGAACGCCACGATCACGCCAATTTCGATCGTGCCGTTGATCACTCGGGTCCCGCCCACCCAGGAAAGCAGCGCGATGCCGGACATGCTCAGAAATTCCACGCCCGGATAGAAAAACGAAAACGCGTCGATCGCGTCCTTGTACGCGATCATGTGCGTCCGATTCAGCTCTTCAAATCGCGTTCGTGATTTCTTTTCGCGATTGAACAGCTGCACGATGGCCATCCCGCTCACATGCTCCTGCAGGTAAGCGTTGATTGCCGCGATCGCCGTGCGAATTCGCCGGTTCGCGTCGCGCACTTTATTCCGGAAAATGTACGTGAGCAGAATCATGAACGGCAACGGCGAAAACGTCGCAAACGCCAGCGGCCGGTTCCACTTGAACAGCACTACCGCCATGGTAATCAGCAAAAAGAAATCGTTCAGCATCGCCACCACGCCGGACGCGAACAGATCGTTCAGCGCATCCACGTCGGTCGTCGAACGCGTCACCAGCCGCCCAATCGGGCTGCGGTCGAAGAAACTCATCGGCAGCCGCTGCAAATGTGAAAAAATCTCGCGCCGCAGGTCGTACATCGTTTTCTGCCCGACCCACTGCATGATCCGCACCTGCACGTACTGCAGGCCAAAACTCGCCAGAATCGATCCGGCGTAGGCCAGCGCCACCCACACCAAACCCTTCAACGCGATACGGCGGGCAATGTCACCCTGAAATCCAGGAACGATGAATTTATCGATGCCGACGTGGAACAAATACGGCCCCGCAATTTCCAGCGCCGTAATTCCCAGCGTGAACGACAGCGCCGCCACCACCTGCAGCCGGTAAGGACGCAGGTATTGCATCAGCCGGTGGGTCAGCTGCGAATCGTACAGCTTGCCGAGTTTCTCTTCTTCGCGGAAGTCGCTCATTCGCGGGCCAACTCTTCCTCCAGCATCTGTTTCTGGTTCAGATCGGCGTAATATCCGCCGGTGCGCCAGCAGTTCATCATGCGTGCCGCGCTCGATGATCCGTCCTTCGCGCAGCACGATAATCTGATCGGCATTTTTCACCGTCGAAACGCGGTGCGAAATCAGTATCGTCGTGCGCTGGCTCATCACTTCGCGAAGCCGCCGCAGAATCTGTTCTTCGGTATCGGTATCCACGCTGGATAGCGCGTCGTCCAGAATCAGAATCTTCGGTTGTCGCAGAATTGCCCGCGCGAGCGACGTCCGCTGTTTCTGCCCGCCCGAAAGCGTGATTCCGCGCTCGCCCACCATGGTGTCGATATGACGCCGGGAAACTTTGAATTTCGCCCGAGAGGCTGGCGATCTCCGCCGCCTCGAAAATATGTTCCTCCACCGCGTCAGTCACTCCGAACGCGATGTTTTCCGCAACGTTTCGCTGAATAGAAACGTATCCTGCGGCACGTATCCGATCGCCTGCCGCAATTCCGCCAGCGGATAATCCCGAATCGAGCGGCCATCGAGAAACAAAGTCCCCGGCCGGAGCTTCCCACAGCCGCGCGATCAATGCCGCCAGAGTCGATTTGCCGCTTCCCGTCGGCCCCACCATCGCCAGCGTCGAACCCGCCGGAATTTCCAGGTTGATGTCCTGCAGCACCGGCCCGCCCTTCACGCCATTACCGCTTGCCGCCGTCGGATACGTGAACGTCAAATTTCGAAATTCGAATTTCGCCGCGAATCGTCGGAAGCCTTCCGCGATTTGCTTTCGCCGGTGATCGCGCTCGTCGCCGCGGCGCTGCCCAGATCCATCCCGGATCCCGGCCTGCGAATTCAAAATGTAATTCAGCCGCCCCATCGAAGCCGCGCCCCGCTGGAAAATATTCGTCACCCATCCCAGCGCGATCATCGGAAATACGAGCTGCCCCAGGAACCAGTAAAACGCCCACATGGTCCCGACCGTGAATCGGTGGTCGATCACGTTCGTGCCGCCCTTGCCTAGCAAAATCACGAACGTAATTCCAATCAGCGCGGTCAAAAATGGAAAGAACAAACTCCAGGTCGCGATCAGCTTGATGTTCTGGTCCACATAATCGCGGTTGGCCCGGTCGAACGCCTCAATCTCCGGCTGCTCCTGCGCGTAAGCCCGGATCACCCGCACGCCCGTCAAGTTTTCCTGCGCGCGAGTCGACAGCGCGCCCAGCGCCGCTTGAATCTGCTCCGACAGCCGGTGAATCGTTTCCCCGAAATATCGCACCGCAAATGCCACCACCGGCACCGGCAGCAGCACCCAAAGAGTCAGACTCGGCGACAGCCGGAACATGAAGAAAATCGCCACCACCATGGTCACGATGGTCGTCGCGCTGTACATAATTCCCGGACCCAGCACCATGCGCACCGCGTTCAAATCGTTGGTCGCCCGCGACATCAAATCCCCGGTGCGGTTCCGCACGTAAAATTCCGGGTCCATCTCCAGAAATTTCCCGAATAGATCGTTGCGCAGGTCGAATTCAATTTCGCGTGACACTCCGATCAGAATCCACCGCGACCAGAACGAGAAAAATCCCTTCACCGCCATGATCACGATCAAAATAATGCAAAATTTCCCCAAAGCAGTCCGGCTCAGCGGTGCGTAGAGTGAAAACAGCGGAGACAAAATCGTGCGCGCCCAGCCTTGCAGTGTCTCCAGTGTTTTCGGTGACCCGGTCAGGCAATCGGTGATCGCCCCAATCACCAATTGCGGCAACGCGCCCACCAATCCGGTCAGCGTATTGGTCACCAGGCCCAAGGCGGTCATCGCCTTATAACGCCTCACGTACGGAATCAGCGTCCGCAGCTGGTCGAACCCCGAGGGCTTCTTCACCTTCGCGGCGGTTCCAACGGCGGCGGGTTGGGCGATCGCGCTCACATCCTCACCTGCGATTCCGGCGTCTCAAGTGCCGGCAATTCCCCCAGAAAATTAGTAAACGCCCGGTCCATCGATTGGTAACGCTTCACTTTAGAATTCCAGCGCACGCCCACCGGCACCGCATACCCGCCCTTCGGCGCCTCCAGCGGGGTGAAATACAACAGCAATCCCTTGTCGGGATCCTGTTCCGCCTGCATCCGCCAGCCGTTCACCGGAGCCAGCGGCGCCCCGCCCAAAAATCCCTTGGGGTTTTCCAGATGCTCGTCGCAGCGCAGAATCTCTTTCCAGTTATTTCCATCCTTCTCCAAAATCACCGCGCGCGTAATCACATTCCCCCGCGCCACGCCCGGAGGCAGCGCCTTGGCTTTATTCACCGCCAGCGCCTGCTCCGCACCAGTCTTCGCCAAATCACCAAACATCAACACGTCGGTCTCGGCTCCCAACGATTTTTCCGCCGCCTTCTGCACATCATCCGGAATCGCCGGCTCAGCAGGTGCGGCTGGGTTCGCGGCCGGCGCTGCTCCATGATCAGGTTTAGTTGAAGACGAAGTAGCAGGCGACGAATTCGGAGGAGCTCCATTTCCGCACGCGGTGAATGGCAAAGCCATCGCAGACACGATACAGACCATCCAGATTTTTTTCATGAATCCCGATTCTATCCCATCAAGCTTTGGTAGCGGCGGTCTTTAGACCGCCATCGCTCGGTGCCGCGAATCAACCCGATGACTACCGCGCCGCCATGATCTCTTCGATCCGCTGCTCAAAATTCTCTTCGCCTTCCGACCACAACCTCAACTTGGCCACCGGCAGCGCGTCCTCGATCTTCCGTACCCACGCAAACAGGCTCTTGATGTTTTCCCGGGTCTTTTGCTGGTACATCTGTAGATTCGCCGGCTTGGCCATGGATTCCAGAAATTGCACCTCCTCCGGACTCTGCGGCGGCCGCCGGATCTGCCGAATCCCCAGCAACCCGCCATGCCCGGTAAAAAGATGCTCCATCCCGAAATTCACCTCAAAATGCCCTTCGTCTTTGTAAATCCCCTCGTCGTACAGCTCGCCGGTGCACAACGTCTCCACCGGCTGCGGCAGTTGCTGCCACTTAGCCGGCTCACCCTCATGCACCCACAAATCCCAATTCGCCCGCGCCGCGTACTGGCTGTCGCTGTTCAAATGATCCGTGGCCAATTGCACCACGCTCGGCGCATCGAGCGGCATCGCTCGCAAATCCTGCTCGAACACCGGCACCTCCGAAGGCTCCAGCGCCCGCACCTCCAGATACGTAAATCCCTGCCGCGCCGCAGAGAAGGGAACCGTCCCCAAAAACTTCCCGAAATCTTCCATCATCCGCTCTTCCGGAAAATCGTTCAGCCACACACTCAAATAAGCTTGATTCGCCATCCCTCAATTATACCGTGCCTCTAACCAGCCGCCCACCGCCCCCGAACTCACGCCGCGCAACGGTCCGTCTCGCTCCGCACCGACACCAAGCTCCCCGAGCCACGCTCACTCGCGACGACCGCCTCGACAATAAAGGGTTTCTTCAGCGCACGGCTTCAGCCGCTGAGGTGAGTCTTCTTACTCAAGCCAACAAATTGGGGAAAGTAAAACCTGCAGGAGGGAAGACCTAAACGAAATCTACTTCTTATGCATCTTCGAAGTCGGCGGCAAATCGTCGTCCGCATCCTCCGCGCCCATCTCATCCGAAATACCCAGCAGCCGCGCTTTCAACGTATCGCCCATCCCGGCCAGCACTTCCGCGCAAGTATCGCGCAGCCGCTTCTCCGCCGCCTTGGCGATCGTATCCAAAACCGTCTGCGAATGTTGCCCCAACGAAGTCGCCGAAGCCAGCATCCACTGATTCGAAGTATTCTCCAGCCGAATCTTATACGCCTCGATCGATTCGTCCGTCGATTTCTGCAGCCGCACCATCCACTCTTTCTTTTCCGCCTCGCGTCGTTCGTCCCACTGCTCCATCATCGGAATTAACTGCGATTGCAGGTGTACCGCGGCCTGCTCCACGCTTTCCATCATCCGCGTGTCTAAATGCTTTTGGTATTCGGCCAGCGATCCTTCGCGGTTGAATTCCATATCCGAGCGCGCTTTTTCCAGCGCTTCGCGCGCAGCCCGCTCGAACTTCGAAAGCGAGTCCGCCGTGACCCGGTGCACCTGATCGCTGAAGGTGGCCGTGGCCATCTGCGCGTTTTCAGTCATCTTCTCGCGCTCGCGCGCCGAAATTTCCTTGGCCGCGTCGTCGATCTGCGCGCTGCTGTGCTCCACGTAGGTCCGGCCGTAGTGATCCAGTTCCGCCGCCAGCAGGCTCGATACTTCCGCCGCCCGGTCGCGCAGCGCCGTGCTCGATTGCTCCACCACCTTCTCCAGCGTCGACTGCATGGTGGTCTGCGCTTTCTTCTGATACCAATCCGAAGCTTTCAATAGCGCGTCGTAGGTCGCATGCTGCGTCTCGGTCGCGCGCTGCTGGAATTCCTCTTCGATTTTCGCCACCACCGCCCGGCTGGCCTGTTCCAGCTCGCCCGGAACTTTGGCGGCCTCGCTGCGCAGCCGCTCCAGCGTCTGCTGCACCACCTCTTCAGAAGTCTGCTGCGCGCTTTCTCGAATCGTGTCCTGCAGTTGATCGGTGCGGTCGGTCGCGATCTTGATCTGTTCCAGCACTTCGTTCTGCAGTTGCGTTACCGAAATCGAAGTCTGCTCGATCTGCTCCCGCACCCGCGTCTGCATCTGCTCCACTTGTTCGTTCGCCTGCGCGATCTGCCCCTGCACCGTCTGCTGCACGCTCGCCAGTTGCTCGGCGGACTGTCGAATCTGCTCCTGAATGTTGGCCTGGGTCCGTGCCGCCTGCTCTTCGGCCGCCTGCAATTGCGCCGCCGCCTGCTGCACTTGCTCCAGCCGCGGATTCAGCTTCTGTTCCAGCTCGACTGAAACCCGGTCCAGCACCTTCTGCGTCGCCTGTTGCAACGCCGGCTCAATCGTCTGCGCACGTTCGGCGATCACCTGATCGGCCACGCGCCCCAGCTCGTCCTTCTGGTTCGCCACCAGCTGATCCAGGTCGCGCTTGGTCTGGGTCAGCAGCGATTGTGAGGCGTCGTGTAGCTGATTCTTCGATTCTTCCGCGCGGTTCCGCTCCACCTGCAGACTCGAACCAAGCGATTCGATCGTCGCCGCCGCGCCGGCGATCACGTCGGCCAGCGACGAACGCAAAAATTCCGCCTTGCTGTGGGCTTCCTGTTCCGCCCGGCTCAATACCGATTTCGATGTTTCTTCCAGCGCGTCCCGCAAAGCCTGCGCCCGGTTCCGCGCTTCCAGTTCCGCGCGCGTCACCGATTCCTGGGTCACGTCATGTAGCTGGCTACCCAGTTTCTGGGCCGCGCTTTTCAGTGCCGTATCGAATTCCGCCGAGAATCGCTCGCTCACCGCCGCCGCGTCCGCGTTGGCCTGCTCGATTGCTCGGCCACGGATCGACTGCGACTTTTCTTCCAGGCTCTGTTGCCACTGGTTCAAATGGTTCTGCGCCGCTTCCGGCGAAGACAAAATCTCGAGCGACGGCGTCGAAGCCGCGCGCTCCCGCAGCGCCCGCTCCACCGTCTCTTCCACCGCCAATTTCAAATTCTGCGCCGCCGTCTGTTGCGCCGCCTGCTGCGTCGCGGAAATTGCTGCTTGCTGCGCCGCCTGATCCACCGCCGAACTTACCGCGGAGTTCACCGCGCTGTGCACCGCGTCCCGCACCTTCTGATCCAGCTGCGCCGCGGAACTTTCCGTCGACCTTCGCGCTTCATCCACCAGCGCCGAAGTCCGCTCGGTCGCCTGTTGCACCACCCGGTGCAACGCCGAATCCGAAACTTTCTGCATCGAAGCTTCGATTGCTTTTTCCACCGCCGCGTTTAATTGCGAATCCAGCTGCTTGCGCGCCGCGCTCACCTCCTCGTTCACCGCCGCGGCCGCGCCGGTCCGCAAAGTCTGATCCAGCTGTTCTTTGGCCTGCGCCACCAAATGCGACATTTGCTTGGCCATCAAAGCCTGCGAATCGCTGGGCGCTTGCGGCATCACATGAATTTTATTGTTCGGAGGAGGCGCGGCAGGCGGCACTGCTCCTGCCGGCGACCCCGTCGAACTCGTGAGTGAAGAAGAAGAGGGAACTGACGAAACCGGCGCGCTGGTCATCGGCGGCGGAACCGGTATTGACGCCTTCGGCGGCGCCGGAATCGCGGCAGGAGGCGAAACCGGCCGAACCGGCAACATCGGAACGCCGCTCACCGGAGCTGTTGCATCCACAGTCGCCGGACCCGCGCCAGTTTGCAACCGAATGTCCGGCGACGCCGGAGGCATAGGCGGTGGTGGCATCGGCGGCAAAGGCTGCGGCGATACCGACGCTTCCGGTCCCGCTACATGACTCGCTACATTGCTGGCTACTTCAAACGGAACTTCCTGCTCCCGCGAATAATCCACCGGCAGCGCGTCCGCGGCCCAATCTTCGGGAGGGAAAGCGATGCCCCAGGCATTTCCCGGTACCTCAAATTCCAATCCAATCTGAAAAAGTTCGCGCACCGTGCGCGGCCGCTGCACCCATACCACGCGGCCTTCGGTCACCTTCGGCTTGCTGCCGGCCTCCGGCTGCGGAATTTCCAGTTTCACCATCGAATTCTTGGGAACGTAATGTTTCGACTGATATTTGCAGCCATGGCAGTTCACCATGACCGTCGTGGTCCGTTCCTTGAACGGCTGCCCAAGCGCATCCGTACCCGATACCGTGATCGGTATGGCCTGCACGATACGCGTGCTCCGGCGCTTCTGGGTCCCGGGTTCGTTGGACGGTAAAGACTCGGTCACGATTCCTCCGAGGAGTCGACTTCTAAGGGTAGCATCCCCCCGCCACTCCCGCCGATGGCAAGCCCCGCATGTGCGAAACGGTTACTTAGACCCAAAGGACAGGCCATCCATCACCGCGACCGATCCGCTTCTCCTAGCATCCCAGTGCTTCCACCCAAACCGCCCTTGGCCGTCATCCAGAGGAGCGCCTTTCGCGACGAAGGATCTCCTTCTTGCCCGGCCTGAACCCGCCTCCGCGTTCGCACCCGCTACCATCCCTGTTATTTTTCCACGCGTATTCGATAAGATAGTTCTCAGCAATGACCCTATCCAAAAGCAAATGGCTGTCCATCGTCGCCGTAATCCTTATCCTCCTGGCCATCGCCGCCGTCGCCGCGGAACCGTTCCTCCGCTCCCAAATCCGCACCCGCACCGAAGCCTATCTCCGCGCCCGCTTCCAAAGTGACGTCCAATTCACCACCTTCGACATCCAGGTTTTCCCCCGCCCCCGCGTCACCATCGACGGCCTGGCCCTTCGCCTCAAAGGCCGCACCGACGTTCCGCCGCTGATCCAAATCCAGCGCGTCACTTTCACCTCCAGCCTTCCCGATCTTCTCCGCCGCCGCTACACCATCGACAAAGTCGTTCTCGACGGCCTGCAAATCCACATCCCACCCAAAGGCAGCGGCGCGCGCCCTCGCATCGCCGGCACCGACGTCGATCTCGCCAATAAATATCCAGTCCTGATCCATGAAATTCAGGTCAAGAATGGCCTCATCTCCATCTTGCGCGACGATACCAAGAAGCCTCCGCGCGATTTCCCGCTGGAGAGCGTCATCATTCAGAATTTCAGCTTCGACCAACCCGCCAGCTTCCACGCCCAGATCACCAATCCCGTCCCGCTGGGACGAAATTGATTGCGTCGGTTCCTTTGGCCCCTGGGATGCCGACGAGCCTCGCCACACCGCCGTTGACGCCAAATTCACCTTCAACCACGCCGACATGGGCACCATCAAAGGCCTCGAAGGCACGCTGCAATCCTCCGGAAAATTCAGCGGCCCGCTCGATTTCCTCAACGTCGAAGGCACCACCGATACGCCCAATTTCTCCCTGCGCGTCAGCGGGCATCCAGTCAATCTCCACACCGATTACACCGCCATCGTCGATGGCACCAACGGCAACGTCATCCTCAAACCCGTCATCGCCCATTTCCGCCGCACCACGCTGGTGGTCAATGGCGAAGTCGCCGACCTCACTCCCGAAAAAGGCCGGACCATTCTTTTGAATGTCGTCTCCACCACCGCCCGCATCGAAGACCTGCTCTACCTCACCGTGAAATACGATCAGCCGATCATGAATGGCGACACCACCATCACCGCCAAACTCGACATCGGCGAAGGCCAGCGCGACATCATCCAGCGCATGTCCGTCGACGGCCAGTTCGGCGTCGCTGCCGCTCACTTCACCAGCCCCAGCGTGCAGCAGAAAATCGATTCCTTCAGCCGCCGCGGCCAGGGCAAACCCGAAGACACCGACATCGAAAATGTCGTCTCCGGCCTCGCCGGAAATTTCCATATGGCCCAGGGCGCCATCGACTTTTCGCGTCTCACTTTCCGCGTCACCGGCGCCAACGTCGAACTCGCCGGCACCTACAAACTCGACGAAGGCCAAATCGACTTCCACGGCAACCTCCACCTCGACGCCAAACTCAGCCAAACCACCACCGGCGCCAAATCTTTTCTGCTCAAAGCCGTCGACCCCTTCTTCAAAGGCAAAAACGGCGGCTCCTCCCTCCCTATAAAAATCACCGGCACCAAAGACCACCCGGTCTACGGCCTCGACCTCCACCACAAAGACGCCCCCAAGCCCGCCGCAGCGCCAAACAACAACTAATTCGCGCGCCAATCTGTGGCGCCCAAACGAAAGTCGTCATCCCGAAGCGCAGCGAGGGATCTGCTTGTCACGCCCCCGAAGCCACGAACAATCGCGAAGACTGCCTCAACAATGAAGCGTCTTCGTCAGGGCACGGCTTCAGCATGCGTGTACGAAATGATCCGCGCGCCGAATCTCTCTTCGATCTAAACCTCATTAATTTCTGATTGCCCTACGAACCACCGGAAGGAAAAACTCAAAGAAGAAATACACACGACAAATCCTGCAAACGCAAAAATCCTACAAATCCCTTCGCCCCTCCATCGCCTTGCTCATCGTCACTTCATCCGCGTACTCCAAATCCGAACCCACCGGAATCCCCATCGCAATCCGCGTAACATGCACGCCCAATGGCTTAATCAATTTCGACAAATAAACCGCCGTAGCCTCGCCTTCCGCCGTCGGATTCGTCGCCACAATAATTTCTTCCACCGCTCCACCCTTCAGCCGCTCAATCAAACTCTTGATGCGCAACTGGTCCGGCCCAATCCCTTGCAAAGGAGAAAGCGCCCCGCCCAGCACGTGATACAAACCGTCAAACTGCCGCGTCTTCTCCACCGCCTGAATATTCGTCGCTTCTTCCACCACGCAAATAATCTTCCGGTTACGCGTCGCGCTCGAGCAAAACAAACACGGGTCGGTGTCGGTAATGTTGTTGCACACCGAACACTCCCGCACCTTCTCTTTCGCGTCGCGAATCGCGTCCGACAGCGCGAACGCCTGCTCCGGATCCACCCGCAACAAAAAGAACGCCAGCCGCTGCGCCGTCTTCTGCCCAATCCCCGGCAGTCGTTTCAATTCATCAATCAGCTTGGTTACCGAAGGGGCAAAATCAGGCATGGAACTCCAGTGCAATTATTCAACGCGAAGGAAATTTCAAACCGAAACTTGTGCGGATTCCTGCTGCTGCTTTTCTAAAACTTGCGGTCCGGCGCGACTAAAACAATCCGGGAATCTTCAATCCCGCCACGCCCGGCATCCCGCCCGAAAGTTCTTTCACCTGCTTCGAAAGTTCTTCGTCCACCCGGCGCGTCGCTTCATTCACCGCGCCCTGAATCAAATCCTGCAGCATTTCCTGGTCTTTGCCCTTGAATACATCGGGCTCGATGCGCACTTCGGTCAGCTGCTTTTGTCCGTTCATCTTGACCGTCACCATCCCGCCGCCGGCCGAGGCTTCCACCGAAACTTCCTCGATCTGCTTCTCCAGCTTTTCCTGGACCTGACGGAATTGCGACAGCATCTGTTGCAGTGCCTTTACTTCCATAGGTCAGTTACCGCCCGGGCGCTTGACGTTTGAAATTTGGCCGCCAAATTTTTCAAGCATGGCCCTAACGATCGGATCTTGTTCGAACCGCGCCTTCAATTCCGAATTCGGAGCCGCCGGCGCTGCCCGACTTGCATCCAGTTTAACACAGACCCGCAGCGGCTGGCCGAGCACTTGCTGCAGCGCCGTGCGCAATCGCTCCATCGGATCTTTCGCCTGCAGCATTTCCGATAGCGAACGGCTGTCCGGATGAAAGAATAGTTGCAACTCACCGTTTCCCATCTCCCAGGCGGTCACTTCGTCCAGCATCGACAGTAAAAATTTGCTGCCGACCAGCGAGGCGCGAATTTTTTCTATTTGCTCCGCGGTCAACACGTTTTTTCCGCTGCTCGCCGCTGAAGGCGTCGCGATCGGAGTCGTGCTCGCCGTCGCCACCGGAGCCACGACTGGCGCGACTTTCTGAGTCGCGACTGGCGCTACCGTCGGTGCGGCAACCGGAACAGCCGCAGCTTCCTCTACCGTTACTGCGTTACTTGCGCGGTTCACCACCGGCGCCGTCACCGTTTCCCCTTTCGTCTCGACCGGTGCACTGCGCGCCTTCAGATGCGCTGCGACGTCCGCGCTGCCCGGGAAGGGAACTGACCGTCGCGATTCCATTCCAGTTTTTGGACCGGCACTGGGCGCTTCAGTCGTTTGCAGACTCGACGCCTTCGGCTCGCTCTTGAACGCCGCGACCGGCGCCATCTTCGCCGCGGCTCCTGAAGAACTCACCGCCCGCGTTCCGCCGGAACCCGGCACGGCGCCCATGCCCGGGGTTCCCGGCCCGCCCGCCGAAAATGTTTTCGCGAAGGGATTCGACCCGCCGCCCGCAGCCGCCGGCCGCGCGCTCGCGCCTTCGCGCAAATTCGCCAGCACCTCTTCCAGCGGCGCCAGCCGCTTGGCGTTGATCATCTTGAGCAACCCCAGCTCGAGATGCAGCCGCGGATCCGGCGCCCGCCGCAACTCCGCATCGGTATTCATCAGCGTATTGAAAAATCGCGTCAGGTCTTCTTCGGTGAATCGCGCCGCCTGCTCCGCAATCCGCGCGCGCTCGTCCTTCGGAGCCTGCACCAATTCCGATTCCGCGCCGCACACCCTCGCCACCAGCAAATTCCGGAAATGCCGGATCGCTTCGCGGCAGAAATGCTGCAAATTTTGCCCGTCCTGAATCAGCCGATGCACCAAACTCAACGCGCCTTCCGCCGACTGCTGCGAAATCGCGTCCACCAAATCGTCCAGCACGCTCTCGGCGACCACGCCCAGCAGTTCGCGCACTTGCAAGTCGGTGATCTCATCGCCGCTGTACGAAATCGCCTGCTCCAGCAGCGACAGCCCGTCCCGCACGCTGCCTTCGGCCGCCCGCGCCAGCACCGCCACCGCGCCCGGCTCGATTTTCAAATTCTCTTCTTTGGTGATGCGTTCGATTTCTTCCGCGATCTCGCTAAATGAAAGCGCGCGGAATTGAAACAACTGCGCCCGCGACTTGATCGTCTCCACCAGATCTTCCGCGCGCGTCGTGGCCAGAATAAAAACCACTCGTTCCGGCGGCTCTTCCAAAGTTTTCAGCAGCGCGTTCGAAGCTTCATCGGTCAGCTGATGCGCTTCGTCCAGGATCACCACTTTGTAGCGGCTGTTGGCCGGCGCATAACGCACCATCTCGCGCAACTCGCGAATCTGATCGATCCCGCGGTTCGAAGCCGCGTCGATCTCCATCACATCCAGCGAACGCCCCTCGGCGATCTCCATGCACGCGTCGCAGGTTCCGTCCGGATCCGCCGTCGGCCCCTTCACGCAATTCAGCGCCTTGGCCAGAATCCGCGCCGTGGTGGTTTTGCCCACGCCGCGAACTCCCGAAAAAATATAGGCGTGCGCTACCCGGTTGGAATTGATGGCGTTCGCGATGGTTTTGGTGACGTGCTGCTGCCCTACGATTTCGTTGAATGTTTGCGGCCGGTATTTGCGGGCTATAACCTTATAACTCATCGATTCGGTTGCACCCTGGTGCTGCGCACTGCGTGGCTTTGCTCAGCGAAGAAGTGTTTCTAATACACCAGAGCGGCGATAAAAGGAACTTCGGGTGTTCCGCGGCACACGAAACTGACCCGTTACCGTTGCTCCCTTCCGGGCCTGGCGGGGTTCGCGGGGAATCGTTGCACAGAGCCCGAAGTCCCATCGATCGGCAGTCCAAAAATTTCTGTTAGTGGAAGACTGCGTCGCAAATTCTAACACACCGAAGCATGACCCGCAAAATCTTCGCGCAGCGTGCGCGGATTTTTCGTTAAGGTCGATCAATTGAAATGAAATGCGCCGCGAACCGTGCGGCAAGGAGGAAACCCACCAAACGATCCGCTTCTCCTGGCAGTTCAGTCCAAGCCCAAAGCGTTTTTAGCCGTCATCCAGAGGAGCGTCTTCGGCGCCGAAGGATCTCCTTCTTGCCATGAATCTCAAACTTCGCGCGGGATTTCTGACCCGCCTCAAAATACCGGCGTCAAATTTTTCCTTCGCTCCACCCACTCCTCACTCCGGAAAATCCTAGGCGTCAATTCCACCAAACGCGGCAGCAAATTGAACACCGCCACCGGACCCCAGGCATTCCCGCCCCGCGTCCGAAACCCGCGCCGGTTCAATTCCTCCGCCACCTTGGTAATCGAAATATCCTGAATCATCAATTCCATCACCGCGAACAAAAACTGCATCTCCTCCGGATCCTCTTCCAGCCGGCTCCCTTCGGGCACCGCCCGCCAACCCAACGGCGTCACCGGAACATTCCGCTCCCGCTCCTGATCCGCTACCCGCGCACCGCCAGCCTCCAGCCCCGCACCCTGTGCCGCACCAACTCCGCGCTCCCACTCCACGCCCACCAACCGCCATCCCGCCGCTTCCCGCGCTTTCACATACTGCGCGTCCAGCGTTCCGTCAATCGCTTCGTGAATGCGTTCGGAATTGGACATCTCACCCTCCCGCCAGCTTCAAAATCCGGCACCCGGTAATCATCCGAATCGTGCCTGCAAACGAATTGCCGCTCCGCTCGCCGCCGAATCGGCTTTGCTCACAACACTTGGTCGCGAAATCGCGCACACCCGGCGGGCCCGCCTGCCCGAACGCGGGACGCGGTGTCGCCGAACCGGACACCTCAAAAAGAAAGACGGCCTCGTAGGCGGCTCCGAGCAGAGGAGGTTCGAAACGATGATGGGGAGACAATGCGATGCGGTGGTCGTGCGCTTGAATCGGCGGCTGGCGCGACTTAGGGGCGGCGCAGGTTCGGCACGCGGGGAATGGCGTTCGCTCCGGGTCCCTTAATTTTGCTGAGCGGCTTCACCGCTCCAAGTTTTTTGCCCTTGCTCAGTTTTTTCGAATTCGCCACGCCGATTCTCCAGTTTTTGGCTCGCGTAGCCTCTAGCTGTCTTAATATTTCTTCGCGACGCATGTTAGTAACACCTTCACGCCCAGAGCGGGTTAGCGCCGCATGTATGTAATGTTGGAATTTGCTGAATTGCGCGCCGAATGAGACGGTTATCGCTGCGGAGCAGCTGCCGGCGCCTCGCCATCCACCCAATAGGCCTTCCGCGCCTTTACTACCAAATCCGGCCGCCCCTTCACCGTCAAGTCCAACGCATGCAGACCGGCCATCGGCGCCTGTGGCCTAAAACTCAGCACGTAATAGTTCGGCACGTCATTCGAAACTGTAATCAGGTCCCGCACCAGCGACTTCGCATCCTTGAAAGGGAAGTACTCGCCGCCGGTCAGTTGCGCCACCGATTCCGGCACGTTGCGCTGCAACCCGTCCTTCGCCGCCAGGTACGCCATCCGCGCCAAACGAATCGGCGGCAGCAAATCGCTCGCGCAGTCGAGCGCCTGCACCTTCCGGTTCCCATGCGCGTCCGGATCCGCCGCCGGGTCGTGGCTCATGCACCCGCCCGGCGCATACGGCGTATCTCCGTACTCGCTTCCTCCCGGACGCGGCAGCTTCGCCGCTTCATGCGCCACCGCCGCCCGCGTGCTCGAAAATCCCAAACTGTAAATCGCCGTATTGGTGTCACCCACCGCGCGGATCGCGTCGGCCAGGCTCACCTTGCTGCCGCTATCAATCGTCTCGCTGCACAGCAGCACCACCCGCCGGTATTCCGGAGGCTGCCGCCGCAGCAGGTCGATCCCGAATTTCAACGCGTCCAGAATCGCCGCGCCTCCATCGCCCGGGTCCAGATTCGCAATCATCCGCGCCGCCTGGTCGGTGTTCGGCGTGAAAATGTTGGCCAGCGCCGGCGCGCTGTCAAACTTCACCACCGCCACCCGGTGCTCCACTCCGCCAATCACCGCATCCAAGACCGCATTCAAATCGCCATAATCCCGCAGATGGTCCGCCCCCAAACCGCCAGTCTGCACAATCACCACAACGGCCACCGGCTCGCGTCGGTATCTTCCTCCAGCCGCACCTCCTGCGGCGCTCCATTATCCGTCAGCACAAAATCCTCAGCCTGCAGCGAGAACACCACCTCTCCGGCTCTGTCTTTCACTAGCGCCGGCACCAAAACAAAATTCGTAGCCACCTTCAAGGTCTGCCCGGCCTGCGACGGAGCCTGTTGTGTTGCCGGAGTCGGCGCACCGGCCGCCTGCGGTGCCGCTGGCAAAGCCGACTGTGCGACAGCCCTCGCTGCGGCGCCGAATAACAGCGCCAGCACCAAAATAAGTTTGCCGATTTTCATCACGTAGTCTTCGATCTCCAAAAACCGCCCGGAGTTGCCGCCCAAGCCCCGCCGCCCACAGCATATTCGATCGCGCAGCCTCCGCAATCGCCACACCGCCCAGCCCAACGTAGAGTGCGGCGGCTCTGCCGCCGCTTTTCCGCAGACGCCCACACTAAAAAAGCCTCCAGCGCGAAGCGCTACCGCACCCCTCACCCGCCAAAAACCCGCCGTCATTCCGCGGCCCTGCCATTCGATGCAAAAAATATGCTCCCGCCCTGTTCGCGGAAGAGTCTTCACGTAGTCGCGGCATCCCGCCAGGAAATTTGCTAAATTTCTCTCGCACCCATGCCTCGCAAAAAAACCTCGCCCGATTCCGACCTGCGCCAAGTCCTGCTCGAAACCTACGCCGCCAACGGCGCCATGAACCAGCTGCTCCTGGCCCATCTCGACCCGCGCGCCTGGCGCGCGATTCCGCCCGGCAAAAGTTCCGCCGCGGCCCCGGCCCGCACCCTCGCCGAAATTTTCTGCCACATTCACAACAATCGCCTCTCCTGGCTCCGCCGCTCCGCCCCGCACCTCCAATGTCCGCGCCCGCTCGATCCCGCCCGCGCCACCATCGCCCAGACCCGCGCCAGTCACCGCCAAAGCTCCGCAAGGTGTCTCGAGATGCTTCGCCAGGCGCTGTCGCCAAGCGAGCAGAAGTTCAGGCGCGGCTCGAAGCAATCCGCCCCGCGCGTCACCATCTTCTCCCGCGGCAGTTGGGCGCCCGACTGGCCCGCCGGCGCTACGATGTTCGCCTACATGCTGGCCCACGAAGCCCATCATCGTGGCCAGATTATCCTCCTCGCCCGCCAACTCGGCTTCCCGCTACCCGATCGCGCCGCCTACGGCATCTGGCGCTGGGAAAAACTCTGGAAGCAGGCCGGCCTCAAAACCCGCCCGCGCTGACCTCGCACAAAAAAGCGCACGCAACTTGCGCGGTTTCACGGAAAACTACAGCATTACCCGTTTGCAAACTGATAACACCGCCGCCCGATTTCCATCCAACCCCACTCACCGCCGGAGTATCTTACCCACCGGTGCTACCTCCGCACCTACCGCGCGCCAGCGGCGACCCACGAAACGGGTAAGGCCCGAGCTTCGCCTCGGCCCGCCCTTTGCGGGAAAATTTTCATTCCCGCAAAGGTTCTACGGAGGATTCCATGAAACAACGTTTCGTAGCACTTGGCGCAATATTGGTCGTGCTGTTGTGGCTCGCTCCCGCAGTTCACGCGCAATCCATCATTCAACCCGGCACTCAGGTTCATCTCACCCTGGTCAACGGGCTCACCACCAGCGTCGCGCACGACGGCGATCCTTTCACCGCCATCGTCGCCGAACCGGTATTCACCGGCAACCAGTTGCTCATTCCCGCCGGCGCGAAAATTCACGGCACGGTGACCGAGGTCACCCGCCCCAAATGGTTCGGCATGATCCGCGGCGGCGCCTCGATCAATCTGGTCTTCAATTCCATGGAAGTCGAAAGCCGCATCTTCCCGATTCAAATGAGCATTCTGTCTTTTTATACCGGTGACATGGATTCGGGGAAAAAACGCAAGGACCTAAAAACCACGGAAGGCGTCGTCGTAGAAGAAAAGCGCGACCTGAAGAATGACCTCATCACCGGCGGTCTCGGCACCGGAGCCGGCGCCCTGGCCGGTTTGATTTTCAGCAACGTGGCCCGCGGCACGGTGATCGGCCTGGTCGGTACATCCGTCTACATCGTGGCCAAGAAAGGCAAAGACGTCGAACTCCCGGCCCAGACCGGCATGGTCGTGCGCACCGATTCCACCGTCACGCTACCCGCCGCGCTATTTCACAACGCGGCCTACACCACCAGTTCCGGCGGCCACTAAATCTTCATAAGCCGCAAGAACTTCTCGTCAACTCGGATCTGCCGCAGCGAAGCCCAACCATCGCTGCGGCGCATCCGCAAATCTCCGCGCCAACCCGCAGCAACTACTTCTCCGTGCGCTCATCTTTGCCGTTCTCGGTGTCCTCGGTGTTAAATCTTTCTCTCAGCGGACCGCCGACCAATTCTCAAACTGCGGCTCTTCATGCTGCAGCTTGCGGGCCTCAATCGTCCAGCCCATCGACCCGCACTCGCGCTTTACTGCTCTAAATAAAATCGGCGCAGGAGCATTTCCGCCGCCCCGCCCTCCGAAAACGATCCGCAGCGCCAGAATCGCTTCCGCCGCCACCTCCGTCTTCAGCCGGAATTTGCATTCCACCTCGCTGGTCGCCAGCGCCTCGCTGCGCTCGGTGAAAAATCGCCCGCTCCCGTCAAGCCCGCACACCTCGATCGAAAAGCGCACCGTCCCGGGAATTTCCCGCAAATTCTCCGCGCCCGCCGCCGCCCCGCGACTCCAATCCCCAAAATGCGTTGCCATCTTTCCCTCCTACCATCACCCGAGAAAATTCTCAGGCCGCACCCTTGGCCGAAGCCGCCCTCGGCGCCCGCTTCAAAAACCGGTACAAGCTGGTCCGTCCGATTCCCAGCACCTGCGCGGTACGCACCCGGTTGCCGTTGCACATTTCCAGCACCCGCTGGATGTGATCGCTGCGCACTTCGTCCAGCGGCAAAGGTGACCACGGCGCTCCCGGCCCGGTCTGGCGCCGCTTCGGTTTCTGCAAATGTTCCGGAAAATCGTTCACATCGATCATTTCTGCCGTGGCCGTAATCGCCGCCCCGGCAATCAAATTTTCCAGCTCCCGGACATTCCCCGGCCAATCGTGCTGCAGCAAAGCGATGTGCGCCCGCCGGGTCAGCCCCTGCAGCGGCTTGGCGTACGCCGTGCTGTATTTCTTAAGAAAATGCTGCACCAGCACGGGAATGTCTTCCTGCCGCTCGTTCAATCCCGGCACCCGCAGCTCGATGCTGCTCAGCCGGTAAAAAAGATCTTCGCGAAAACGTCCGGCCAGCACCTCGGCCCGCAAATCGCGATTGGTCGCCGCAATCAATCGCACGTCAATTTTCTTCACTTCCGGCGATCCCACTCGCTGAATTTCCCGGTTCTGAATCACCCGCAGCAATTTCGCCTGCATCTGCAAACTGGTTTCGCCAATCTCGTCCAGGAATACCGTCCCGTGGTCGGCATATTCGAAAAGCCCCGCCCGCGTTTCGCTGGCCCCGGTAAACGCTCCGCGCATGTGCCCGAACAGCTGGCTCTCCAGCAGCGTATCCACCAGCGCCGAACAGTTGCACACCGCAAAGCGTTCCTGTCCCACCGGACTCATCTGGTGCAGCGCGTGCGCAATTAATTCCTTGCCCGAACCGGTCGGCCCGGTGATCAACGCGTTGGTGTAATGCCGCGCAATCTTCTTGGCCAGGTCGAAAACTTCCAGCATGGCCGCGCTGCGTCCCACGATTCCGTGAAACTGCAGCGTATCCAGAAGCTTTTCTTCCAGGTCTTTCACCCGCAGCCGCTTGGTGAACGACTCCGCGATATCGTCCAGCGCCTTCACCAGCCGCGGCATATCCAGCGGCTTGCACAGGTAATCCGAAGCGCCGTGCTTGATCGCCTCAATCGCCGAATCCACCGAATAAAATCCGGTCACCAGAATCACGTACATCCCCGGGTCGATCTGCATGGCCTTTTCCAGAAACGTCAGGCCATCCATCCCCGGCATTTTAAAATCGGCAATCACCACCCGGCATTCGCCCGCCCGCACTTTCTTCAGCGCTTCGGCCGCGTTGGTGGTACCGAACGCGGGAAATCCCGCGCGGGTTAAATGTGTGATTGTTAATTCGACGTGATCTGCTTCGTCATCCAAAACGCAGATCGGCACGCTGCTGCGCAACTCATCAATTTTGGGTCGTTCTTGAACGGCTGGCATAGTAACCACCTACAGGCAAGGAAGGGGCCACCTCGCCCCTCGCCTGTCGCCCTACGCACCACTTCGCCCTCGCCCCGCCCACCCACCTTACAAATCGCAGCATCAGCGCGGTTTAACCCCGGAACAATCGCGCAAAATGAAACACGCTCGCCTCCCGCACCCGGATCGAAGCACTCGTGAGCCGTTGTTCACGTTTCAATCCGGCACCGGTTTTCTCGCGTGGAACCAAAACGAAACGAATCGCCTACGCCAACAGCCGCGGTTCCAGCCCGGTGAAATGCGGCATCGTCTCCATCAAAGCCAGCCGCGGTTGCAGCTGTTCCAGCGTCACCATCCCCAGCTCTCCCGATTTTCCCGCGCCAAATTCCACCACGCGGTACGCCACCGGAAATCCGCTCCCGCCGCCCAGCGGTTTAATTAGCCGCACGAACAGCACCGCGCCGATGCGCACCAGCGCCTTCAACGCCAGCCGTTTCCCCAGCCGCTCGGACCATACCAGCGTCGACTTCTCCACAAAGAAACTCTCATTCGCGTCCCACCCGGAGACTTCCACCCGGTATCCGCCCGCATCGCTCTCGTTCATCACCATCGAATGCATATCCATCTCTCCCTGGCCTGGCCCGACGATCATCACTTCGCACCACCGGCCGTACACGTCCACCATTGCAGCAGCCGGGCCAAATCAAGCGTCCGAAAATTGTTCAGCAGGGAAGACTTAGCAGGAGGGAACCGCTTCGCCAAAACTCAAAACTGTGCCGCCGGCGAAATTCTGTGCGCCCCTGAAACATTCCAGAAACGCGCGCCCGATCGCCGCTACAGCCAGTGCGAACCCGGATACAGCACCATCAGCCCGAACCCGAAAATATATGGAAAGATCTTGCCGTAGACGTACCACGCCAAAAACAGCCCCATGATTCCGAATCCCGACGTCCGCGACCAGTTCAGAAATCGCGCCGCCATTTCGCCGCTCATCAACAGCGTGATCCCGGTATTTCCGTCCAGCGGCGGCACCGGCAATAAATTAAAAGTACCCAGCAGCAAATTCAGCACAAAAAATATGCTCAAGAATGTCGCCGCGAATCCCGCGAGGCCGGGACCCGCCGGCGCCACCATTTGCGTGAAGCTCACCCGCTCCGGCATTTCGAACACGTGAAAAAAAATCCCGGCGCGAATCGCGATCGCCGAAAGCAGCACCAGCGTGAAATTCGCCGCCGGCCCGCCCAAGGCCATCCACGCCGCCCGCCGCGGATACCTCTGCTGCCAGGCCGGATCGTAAGGCGCGCTGGCCCAGCCGATCATCCAGTTGGCCACGAAATACGAAACAATCGGCACGATCAGCAACCCCACCGGCTCCCGCCGTATATGGGGCAGGGGATTCAAAGTTACCTGCCCGCCGTGAAACGCCGTCGAATCCCCGCCCAGCTTCGCAATCAAAGCGTGCGCGCCTTCATGGCACGTCGTCGAAAACAAAAACACGATGTACCAGATCACGCCCAAAATTAAAAAGTCCGGCGTCAATTCCCCCGGCCCGATCATCCCCAGCATCTTCATCAGCAGCATCAATCGTCACCCACGTGAACCGGAACATCTCGCAGTCAGTTGTCTCGCCGTTGCGCCCGTAAGACTAATTCCCCCACCCGCCGCAAGCAAGCAAATCAAGCCACGTTCTTTGTGGTAAGTCTTGGACCTGGCAGATCCATCGAACGATCCGCTTCTCCTAGCCGCCCAGTCCTATCACCCAAACCGCCCTTGGCCGTCATCCAGAGGAGCGCTTTCCGCGACGAAGGATCTCCTTCTTGCCCAGCCCGCCACCGAAGCAGCGTGCCGTACTCTTTGCGCCGTGGCCTCACGCCAAGGGTGCGGGTTTAGCCGCCCCGCCGCCGATGCTCGCTCCTGCGCCAAAGCGTCTCCGTGCGCTCCTGCCTTTCTCCGTGTCCTCCGTGTTTAATCTTTGATCCTGCCGCGCCACTCAAAACGCCCCGCTTCTCCTAGCCGTCCAGTCCTAGCGCCCAAACCGCCGTTGGCCGTCATCCAGAGGAGCGCCTTCCGCGACGAAGGATCTCCTTCTTGCCCAGCCGCAGAACGAAGCAACGCCTTCCTCCGCCGCGCGTGCAGCTCCGCCAAAGCACGTTGTCCTAGGGAATCAAAAAAACACGCAGGAAAAAATGGCTCCGGGGCTTGGACTCGAACCAAGATTCTAGGCTCCAAAGGCCCATGTGCTACCAATTGCACCACCCCGGAACAGGGACCAAAATTGTAGCACCCACCCACCAAATTCCCGAAGCCCACCTCGCCGCCGCACACAAAAATTTCCGCGCCAGGCGCGCCTCCGCGCGCACCCCATTTGCCCACGCATCCTCAATTTGTTAGGCTTCTGAAGCTCCATCCACCTGCAAAACAACGGAGAGGTGTCCGAGCGGTTTAAGGAGCACGCTTGGAAAGCGTGTGTAGGAGAAATCCTACCGTGGGTTCGAATCCCACCCTCTCCGCCATTCTTTGCTACTCCATTTCATTCCTTTCGTTCCCACTGAAACCTTCGTCCGCCCGCCTCAGCATTCCGCTGTATTGAAACCCTCGTCGCGAACTGTCCAACTGTCTTCAGCACTATTTTTTCTTACTCAGGAGAACTTATGCGCACGCATACCACAGGCGAAACAGAAGGGGAGTACACCGGGGCCATCGAAGCGAAAACTTCAAAAATACCGTCGGGAGTTTATCTATCCGCAGCGATCGGCTCCATGGCGGCTTCGGCGATTCTGAAAATTTCGGGGAAGGACGACTGGTCGAACTTTGTTGGGCATTGGGCGCCCGCGTTTCTGATTCTGGGGGTCTACAACAAAATGGTGAAACAAAAAGGCAGCGATGTTTCCTCCCGCCGCCGCAAACTCGAACCCTCCGCCGCCGACTAACGCCAACAAAACCGGCGCCTTTTAGGGGGTCGGAGCTTCAGCTCCGACAAAATGACCGCGCGAAGCGTTCACCGCTCGCGCGGCATTTTCGCGCGAGCCTTCGTCAACTTCGGCACGCTTCCCAAGCGCACGCCATCCAGCCCTCTAACGCCCGCCGGCCCAGGTGGTTTCAAGCTTCGGCGGCTGCACCAGCGTCTGCATCACCACGCAATACTGCTCCGTCTTCTCCCGCAAAGCCGCCAACTGCTCCGCCGTAGCCTGCGGCGCGGTAATATCAAAACGCACCCGCAAACTCTCGAACCCCACCGGCACATCCTTCGAAATTCCCAACGTCCCGCGCAGATCCAAATCTCCTTCCGCCGTCACCTCAATTTTTTCCACCGGAATTCCCATCGACGTCGCCACCATCTGGCAGGTGATCTGAGCGCAGGCCGACATCGCGCCCAGCAGCATGTCTCCCGAACACGCGCCGGTCCCCGCGCCTCCCACTCCGGCGTGCGCCTGCGCGTTATAAATCGCGCGTCCAATGGCCACCGAACACGCAATCGGCGTTTCGGTCTGCCCGCCGCGGGCCTTCAGCGTAATTTTCGACGCGCCCGGATCCGCGCGGTACTGTTCCTTCAGCGGTTTCTGCACCGACTTCAAATCCATCTCGACCTCCAGCTCCGAAACTCAACGAAAGCGATCCCATGGACGACAAGCAAACCCGCATCAAGGCGTGTTAGCATCCGTAAAACGCGCGAATCGGAGGCTATCATATGCCCAAGTTTGTCATCGAACGAGAAATCCCCGGCATCGGCAACATGACCGACGCCGAAATTCGAGAAGCTTCCCGCCGCTCCGTCGCCGCCCTGAAGGAACTGGGCCCGGAAATTCAATGGCTGCAAAGCTACGTCACCGGCGACAAGTTGTACTGCGTCTATCTCGCTCCCGATGAAGCCATGATCCGCGAGCACGCCAAGAAAGGCGGCTTCCCGGCGAATCGCGTTTCCGCCGTGCGTCGCCTGATCGATCCCACCACTGCCGAATAAAAATCAGCGACCCGCCGCGCGCAAATGATCAGCGCGAACCCGAAGAGGATTTCCCCAGCACATCCTCAATCGCGCGTTCCACCGGCGTCACCCAACCTTCCAGCCACGCCGTTCTTCCCGCCGTAGTGGGCAATCCTTTCCGTGCCGGCTCCAAACCGCGTTCCAGTTTCGACTGTTCGTCCGCGGTCAGCGGCGCGCCTATACTTTGCCGCAGCGCCGCCGCCGCGCCCGCCAGCCGCAAGGCCCGTTCGGCCTCGGACTGCGCCGCCGCCGAACACGCGAACGATTCGAGCAACCGTGCGATCCCGCGTTTATGATCCAGTTCCCGGAAAATTCCCAAACTTTCTCGATACAGCGCATTCGCCGCGCCGTAATCCTGCTGCTCCCGCGCCAAATTTCCCAGATCGGCTAGGCACCCGCCCGCGCCCTGGCCGTCGCCGAGCTCGCGAAAATCCGCCAAGCTTTGCTGATACAAAGCGCTCGCCGCCGCCGAATCGCCTTGATCCCGCGCCACGTCGCCCTGATGATTCAACGCCCAAGCCACGCCGCTGCGGTCATTCAGCGCGCGAAACGTAGCCAGCGATTCCTCATACAACGCTCGCGCGCGAGGCCCGTCATGCTGCAAGTTGGCGATGCCCGCCAGATTGCTCAGCCCGCGCGCCACCGCGTGCGCGTCCGCCAATCCTCTCCACTGTTCCAAACTTTCTTCGAACAGCGTACGAGCACCCGACAAATCGCCGCGTTCGCCCGCCACCACCGCCAGCGCGTTTAACGACACCGCCACGCTGCGTGCATCTCCCAACTCCCGAGCGATCTCCAAACTTTTGCTCAGCAGTTCGACGGCCGCAGGATAGTCGCGTTGCTCCGAAGCCAGCACCCCGGCGCAAAAAAGAGCGCGGACGCGCAAGGTTAATGGCGCCGCCCCAGCCGGAATGTTCAGCAGTTTTCCAAACCACTCGCGTGCCTCGGTCAGCAGTTCGCGCCGCTCCCAGAATCGGAACAGCGCAACTCCCAGCCGCAATCCCCACTCCGCGTTTCCGGTTTCGATCAAAAAATCCAGCGCGGCCCGAATATTTTCCGATTCGATTTCCAGCCGTTCCATCCATCCCGGTTGATTTTCTTCGGCGTTTTCCGCCGCAGCTTCCTCCGCCAGCACCAGGCAATACGCCGCATGCGAACGCCGCGTCGCCGCTTCTTCTCCGCTTTCGCTCATCTTGCCGCGCGCGTATTCGCGAATTGTTTCCAGCATCATGAAACGCGTTTCGCCGTCTGCCTGCTCGGTCTGCCGCACCAGACTTTTATCCACCAGCGATGCCATGCCGTCCAGCACGTCCACTCCCAAATCCTGTTTCGTGTCGCAGACCGATTCCACCGCCTCCAAGCTGCACCCGCCCAGAAAAACGGAAAGCCTGCGAAACAGCCGCTGCTCCGGCTCGCTCAGCAGGTCGTAACTCCAATCGATCGCCTGCCGCAAAGTTTGCTGCCGCGCCGGCAGGTCCCGCGCGCCTCCGGTCAAAAGCTGCAGGCTGCTGGCCAGGCGCGAACGCATCGCTGCCGGAGAAAGCAGCTTGATCCGCGCCGCGGCCAGTTCGATCGCCAGCGGCAAGCCATCGAGCCGAGTGCAAATCTCCGCGATGACCGGGGCATTTTCCTCGGTCAACGCAAAATTCGGCTTCGCCGCCGCCGCGCGTTGCACGAAGAGCGATATCGCCGAATATTCCCCCAATTTCTCGATCGACAATTTCGACCGGCTGTCCGGCAATGCCAGCGGCGGCACCGGAAATTCGCGCTCGTCGTGAACTCGCAACGCCGCCCGGCTGGTCACCAGCAGCTTTAGGTGCGGCGTCACGGCCAGTAATCCCGCCAGCGTCGTCGCCGCTTCCACCATGTGCTCGAAGTTATCCACCAGCAGCAGCGCCGGCGCGCGCAATGTATTCTGCAAGTATTCCCGCAAGGTATCCGCCGCGCTTTGATTGGCCGTCTCGCGGATCCCCAGCGTCCGCACGATGGTGAAAGCCAGCAGCCCCGGATCCTTCACCGCCGCCAGCGGCACGAAATAAACTCCGCCGGGAAACGCATCGCTCACGTCGCGCGCCAGTTCCAGCGCCAGCCGTGATTTGCCGATGCCGCCCGGGCCCGTGGCCGTCACCAGACGCACATCGTCGCGCAACAAAAGTTCTTTTGCTGCCGCGAGTTCTTTATCTCGCCCCACAAACGCCGAAGTCGGCGCCGGCAAATTGCTCGGTCGCGTCTCCGCGCGGTTCGGCGTCAGGTCCGACAGCCGGTCGCGTATCGCGCCCAGATCCCGCGCCAGATCCAGCGTCGAGAAATATCTCTTGTCCGGCTCCTTGGCCAGGCACCGTTCCACCACCCAGCAAAATGGCGGCGGCACTTCCGGATTCAGCGAACTGATCGGCTCGGCCGACTCGTGAATCGTCGCCGCCAAAGTCTCCGCCACCGACGCGCGCCGAAACGGACGCTTGCCGGTCAGCATCTCGTACATCACCAACCCAAACGAAAACTGGTCCGAGCGAAAATCGACCGCGCCGCCGCCGCTGGCCTGTTCCGGAGACATATACCCGAGCGTCCCCAGAATCGTCCCCGCCTCCGTGCGAAAACTCCCGGTGCCCTCGCCGTTCAGTGTCTCGTCCGAATCCATCGCCAGCTTCGCTAGCCCGAAATCCAAAATCTTCACCGTGTCGCCGGAGACCATCAGGTTTTCTGGTTTCAAATCGCGATGAACGATCCCCAGGTCGTGCGCCAGAGCCAGCGCCTCGGCAATTTGCACCGCGATGGGAATGACTCTGCGTGTTGGCAATGGCCCGGCATCGAGCAACTGCCGCAGCGTCTGACCCTGAACCAATTCCAGAACCAGAAAATCCCGGCCTTCGTGGTGGCTGATGTCATGCAAGGTGCAGATGTTGGGATGAGAAAGCTTAGAAATCGCGCGCGCCTCATTTTCCAGCCGCTGGCGCTGCTGTGCATTTTGGCTGAGCCGTTCAGGCAAAACTTTTATCGCCACGGTCCGCTCGAGCCGCGTATCCCAAGCGCGATACACCTCGCCCATCCCACCGGCGCCCAAGGGCGTGAGAATCTCGAAAGGACCAAGTTTTGTGCCTAAAGGAAGGGTCATGCGTCGCGCGATTATACGCCGTGGCCGTACGTAGCGGCCACCTTCAGGTGGGCCAGTTGCTGCTGCCTCTCAGTTCGTCGCGCTCCGGCTTCGCATAGCTGCCTCTACGGCCGCAGTTTCGTTTCGCTACAGTACTCAACACAGCACCGTACTGTTGACCCACCCAGGCTTTCCATCTAGCATCAATTTGTTAGCCCCCTTCCCGTTGTTCCCGCGCCGCGCTTTTCCGCGCACGCCTTTTCACAACGTATTTCAGCGGCCCAATCTGCCTTCGCGCCCCTCTCTCGCGATCGCCATCAGGACTCTTGCCCGATGACCGATCCTCAACAACTAGCCCAGGCCGCGCCCGCCAGAAAATTGAAAATTCTGGTTACCGAGGACAATCTCGTCAATCGCGTCCTGGCCCAAAAACTTCTCGAAAAATCTGGTCACGTCGTCACCCTAGCCACCAACGGCAAAGAAGGCGCCGCCATCTGGAGTGCCAATCCCCCGCGCCACTTTGACGTGATCCTCATGGACATTCAAATGCCTATCATGGACGGCCTGCAGGCCACCGCCTACATTCGCGCCCGCGAAATCGCCCTCAACGCCGAACCCAATCCCGAAAATCTCGCGCCCCTTCACATCCCTATCGTGGCCATGACCGCGCACGCCATGAAAGGCGATCGCGAACGCTATCTCGCCGGCGGCATGGACGACTACATCTCCAAACCCATTCATCCGCCCGATCTCGAAAAAGTAATTCTGTCGGTCATCGCTCGTCTCAGCCTTACGGCGCCGCCGCCGGCGTCTGCCGAAGTTCCCAATTTCACCGCATCTGAGGAGCATTCCGTGGCCAAAACCGCCGAATCCGAAATCCTCGCGCACTTCGATGGCGACGCCGAACTCGTCCGCGAACTCGCCGAAATTTTTCTGGGCGAATGTCCCCGCCTGCTCGCCGACATTCGCGCCGCGATCGAGAGCAACGATGCGCCGGCCCTGCAACGCTCCGCGCACGCGCTCAAAGGCTCGGTCGGAAATTTTTCCGCCAGTGACGCGCACTCTTCCGCGCACCAGCTGGAAATGTTGGGGAAATTAGGATCTACCGAAGGCGCCGCACAGGCTTTCGCCGTTCTAGAAGTTCAGCTGCAACGTTTCAATCAAATCTTGTCGAACCTCGCCCGGGAAGTGGCGCCACATACCTCCTGATTCGTTCCCGAGCCTGCGCCAAAAACTCTTATCCAAGCAGGTTCTTCGCCATCATCAATTCCGCATTCAGAATCGCCGCGCCCGCCGCTCCGCGAATCGTGTTGTGCCCCAGGATCACAAACTTATGTCCCAGCACCGCACACGGCCGGAGCCGTCCCACATGCACCACCATCCCGCCGTCGCGCTCCACATCCAACCGCGGCTGCGGCCGGTTGACTCCTTCCAGATAAATGATCGGCTCAGGTGGCGCGCTGGGCAGCCCTAGCTCCTGCGGCTCGCCCTTGAAATTCTTGAACGCCTCCAAAATCTCGTCCCGCGAAACAGTCTTCTCAAATTCCACCGATACCGCTTCGGTATGTCCGTTTACCACCGGCACCCGCGTGCAGGTCGCGCTGACCGTCATCGCGTGCGGCGTCACTCCATTGCCATTCAGATCGCCCAGAATTTTCCGCGTCTCCGATTCCATCTTTTCTTCTTCGCCGTCGACGAAGGGAATCACATTCGCCGTCGCGTCCAGCGATGCCACGCCGGGATATCCGGCCCCCGACAGCGCCTGCAAAGTCGTCACCATGACTCGCTTCGGCCCGAATTTCCGCAGCGCCGCCAGCGCAATCGCCAAAAACATCGTCGAGCAATTTGGATTGGTTACGATCGCCCCGCGCCGGTTTTCTTTTTTGCGCTGCGCGCCCAGCAATCCCAAATGTCCCGGATTAATTTCCGGGATCAGCAGCGGCACCAGCGGATCCATCCGGTGATTTCGCGAATTGCTCAGCACCATGTGCCCGGCCGCCGCAAAATCCGTTTCGGCCTGTCCCGCGATCGATGAATCCAACGCCGAAAAGACCAGCTTCGGCCCCATTCCCGGTTTCAATTCCTCCACCGACAGCTTCGCAGCTTCCTTCGGAGTCGCTGATGCCAATCGCCACGGCAAATCTCCATACTTCTTGCCCGCGGAACGCTCGCTGGCCGCCAGCCACGTGGTCTTAAACCACGGATGCCCCTCGAGCAGCGCAATAAATTGCTGCCCGACGGTCCCCGTCGCGCCCAGAATGCCTACCTCTACCTTCGCCTGTGAATGCACGTACTTTCCTGGGCTGGATACCTCTGCCCGTTCTTCAATTTTACTGGGCACTTGCCGCTACCGCCTTTACCGAATTTCGTCCCCGTTCCAGTTGCGCAAGTCCTTCCAGCAAGTCTTCCACCAGATCCTTC
>CAWIEL010000045.1:0-20138 GCA_963835025.1 uncultured Acidobacteriota bacterium
CCGCCGGACCAAAACCCGGACACATTCGCGAGCGTGCAAAAAGCCACCAACGCTATTCACCAAGCGGCAGCGAAACTCGAAGCCAACTCCACCATCCCGTGGTGCCCCGCGCCCTGGAAGCCTGACCTGCACATTTGGGGTCTTGATTCGCGCAGCGTCCCACAAATGCGAAAGCTCAAAAACGTATTCGACCCGCAGAACTTGCTCAGTCCCGGCCGTTTCTTGAGAGGTCTCTGATATGAGGCGTTTCTGCTCGCCGCGATTTTTGTAACGGCTTAGGTGAACCGTTCGGCGGCAATTCACGTCTATCAACTCCGCGAGGTGCTCAGGATGAAAGTTGGATTTATTGCTGTGCTCTTATTGTGTGCGATTTCCGCGCCGGCTTTCGCCGCGGATAAGCCGGCTGCGAACTGGGTCGGCACCTGGACCGCAGCGCCCATGGCCTGCCCGGTGAAATCCGGCGAGCCATCGGCCGGCGATTCCACCTATCGAAATGTGATGCGCGTAACCATCGGCGGCAAAGCTTTGCGAGTGCAGCTGACCAATGAATTCGGCAACAGCAGTCTGACCGTGGGTTCGGCGCACGTCGCCACCGATGCCGGAGACGGCGGCATCAAGCCCGGCACCGACCACGTCTTAACCTTTGGCGGGCAGACCTCGATAACGATTCCCGCCAACGGCCTGATGGTCAGCGACGAAGTTCCGATGGAAGTCGCTCCGCTCTCGACGCTGTCGGTCGCGGTGTACGTCGTGGACCAGGAGATCGCGGCCAGAACGTGCCACGAACTCGGCATGTCCACCAACTACGTCACCAAAGGCGACTCCACCGGAGCGGCTGCGGGAAAAGCCGCCCGCACAACGGAAGCCTGGAATTTCGTCAAGGGCATCGACGTAATCGCGGACAAGAACGCCTTCGCGATCGTAACCTTTGGCGATTCGATCACCGACGGATACGGTTCCACCAAAGACGCCAATCATCGCTGGCCGGATTACTTTGCGGATCGTTTGCAGAAAAATCCCAAGACCAGCCAGATTTCAGTTTTGAATGAAGGGATCAGCGGGAACCGTGTGTTGCGGAACGGAATGGGAACCAGCGCCATCGCCCGCTTCGATCGGGATGTACTGGCGCAGGGCGGAGCCAAATACCTGATCATCTTGGAAGGGATCAACGACGTAAAGTGGGATGACCCTACGCAACTTGCTTCCGCCGAAGAGTTGATCGTCGGCATTTCGCAGCTTATAACCCGGGCCCACGCTCACGGGCTTACCGTGTTCGTCGGCACCCTGACTCCGTACCAAGGAGACGACGAATACACCGAAAAAGGTGAGGCCGCGCGTGTCGCGCTGAACAACTGGATCCGAACTTCGGGCGCGCCGGACGGCGTCATCGATTTCGACCAGCTCACGCGCGACGCATCGAAACCAAAGGCCTTTGATCCGAAGTACGATTCCGGCGACCATCTTCATCCCGGTGATGCCGGCTATCAGGCGATGGGCAACGCCGTCGACATCTCTCTGTTTCGGTGAGGCGCGCGCTACGCGAAAGTGCAGTTAGAATGGAGCCAGCCAGCGTACGCGCTACGCGACGAGACGGAATGCCATCGGATCCCACAACCGTGACACCTGCGAAGCCGGCCGGGCCGCAATCCCACGAAGAGGCGCAGCGAGAGTTCCAGCTGACGCTGAGCGGATTCTCCGGCGTCGACAACCCCGAATACGCCGACTACTCGCGGTGCGTGCACTGCGGGCTGTGCGCCAACAACTGCCCGACGTATCGGCTGTGGGGGCAGGAGGCGGACTCGCCGCGCGGGCGCATTCGCCAGATGGCGCTGGTGGATCAGGGGCGGCTCGAGATCGGCGACTCCTTCGTCACGCACATCGACCGGTGCCTGAACTGCCGCAACTGCGAGTCGGTGTGCCCTTCGGGCGTGGAGTACGGCAAGCTGCTGGAACTGGCGCGGGCGCAGATCGAGCAGAAGTACAAGCGGCCGCTGCTGACGCGCGTGGCGCGCGACGTGGTGTATCGCAAGCTGCTGCCCTACCCGAAGAGGATTGCGATGGCGGCGAGCGCGCTGAAGTTGTACCAGCGTTCGGGCTTGGCGGCGGTGGCACGCGGGTCAGGGATTCTGCGGCTGCTGGGGCTGCAGACGCAGGAGCAGCTCTTGCCGCGCATCGACAGCGAGTACTTCTTCGGCGAGCTGGGCAAGACGTTCCCGGCGACGGGAACGCGGCGCGCGCGAGTGGCGTTCTTCGGCGGATGCGTGGCGCAGGTGACCTTCAGCGAGCTGAACCGGGCGACGATTCGGGTGCTGCAGGCCAATGGCTGCGAAGTGGTGGTGCCGGAAGCGCAGGGATGTTGCGGCGCTTTGGCGGCGCACGCGGGCGTGCGCGATACGGCGCGCGAACTGGCGGAGCGCAACTTCGCGGCATTCGCTGAGGCGGTGCGAGGAAACGAGTTCGACGCCATCGTCAACAACGCTTCGGGTTGTGGGTCGATGCTGAAGGAGTATCCGCTGCTGTTCCCCGACGACGCGAGCGCGGAAGCGCGGGCGAAGGCGTTCTCGTCGAAGGTGCGGGACGTGAACGAGTTCCTGGCGGAATTGGGGCTGATTGCGGCGATGAAGCCGGTGAACGCGCGAGTGACGTATCAGGATTCGTGCCATCTGGCGCATGGGCAGAAGGTGCGCGAAGCGCCGCGGCAACTGCTGCGGGCGATTCCGGGAGTTACGTTGGTGGAGATGCCGATGTCCGAGCAATGCTGCGGATCAGCTGGCGTTTACAACGTGACCGAAACCAAGACGTCGATGGAATTGCTCGATCTGAAGATGGATTCAGTGAAGCAGACGCGCGCGGAAATTATCGCGACGGCAAATCCGGGATGCATTTTGCAGTTGCGCGCGGGAGTCGCGATGCGAAAAACCGGGCAGGAAGTTTTGCACGTGGTCGAATTGCTCGACCGCGCGATTCAAAAACCCTAGCGAAAATTTCCAATTAATAGTTTCTTTTCCCTTTTCCTCACCGCTCTACAAATTTAAAAATGCGCCGCGAAAACTCTTGCGTGCATTACTGCTCGTTGGGCGGAGGCGCGGGGCCGTTGCCGCGGCCTTCGTGGGGGCCACGCTGTTGCAGGGTGTAGTCCGACGGAACCTGAAACAGAGACGCGGCTGGTTCCTGGCGCTGAATATTGGACATGGTGAAAGTGGTATCGCCCATGCGCGGATCGGAGTGCTTGGTCATGACCACCATTTGCAAATCCGGCGAATACCAGCGCTCGGTGACGATGACGATGGGCTTGGAATTTCCAATCTGTCCGGCCGGGATGGTGCGGGTGTAGCGGGTTCCCTCGGCCGAAACTCCGCCGATGCTCTGGGTGCCGAGCGAGGTAGTGACGACGTCGTTCTGCGCCGCTTCCCGGGCTTGCTCCCGCTCCTTTCCCGGACCATTGCGATGGCCGGGGACCTGCATCACGCGTGCGGTTTTGGCGTCGACGTCGAGGATCGATCGCGAGCCAGCGACCGGATCGTTTACCGAAACAATGTGCGGAGCGGGCTTGCCGGATTCGGCCCAGGGGCCGAAGGCGGGCAGAGTCATGTCGCGGCGGGTGCGTCCCTGAGCATCGCGCGCAAGCGAGCCGGTGGAACTGCGCTGGATCACGTTGCCGTCGGCCAACGTCTGCTTCGATTCGGTAGTGACCGTCGCGCTGAACGGAGCGCCGGTGACGACTTTGTCGTCGAGGCCGGCCTGAAAGCCAACGAACTCGATGGCATCGGGCGGCATGGGGCCGTGGGCCATTCGTTCGAACATCACATTCGGCTCGGGCGGCGGGGCGGCGTTTGCCGGTGCGCTCTGGGCGTGGGTTACGGAGGCGCCCGCGGCGCAGATCATGAGCGCGCAAGTGGCGCACAGAACCCTCGAGCGCATTTTTCTTTCCGACTTTCTGATTGAAAACTCAGCCAGCATTTTTCGCCTCCGCAGTTGAGCGTGAAACAGAGTTTGATTAGTCGGCTACCGAGACCAGGCGGATGGCCTGGGGCGTGCCGTCTTCACTGACGATCATGTCGGCGGTGACGCGGTCGCCGGCTTCGAGGCCATCGACGGGCAGGCCGTAGGCTTCGAGCGTGGACCGGCCGAGGGTAACGCGCACGACCGAGCCGCCTTCGAGAGCGGAAGGATCGTCGGCGTAAGGCAGCGGAACATAGGCGGTCGCGTACTCGACCGGTTCGGCGGTCGCCGCCGCGTGATTCGCTGGCGTGATAGCCTTAGCTGCGTTGCCATTGTTTTCCACCGTCGCTGACGCAGCAGCGGGGACGGAATTTTCTGCAACCGTCGCTGATGGCGAATCTATTTTCACGGGATTCGTCGCGACTCTGGGGGCTTGCGTGCCCGGACCGTGCGGCAGGTTGCGCTGGTAAATCACCGAACCCAAAACGACAAGCAGAACGGCGGCGATGCCCATCGCTACAATTTGCCACGTGATTTTCCGGCGCGCCGGCATCAGCGAAACGGTTGCGGGCTGAACGGCGCGAGAATTCACGTTTCGAAATTCTTCTAGCAGCGACGCTTCAATGCGGGCGGCGTGGGGCATGCGGGCGGTTTCGCGGCCGACGCTTTGCAGCGCGAATCCCAGTGATTCTTCTTCGACCAGCAGGACGCCGCAATCGCCGCAAGCTTCGGCGTGGAGCATGGCCGAATCGAACTTGGCCGCGCCGGGGCTGCCGGGGCGGTCGAGCTCGTGAAGCAGATCGCGGAATTCGGCGCAATCCATGGGCGCTCGTTCGTCACTTGATTTGGTCACGTTGGTTCCGTTGTTCATATCGCTCACCTGGCCACTCTTACCTTGCTACGGTCCATAGCTTTTTCACCGAGTACAGCCGATTTGCGCGGGGCCGGCACGTGGTCGGCTTCGCGCAATTTTTCGGTCAGCATTGATTTGGCGCGATGCAGGCGCGAGCGGACGGTCCCGATGGGACATTCCAGCACGGCGGCAGCATCTTCGTAACTCATTTCGTCCATCTCGCAGAGGACGACGACCTCGCGATAATTTTCCGGCAGGGTGGCGATGGCCTGGCGGACCCGGCGGATGTTTTCGCGCGAGACCAGTTCGTCGCTGTGATCGGGAAAAGGGGCGACATGGCTGTGGCCATTGCCATTTCCATTTCCGTTGCCATTCCCGTGAATTGAGCCGCCGTTGCGGCTGACGTGCGCGAGCACCATGGCGTCGAGCTCATCGGTGGTGCCGGGGAGCGGGACGGCACCGCGTTCCTGATCCCACCGGCGGCGGAGGTGATTGCGGGCGATGCCAAAGAGAAAGCCGCCGAGGGTGCCGAGCGCGGGGTCGAAGCGTTTGGCGTCGCGAATCAGGGTCATGAAGACTTCCTGGGTGACGTCTTCGGCGATCGCGCTATTGCCGCACATGTGCAGCGCGAAGCGATAGATAGCCGGATGTTTACGCCGGTAGAGCTGCGTAAACGAATCCTCGTCGCCCGCGATCATGCGGCGGACGAGCAGCCCGTCATCGATAGTTTCAGCCCCAAGTGCCATGTAAATTGGACGGCCTGCCGCGCGTGTCGTTACATATTCTCCCCGGGAGTGGGAATAGTTCCAGATAAATGTGGGGTGGGGGAGGTCGAAGGCGGAGGGGGAGGGGGGTCGAGGAGCTGTATCAACTGGGGGAAATGGGGTGAAAAAGTTACCGTTTACCGGCCTATTAGAAAGCATGCCGACCTCTTGTTTTCAATGGGTTAGGACGATTTCTAATCGCGGATTGCGTTATTAGAAATTTCGGGTGGTGTATCAACTGGACGCGGAGGGTGCTCGGGATCGCGTCGTGCATGGTGGCGCCCTCCTGGCCGCTTTGGCGGCGTGTTTCCAGATGAAAGCGATGCATGATAACACGGTGGTTGATGACATGTAAGTACACACACGGGTCGTGTTGTGAATTTTGGGTGGAGGCGGATCGGTGTGGGTAGGTTTTGGCGCGGCGTGTTGCGCCTCCGGCGCTCGGTGTGTTTTTGGCATTGGAACCCAACCCTTCCGGGTTGGGCTAGACTGTGCCGCGCCCACGGGCGCTGGTTTGGTGGCAGGTCAAGTTTCGTGGCGGCGCTTCGCGCTGGATGGGTTTGTGGCGCGGGCGGCTTGGGAAAAGCGGTGGCAGAGCCACCGCACTCCAAAAGTTCTCGGCGGTCGACGGCTGGCTGGTGCGAAATTGGGGCCATGGTTTTTGGAGGCGCTTCGCGCGGGATGCGCTGGTGGTGCGGGCGGCTGCGGAAAAGCGGTGGCAGAGCCACCGCACTCTACAGTGGGCTGGGTGGCGGGTTGGTTGAGGGCGCTTCGCGGTATTTATCGGGGGGGCGGCGGGGGTGGGATTGGGGTTTGGCGGTAACATTGGGCTGATGAAAATTTTTTGGGGTGGGTATTGGAATTTGCGCCGGAGCTTGCGCGTGGCCGGGATTTTTGCGGTTTGGTGTGCGGGTTTTTGCGGGGTAGCGCGCGGGCAGGGTGGGCCGCCGTTTTATACGAATGATCCGGGGACGCCGGGGAATAAGCAGTGGGAAATTAATTTGGGGTACATGCCGTTTCTTTTTAGTGGGTCGTCAATCACGCATACGCCGGATGTGGATATCAATTTTGGACTGGGGGACCGGATTCAGCTGACGTTTGAGAATGCGTATTTGCGGGTGTGGGATCCGGCGGCGGGAACGCGTTATGGATTGGGGCAGGATCAGCTGGGATTTAAGTGGAGATTCTACGACAGCGAGGAGAAAGGATTCGCGGTTTCGGTGTTTCCGCAGGTGTCGCTGAATAATCCGGACTCGTCGGTGGACCGCGGAATTACGCCGCGCGGGGCGAGTTTGATTCTGCCGGTGGAATTTTCGAAGAAACTGGGGCCGGTGAACTTGAATTGGGAGGCGGGGTACAACTTCGTTCATTTGGGCCCGGACGGATACATCGCGGGAGTGGTGGCCGGGCATGATTTCACCGAGAAATTGGAGATGGATGCGGAGTTTTATTCGGTGGGACGTTTCGTCCGGCGCTGAATTCGAACACATTGGGGATTGGGGCGCGGTACAAGATTCATCCGCCGTTTATTTTGCTGTTGATGGCGGGAAGAAGCGTGGAAGCAGCGCGGAATGGGCAGCCTTACTTCGTGGGATATTTCGGGATGCAGTTTTTGTTGCCGCCGAGGCCGTTTGGGAAAGAGTGAGCGGGGTGATCTGCGTTTCGCGAGAGATCGAAGACTTAACACAGAGGACACGGAGAAAAGCAGGAGAGCACGGAGATTGCTGGGAACCTTTCAGGCGGGTGGCGCGTACTTGGTGGTGTTGGCGCTGGCATTCTGCGGGTGGAGGCTTGCTTTGAGGAATTTAGGGAAGGATGTGCGGTTGGGCGCGCGGATGTTCCGGAAGAATTTTGGGTTTACTTGCGCGGCGGTGGTGGTGTTGGCCTTGGGGATTGGGGCGAATACCGCGATTTTTAGCTTGGTGAATGCGTTTTTGTTTAGGCCGCTGGTGATGAACGCGCCTGGGTCACTGATGGGGGTTTATAGCCGGGACACGCAGAAGTCGGAGTACCGGGCGTTTTCTTATGCGGACTACGTTGAGCTCCGTGATGGCGTGCGGGGCGATGAATCGCACGCGGGCGCTGACGGCGGAGTTTTCAGCAGTTTAACGGCGCACAATTTGGCGATGGTCGGGCTGGGGGAAAGTGGCGGCGACACGACCAAGCGGGTTTTTGCGGACATGGTGTCGTCGAATTACTTTGCGACGTTTGGCGTGCCGCTTTCGCAGGGGCGGGTGTTCACTGCGGAAGAAGAGCGGCCTAGCGCCGGGGTGCCGGTGGTCATCGTGAGCTATTCGTATTGGAAGAAAAACGGCAGCGACCCGGGCGTGTTGGGCAAGGCGCTGCAGATCAATGGACGGCCGTACACGGTGGTGGGAGTAACGGCAAAGGGATTCAGCGGGACGACGGCGATGATTTCGCCGGAGCTTTATTTGCCGCTGGGCGTGTATGAGGCGGCGGTGAATGATTTTGAGGGGCGCGGGAAGGCGCTGGCGGCGCGGGACAATCATGCGCTGTTGCTGATCGGGCGGCTGCGAAGTGGAATGACGCAAAGAACGGCGGACGCGGCGTTGGGGACGGTTGCGGCGGATTTGGCCAAGGCTTATCCGGTGGAGGATAAGGACCAGACATTAATTGTGCGGCCCTTGTCGCGCCTTTCGATTTCGACCGATCCGGAGAACAACTCACAAATTATGGTGCCGGCGGTTTTGCTGTTGGCGGTGGCGGCGGTGGTACTGCTGATCGCTTCGCTGAACGTGGCGAACATGATGCTGGCGCGCGGGACCACGCGGCGGCGGGAGATTGCGATTCGGCAGGCGTTAGGCGGGAGCCGCGCGGATATTCTGCGGCAACTGATGGTGGAGGGATTTCTTTTGGCGATGGCCGGCGGCGCGGGCGGTTTGCTGCTGGCGTATTGGGGGACCGGCGCGCTGATCGGTTCGCTGGCGCATTTGATGCCGCTGGACATTGTGTACTCGGCGGGACCGGACGTGCGGGTGCTGGCGGCGACGATCGGATTTTGCATGCTGAGCACGATTTTGTTTGGCCTGGGGCCGGCGTGGAATTTGTCGCGGCGGGATTTGTTTGGGGATATCAAGGTCGGCGACCGGACGGATTTTCAGAGCGGGCGTTTGCGCGGTCTTTTTGCGCGGCGGAATTTGCTGGTGATGGGGCAAATTGCGCTGTCGTTGATGCTGCTGAGCGCGGCGGGACTTTTTATTCGCAGCGCGGTGCAAGCGGCGCGGGTGGAACCGGGGTTCAGGGTGAATGGGGAAATTTTGACGGAAGTGGACGCGAGTCTGGCGGGCTACAACGAGGCGCGCGGGCGCGAAGTGTATCCAGCGCTGGAGCAGCGGCTGCAGGCGATTCCGGGAGTGGAATCGGTGGGAATGGCGGCGACGGTTCCCTTTGGAATGGTGTCGTTGGGCAAGGAGGTGTCGCGTTCGAGCGATGCGGCGGCGAATTCGGCGGCGGGCGGTGCAGCGGATAAGGCGAAGGAATTTGATTTCAGCTACAACGTGGTGAGCAGCGATTACTTCGACGCGCTGCAGATTCCGTTGCAACGCGGGCGTACATTTTCGGCGGCGGATGCGAACGTCGGGACGCATCGGGTAGCGATTCTGGATCAGGCAGCGGCGGAAAAATTGTGGCCGGGCGGCAACGCGGTGGGCAAAAGCGTGCGGTTGGGATCGGGAGGCGGCAACGAGGCGCCGGTGGACGCGGAGGTGGTGGGCATCGTGGGGAATGTGCAGGAAGGCGTGACCGGAAAAGGCTGGCCGGCGCATGTGTACGTGCCGTTTGGGCAGGCGTACCAGTCGGACATGCAGGTGCATCTGCGGACGGCGGCGATGGGGCCGCAGGCTGAGGCGCGGTTGCTTTCAACTGTGCGAAGTGAGATTCGGTCGGTGGATGCGAATTTGCCGGTGCTGGGACTCGGGACCATGCGCGCGCATCTGGACGGCAGTTTCGATTTGTGGGTGGTGCGCACCGGGGCGAGGATTTTTATAATTTTTGGCGGCGTGGCGCTGTTGCTGGCGGCGATTGGTTTGTACGGGGTGAGGGCCTACAACGTGGCGATGCGCACGCGGGAAATTGGAATTCGCATGGCGTTGGGCGCGAACGCGTCGGATGCGGTGGGGATGCTATTGCGCGAAGGTTTGGCGTTGATGGCGATTGGGGCGGGAGTGGGGTTGCTGCTGTCGGTGGCGGTGGGGAAAGTTTTGGCCAATTTGTTGTATCGGGTGAATGGTTTTGATCCGGTGGTTTTGATTGGGGCGCCGATTTTGCTGGCGGCGATTTCTTTGGTGGCTTGCTACATTCCGGCGCGGCGGGCGGCGCATTTGGATCCGATGGTAGCGCTGCGGGACGAGTAACGACGCGGGTGAGTAAACAGAGATCCTCAGGCGGCTTTGGTGCGGGAGGTTAGGGCTTCGGGATTCGTTGGTGAGACTAGGAGTTTTTTGTCGGGGAATGCGAGCAGAACCATTTTGTTGCGGTCGGTGACGAAGGCTAGGAATGTGCCGAAAGTTTGGTTGCGGAAGTAGCCGTAGGGCTTGAAGGGCCAGCCTACGCCGAAGAGTTTGATGGTTTTGAAGGCGCCCACCGCGGAAGCTGGGACGGCCTGGGCACCGAGCATTTGGTTGAGATCGTAGGTCAGGGTTCTGGCATTGGTGCGGATGACTAGCTGGTTGCCCTGGACACTACATTCCTGGGGCGCCAGGGCCAAGGCCACGACTAGAGTTACGATGACGAGCAGGGCTGGTAGGACGGCCAAGACTAACATTCCTCTATTTTCCCCTCGAAATAGCGCGGTTTCCTGAGAGTTGTAATTCGGCGTGGAGCATTGGTAACGGGTGTGGCGGGGCTTCGCGGTATGGGCCGGGCAAGAAGGAGATTCTTCGTCGCTTCGCTCCTCCGGAATAACGGAGTCAAAAGCACAGGCCAAGCCAACGGCAGCTGGCCTGACCGATACGTGGAACACGACTCCTGCTGATGCGGGATTCCCTGTCTTGACCAATTCGATGGGTTTCAATACCGTATGGGCGGCCTTATTAGCCTGAACTTCGCTCGAAAATACCCTGCCCCTTTGCCTGGAGGAATTCATGTTGGAATTTGATCCGCATGTGCTGGACGAGAAGCCGGTTCCTCCGCCGGAAGAGTTCAGTCGGAAGGCGCACGTCAAGTCGCTGGAGGATTATCGGGAGATGTACGCGGCGGCTGCAGCGGATCCGGATGCTTTCTGGGCGGAGCAGGCCAAGCTGCTGGAGTGGGACGAGGCGCCGAAGAAAACTTTGGAATGGAATCCGCCGCACGCGAAGTGGTTCGTGGGCGGAAAGCTGAACGTTTCGTACAACTGCCTCGACCGGCATTTGGAGAAGAACGGCAACAAGCCGGCGTTGATGTGGGAGGCGGAAGACGGATCGACTTTGCAGCTGACGTATGCGGAACTGCACGAGCGCGTGTGCAAATTTTCGAACGTGCTGCAAGGGCTGGGAGTGAAGGCGGGAGATTGCATCGCGATTTACATGCCGATGATTCCGGAGATCGCGATTGCTTTGCTGGCTAGCGCGCGGATTGGCGCGGTGCATTCGGTGGTGTTCGGAGGATTCAGCGCGACGGCGCTGGCGGACCGGATCGCGGATTGCAAGGCCAAGGTACTGGTGACTGCGGACGGAAGTTTCCGGCGCGGGAAGATGCTGCCGTTGAAGGATACGGCGGACGAGGCGCTGAAAAAGTGCCCGACGGTGGAAAAGTCAATTGTGGTGCAGCGGACGAAACAAGAAGTAGCGTGGCAGGAAGGGCGGGATTTGTGGTGGCACGAGCTGGAAGAGGCGGCGCTGAAGGAATCGATCGCGCGGCCGTTTGATTCGGAGCATCCGCTGTTCATTTTGTATACCAGCGGGACCACCGGAAAGCCGAAGGGCGTGCTGCACACTTCGGCGGGATATTTGCTGGGCGCGACGTGGACTTCGCGGCTGGTTTTCGATTTGCGGGATGAGGATGTGTACTGGTGCACGGCGGATATCGGCTGGGTGACCGGGCACAGCTACGTGATTTACGGGCCGCTTTCGAATGGCGCGAGCATTGTGATGTACGAAGGCGCGCCGGATTTTCCGCGGAAGGACCGGTTCTGGGAAATCATCGAGCGGTACAAAGTAACGATTTTTTACAGCTCGGCGACGGCGGTGCGGGCTTTCATGGCCTGGGGCATGGATTGGATTACGCCGCACGATTTGAGCAGTTTGCGGTTGTTGGGGACGGTGGGCGAGCCGATCAATCCGGCGGCGTGGAAATGGTATTTCGAGGCGATCGGAAAAAATCGCTGCCCGATTGTGGATACCTGGTGGCAGACCGAAACGGGCGCGATCATGATTTCGGTTTTGCCGGGCGCGACGCCGGCGAAACCGGGTTCGGCGACGCTGCCTTTGCCGGGCGTGGCAGCGCGCGTGGTGAATATGAAGGGCGAGGCGGTAGCTCCGGGGGAGACGGGATTTTTGGTGATCGAAAAACCGTGGCCTTCGATGCTGCGAACGATTTATGGGGACGACGAGCGTTACGCCAAAGAATATTGGAGCAAGATTCCGGGAGTGTATTTCGCGGGAGACGCGGCGCAGTGCGATAAGGATGGATACATCTGGGTGCTGGGGCGGGTGGACGACGTTATTAAGGTTGCGGGGCACCGGCTGAGTTCGATGGAAATTGAAAGCGTGCTGGTGAGCCATCCGGCGGTGGCGGAAGCAGCGGTGGTGGCGCGTCCGGATGAGATTAAAGGCGAAGCGATTGTTTGTTTCGTGGCGCTGCGGGTGGGACATGAGCCGGCGAAGGAATTGCGCGACAAGCTGATGGATCATGTGGCGACAACGATTGGCACGATTGCGCGGCCGGCGGATGTGCGGTTTACTCCGCTGCTGCCGAAGACGCGGAGCGGGAAGATTATGCGGAGGTTGCTGCGGGAATTGGCGACGAAGGGCGCGGTTTCTGGGGATACGACGACGCTGGAAGATATGGCGGTGATTGAGCGTTTGGTGAAGGCACAGGCGGACGACGAAGAATAGTTCAAGGGCGCTCAACATTCGCGAAGGGCGCGCGGGGTTTGGATGGAAGTACCGCCGGCGAGCGAGGCTGCGACTGGGCGGTTTCTGGGTAGAGGCAAAGCGGCGGCAGAGCCGCCGCACTCCAAAAGTTCTTGGCGGATCATTGGTCGAAGTACCAAAGGAAATTCCATTGAAAATTAGACGAATGGCGATGGGTTTTTGCATCGCCGCAATTCTGGTAGGTGGTGGTGTGTTTGGGCTCTTAGCGCGGGTGCAGGATCAGCCGGCGGATACGATTCTTTTCAACGGGAAGATTTTCACCAGCGATAGTTCCCTGCCCTATGCGAAGGCGGTGGCGATCCGCGGCGAGCGGATTGTGGCGGTGGGTGATTCGGCCTCGGTAAAAAAACTGGCGGGGGCGCAGACCAAGCAGATCGACCTGGGCGGGCGCACGGTGATTCCGGGAATTAACGATGCGCACAATCACGTGGACTTGCATCCGGCGAGCGAAGTGGACGTGGAGTTGAAATCGATGGACCCGAGCGCGGCGGAAGTGCAGGCGGCGATCACCGCGGCGGGGGCCAAGGCACCGGCTCACGCCTTGCTGGTGGTGCCGATTGGCGGGACGGTTTTTGGGGATTTGACTGTGAATCGCGATTGGCTGGATAAAATTGCGCCGGCGAATCCGGTGGAGCTGGAAACTTTTACCGGGCATGGATTTATTTTGAATACGGAAGGCTTGAAATTTTTCGGAGTGTCGGACGACTCGAAAGATCCGTTGGGTGGGCGATACGAACGGGACGCAGCCGGCCGGCTGACCGGAACGGTGCGCGAGTACGCGGGGCTGGACATGCAGCGGTACATGTCGAGCAAAGTTTCCGACGCGGATGCGGTGGTGGAGCTGCGGCGGACGTTCGACGAGGCGGCAAAATTCGGAATTACTTCGATTCAGGATATGTCGGACGGGACTCCGCCGGAGCGGGATGTGAAATTGTTTGAAGAAGTGCCGGTGCGGATTCGCGTGCGGATTATGCGGATGCCGGGGACGACGGTGGCGGGGCGAGACATTTTGGAAGGGCAAGGCGTGCCGCAACATCCGAGTGAATTGATCACGGTGAGCGGGACCAAGTGGATGCTGGATGGCGTCCCGGTGGAAGGGACGTTCACGCCGCGCGGCGAAAATAAAATGCCGGCGTCGCCGCCGTTCGATGTGATGTTCCGGACTTTGCCGTTGACGTTTTCGGAAAAAGAAATCGCGGCGATGCTGCAAGAATCGCTGAAAAATGACGATCAATTGATGCTGCACGTTTCTGGTTACGTTTCGGCGAAGGCGCTGCTGGATGCGATGGACGCGTCCGGTGGAACGGCGGTGTGGGCGAAGCGGCGGGTACGAATCGAGCACGGGGATGGAATTTTCGCGGATCTGGTGCCGCGGGTGAAGGCGTTTGGAATCGTGGTGGTGCAGAACCCGTCGCATTTCGTGCCATTCTTGTCGGGCCGGCCGGATTTGTTCAATGAGAGCCAGCCGCTGAAATCGTTGATGGCGGCGGGGATTCCAGTGGCACTGGGGTCGGATGGGCCGACGAACCCGTATCTGAACATCATGTTTGCGAGTTTGCATTCGAACCATACTTCGGAAGCGATTACGCGGGAGCAGGCGGTGGTGGCTTACACGCTGACTTCGGCGTACGCGGAATTCGCGGAGAAGGATAAGGGGAGCATCACGGTGGGTAAGCTGGCGGATTTGGCGGTGCTGTCGCAGGATATTTTCACCGTTCCGGTGCCGGAGATGCCGAAGACGGAATCGGTCTTGACGATGGTAGGCGGGAAGACGGTATATGATTCGGGGGCGCTGAAGGTGGCGAGCGTGAAGAATTGAAGCGCGGTTGGCGCTGGGCTTGGCTTGTAGCGGTGGTGATTTTTGTCTTTGCGGGTGCGTGGCGCGAACAAGGAAGGAGGGGCTTCGCGATTAGGGCTGGGCAAGAAGGAGATCCTTCGTCGCTTCGCTCCTCTGGATGACGGCCAACGGCGGTTTGGGCGTTTAGCGGGCCGCCGTCGTCACCATCAAGATGATGGTGGCGGTGCGCACGAAGAAAAGATGAGGCGGGGCTAATGCCCCGCCTTTTTTTGCGCTCGCTCGTGAAACGCGCTTCGACGCGCGGCGCGTTTCCCTTTTGTTGGTGCGCTTTTTAGACTTGGGCCATGCCACCGTCGACGAAGAGTTCTATGCCGGTGATGAAGCTGCTGTCGTCGGAGGCCAGGAAGACTACCGGTTTGGCGATTTCGCTGGCGTTGCCGATGCGGCCCAGCGGGACGGCGGCGACCATGCCAGATTTGAAGGCTTGGAGTTGGGCTGGATCGGCGAACAGATTGTCGGCGCCCGGAGTTTCGATGGGGCCGGGGCTGACGATGTTGACGCGAATTTTGCGGTCTTTGAGGTCGGCGGTCCAAGAGCGGGCGAAGGAACGGACGGCGGCTTTGGTGGCGCTGTAGACGGTGAATGCCGGGATGCCTTTGATGCCGGCGATGGAGCCGTTGATGATGATGGAAGCGTTGTCGCGCAGAAGCGGCAGGGCCTTTTGCACGGTGAAGAGGACGCCTTTTACGTTGATGCCAAATTCCTTGTCGAATTGGGCTTCGGTGACGGCGGCTAACGGAGCGACGCTGCCGCCGCCGGCGTTGGCGAAAATAATATCGAGATGGCCTTTCTTTTCTTTGATGGTGGCGAAGAGGCGATCGAGATCGGCCAGCTTCGAGACGTCGCCTTGCACGGCGGTGACGTTCTTGCCGATTTGTTTTACGGCGGCGTCGAGATCGGGCTGGCGGCGTCCGGTGATGAAAACGTAGGCGCCTTCGGCGACGAATTCTTTGGCGGTGGCGAGGCCGATGCCGCTATTACCGCCGGTGATGAGTGCAATTTTTCCTTCTAGTTTTCCCATGACAACCTCCTGAGTTTAAGGCAAACGCGAATCAAAGGCTCCCACCCTTCGCGAAAAGCGCGAAGGATGGGCCACCCTGAAAAACAAAACACAGCAGGCGCTGCGAATTAGCGGAGGCCGCCGGTGACGAGGATCTGCTCGCCGGTGATCCAGCGGGAATCGTCGGAGGCCAGGAAGACGGCTACCGCGCCGATGTCATCGGGGCGGCCCGTGCGGCCGAGCGGAGTCTGGGAGATAAGACCCTTTTCGAAATCGGAGCCGATGAAACCGGCGGAGACGGTGCCTTCGGTTTCGACAATGCCCGGGTTAATTGAATTCACACGAATTTTCTTGGGGCCGAGTTCGCGGGCGAGGACGCCGGTGATGGCGTCGACCGCGCCTTTGGTAGCGGTGTAGACGGCGGAATTCGGCGGCGTGATACGGCTGACGCCGGAGCCAATGTTGATCACGCTAGCGCCTTCGCCGAATTGCTTTACCGCCGCTTGGGTGGTGAGCAAAAGGCCGAGGACGTTCAAATTAAAAATTTTGTGGAACTGAGCTTCGGTGACGGCCTCGAGCGGGCCGAATTCGTAGACGCCGGCGTTGTTAACCAGGATGTCGACTTTTTTGTAGGCCTTCTTGGCTTCGGCGAAAAGCTTGTCGATGTCGGCTTGCTTGGAGACATCGCCTTGGATGGCCACGGCTTTGCCGCCTTTGCTGACGATTTCGTTGACGATTTTGTCGGCGCCTTCTTTGCTGCTGGCGTAATTCACGATGACGGAGGCGCCCTCGGCGCCGAGGTGCTTGGCGATGGAAGCGCCGATGCCCTTCGATGCGCCGGTGACGAGTGCTACTTTGCCTTCGAGTTTCTTGGACATGAGACCGATCTCCTGTGCGGCGCTTATCGTGCCGTGCTGTAAGAGATGTGGCGGGCGGGGCCGAGGGTGCAGATATTTTACCTCTCGGTACAAAATAGGCGTATCGTGATGAATATGAAGGGCGTAGGAAAGCGGAAAATTCGGGCAAAAGGTACAGCGGAGTGCGGGGCGGTGGGCCGGCCGCGGTGTTTTGACGCGGATGAAGCGCTCGACGCGGCGATGAAGGTGTTTTGGGCCAAGGGGTACGAGGGGGCTTCCCTATCGGATTTGACGGCAGCGATGAAGATCGAGCGGCCGAGTTTGTATGCGACGTTTGGTAATAAGGAAGCGCTGTATCGGAAGGTGCTGGATCACTATGGCTGTACCGCGGCGAAATTTGCGGAGGAGGCTTTGCAGCAGCCCACGGCGCGGGCGGTGGTGGAACATTTGTTGATGGGAAATATAGACGTGATGGCTGGGGCACAAAACCCGGCGGGATGTTTGATGGTGCAAGCGGCGGTTTCAGGCGGCGACGAAACAGAAGCGATACGGCGGGATGTGGCGGGGCGGCGGCAAGGTGCGGAGGATGCTCTGCGGAGGCGTTTGGTGAGGGCAAAGGCGGAGGGTGACCTGCCGAAGGATGCGAATCCGGCGGATTTGGCGAGCTACGTTTTTACGGTGGCACATGGGATGGCGTTGCGGGCCAAGAGCGGGGCGACGAAGGCGGAATTGCGGCGAGTGGCGGAGATGGCGTTAGGGACGTTTCCGTCCGGGCGATAAGCGCGCGATTACGACGTGGGGAGCGTCGCGGGGTAGGCGGCGGTGCCGTGGGCGCTGCCCGCAGGACGCAGACGCAATATTTTTTTCGAGATTTTGAGAAGGAAGCCTAGCGGGCCCCACATCGTTTCACGAAGAACGGCCGTTTTGCGAATGGTCTCGGTGATGCGCCACGTGCATACGGTGCCAGCGGGGAAAAAGGCGACTTCCCCGGGACCGATGCGACGCTCGATGCCGTCATGATCGGTGATAAACGCTTCGCCGGCGAGAATTACGACGGTTTCGTCCTGGCTGTAATGCCATTGGAAACGCCCGGGCGTACATTCCCAGACGATTACATTCGAAGTGCGGTCGCGGCTGGTGGCCAGCTTATTGCTGTGCGCGACCGGATTGCCGCTGATGATCCATTCCGGTTTGATTGGTTCGGGCCGTAGGTCAACGTGCAGCGGTTTGACCATTAAGATTGACTTCGTCATGTGCCTCGGTTTGATGTCCTGTCGCTAAAAATACCTGGTCGAAAAGAAAACTCCGGGCAGAGGCGGCCAAAAGCTTCGTTCGGTTTACGCGCGAAATCGATCGGGCGAGAGAGTAGTTCGACAGAGCGCCCTCAGATGGATGCGGAACTCCGCAGATCCCCGTTTACAACCCAATTATGTGGGTCGGCTTTGGCGGGAGCGATGGGCCACTCGGTTCTTTTGTGGTGGTACTGAAGTACCGAACCGCTTTGAAACAGGGGTTTAGGTTTTATCGGGGCGCATCATGTTGCCGGCCATTTTTGCTACGAGGCTGCGCGGGGCCAGGCGTTGGGATTCTTTCATCACGTTGTTCATGAAGCCGGAAATTACGTAGGATTTGCCGGCGGCTGTGGCTTCGAGGCCGACGCGGGCTACTTTTTCAGCGGTTTCGGCGGAGCGGAAGATGCGATCGGGTTGCTCGGCAACTTTTTGGAATTCGGTATTGGTGCTGCCGGGGCAGAGGGCGCAGACATTCACGCCTTTGGGGCGAAGTTCTTCGGCGATGCTTTCAGCGAAGAGCAGGTCGAAGGCTTTGGTGGCGGCGTAGACGGAATTGAAGGGGACGGGTTGGAAGGCGGCGAGCGAGGCGAGGATCATGACGTCGCCGTGACCGCGGGCGACCATGGATGGAGTGTAGAGGCGGGTGAGTTGGACTACGGCGGAACAGTTGACCTGGATCATTTCTAACATTTTTTCGGCGGGGATTTCGTGGGCGTAGCCGAAGGCGCCGAAGCCGGCGTTGTTGATCAGGAGTTCGATTTCGAGATTTTTGGCTTGGGTGAAGTTGAAGATTTCTGTTGGTGCGGCTGGCTTGGTTAGGTCGGCGGCTACGGTTTCGATTTTTATGTTGTGGGTTGAGGCTAGGTCTGTGGCGATTTGTTGGAGGCGGTCGGTACGGCGGGCGGTTAGGACCAGATTCGACCCGGTCGAGGCTAGGAGCTTCGCTAATTCTAGGCCGATGCCGGCGGTGGCTCCGGTGATTAGGGACCACTTGGCGGTCCATTTTTTTTGCCAGGGTTGGAACATGAGGGCAATGATAGCAGGGTGAGGGGCGGGCGGCGAACGGCGGCGGTGCTTCGTTTAGGGCTGGGCAAGAAGGAGATCCTTCGTCGCTTCGCTCCTCTGGATGACGGCCAACGGCGGTTTGGGTGGAAGGCCGAAGGGCTAGGAGAAGCGGATCGATCGCCGAGGGTCTGCGACGAGACTCTTAGGCCGGGCCGGTGGTTTGGCGGGGGCGGGGGAGGAAGACGTCGCGGAGGCGGAGGCCTTGCTCTTTCATTTTATCGAGGAGGCGGCGGGCCCAGACGTATTCGGCGGCGAGGACGCCGAGGCCGAGCATGATGGTGAGCCAGCCGGGGCCGGGGGTGAGGATCATGACGGCGCCGATGGCGAGCAGGGTGAATCCGAAGAGGATTCTAAGGAAGCGTTTGGCCTGCTGGAGCGTGGCGAGCATTTTTGGTAATTCCCTGCTGTGATTCTGGTTCTTGTTGCGAAAACTTCAGTTCAGCGTGCAATTGCGGCTGCTTTTTCCATTTCATTCAGTGATACGGATGGAATCGGCCGGTTGTTTCGAATCTCTACGCTATTTAGATGCGAGTTGGATGTATTGGAGAGCATCCGTTCGTAAGGATAAGCACGCGAAATTCCATCCGCATGATGGCGAGATGAAAATTGGCTACGCGTTTGGTGGTTGCGGATGGTCATGAAAGTCGGAAGAGGCGCTGCGCGCGAGCGATGGTGCTTGGACGGTACGAAGGCTCGCGCGAAAAGGCCGCGCGAGCGGCGGGCGCTTCGCGCGATTTTTTATGTCGGAGCTAAAGCTCCGACCCCCTAAAAGGCGAAATACAAAAGCCCCACCCTTCCAGAAGCGGGAAGGATGGGCCACCCTCAAAACCTTGAGACGAATCTCGACGAGCGCGATTAAAACTTGTAGACGATGCCGACCGAGGCCTTCGGGCTGAATTGGAAGGTGCCGAAGAAGTGGGTGGCGATGCCGTCGATGCCGATGCGCAGGGCCATGTGGCGATGGTGGCCGTTGAGATCGACTCCGGCGCCGACGGCTCCGGCTACCGTGCCTTGACCGCCGTAAGGAGTCTTGGGCGTCATGTAGGCTCCCCCGAAGAGAGCGTGGGCCCAGAAGTCGATGCCGCGGGGTTTAATCCAGCGGACGCGCGGACCGATGCCGCCGAAGGTGAGCCAGGTGTTGATGCCGGGCTGGTTGCCGTAGGTGGCGAAGACTTCGGCGTCAGGACCGATGCGATCGCGATACCAGTAGACGAAAGAGCCATTGAAGCCGTTCATGTTGAAGTTGACGCCGGGGACTTCGTAGAAGCGGAAGAAGGTGTAGCCGGCGTAGGCGTCGTAACTGTATTTCTCGAAAACTCCCTGGACGGCTTGCGGAACGGGCTCCGGATCCGGTGCTGGCGGAGCAGGCATAAGTGCAAAAGAGGCAAACGGACTGGGCTGCTCGACCGGGAG
>CAWIEL010000046.1:0-38674 GCA_963835025.1 uncultured Acidobacteriota bacterium
CGAACACTCCCGCAAAGCCTCGCAGGAATTTGCCGAAAAATTCGACGAGAAAGTCAAAGCCTCGGTAGAACGAGCCACCAGCGCCATAAAAGCCGAAGCCATCGCCGCGGCCGCCCCGCAACCGAAAGCCCCGCGCAAGACCTCCAAACGCAAATCCAAAACCGAAGTCCCCGTCGAAGCCTGAAATTCCGCTGTCATCATCCTGTAACAAAAGAAAATTCCAGCACTCAACCGCCGTCGCCCCAGCCGCAAAAACGTAGTAGGCTCTTTCGTGCTTCTATGAACGATGCGGACTGCAAGAAAATCCAACTTCTGCTGAAGCAGCGCCAATGGCCCGCTGTCCTCGATCAATTGCGCGCCGTCACTCCGCGCGAAGCCGCCGATTTTTTCATGTCCGCCGGCTTCGATGAGCAACGCGCCCTATTCCACGAAATGCCGATCGATTTCGCCGCCTCGCTGATCGTCCATCTTCCCTACTACCACGCCTACGTCATGCTGCACTCGCGCTCCTTGCACGACATGCAAGAGATCGTCAACGCCATGGATCCCGCCGAACGCGAACACTTTCTCGACGCGCTTCCCGAAGAAGCCTGGCAGTGCCTCATGGACGAACTCGTCGCCGCCGGCTCCGGCGCGCCCTTCTGCGCCGTAGGCGAAACACTCACCACCGCCGGCCCCACCGAATTCGCGCTCCCTCAAGCCGCCGTCGAGCCCATCATCGAAGCCCGCCAAATCGAAAAGAGTTACACCCAGCCGGACGGGCGCCAGATCCAAGTCATCGCGCCCGTCGATTTTTCCATCGAGCCAGACACCATCATTGCCCTGCTCGGCCCTTCCGGTTCCGGCAAATCCACGCTCCTGCGCATCCTCTCCGGACTCGCTGCGCCCTCCGCCGGTGAAGTTCTCTGGCACGGCGCGCCGATGACCCACTGCAGCCCCAACGTTGCCATCGTCTTCCAGAGCTTTGCGCTGTTTCCTTGGCTCACCGTGCTCGACAACGTCGAAGCCCCGCTGATCGCCAAAGGTGTTGCTCACTTCGAACGTCACCGCCGCGCCCTGAAAGCTCTCGCCTCCGTCGGCTTGCACGGTTTTGAATCCGCTTTCCCCAAGGAGCTTTCCGGCGGCATGAAGCAGCGCGTCGGCTTCGCCCGCGCTCTCGCCGTCGAACCCGAAATCCTTTTCATGGACGAGCCTTTCTCCGCCCTCGACGTCCTCACCGCCGAGAACCTGCGCGGCGAACTACTTGAGCTGTGGCAAGCCAAGAAAATTCCCACTCGCAGTATTTTCATCGTCACTCACAACATCGAAGAAGCCGTCCTGCTCGCCGACCGCATCATCGTCCTCGGCCGCAATCCTGCTCGCATCCGCGCCGATTTCCGCGTCCCGCTCCAGCACCCGCGCGACCGCAAATCCGCCGCCTTCGTCCTCTACGTCGACTACATCTACAAAGTCATGACCCAGCCCGAACTCGAACTCGCCCCGCCAACCAAGGGCGGCCACAAAGAAAAAGCCGCCGCGCAAATGCTTCCGCATTCGCGTCCCGGCGGCGTCGGCGGCTTGATCGAACTACTCAACGATCGCGGCGGCGAAGAGGACATGTACCACATCGCCGAAGATCTCCTCCTTGAGATCGACGACCTGCTCCCCATTCTCGACGCCTCCACCCTGCTCGGTTTCGCCGAAGTCAATGAAGGCGACGTCAAAATCACCGACCTCGGCCGCAAGTACGCCGAAGCTGACATTCCCACCCGCAAGGAAATTTTCCGCGCCGCCGCTTTGGAACATGCTTCCTTGCTCCAGCAGATGTACAGCGCCCTCGAGAAAAAATCTGACCACTCCATGCCTCTCGAATTCTTCCGCGATATTCTCGACGAGCGATTCGCCCAGGTTGAAGTCGACCGCCAGATCGAAACCGCGCTTCTCTGGGGACGCTACGCCGAAATTTTCACCTACGATCCCGAGACCGACCTGCTGCATCTCCACCAGGTCGGCCACTTAGACGAGACTCACCACGCCATTGAGGACGCTTCGGTCTAATGGCCGCCCGCACCGCCCGAGGCGCCCGGCTCCCGCAAACCTCGGGACAACGCATCGCCCGCGGCACCATGGCCTGGGGAATTTTCCCGGCCAATATCTCGTCGCTCGTTCGCGACCTTCCAATTCTCTTCGCCGCTCTCGCCCTTTTCTACGCCTTCCTTTCCATGACGCATTACTGGCTCGCCCCGGTAGGCGCACCGACGGAAATCAACCTCGCGCCGCGCGCCCTGCCCAAGTACGCCATGTTTTCGGTACTGCGCATCGCCGCCGCTTATCTCTGCAGCCTGGCCTTCACTGTCGTCTACGGCTACATCGCGGCCTACAATGCGCGCGCCGAAAAATTCATGCTTCCCCTGCTCGATACTCTCCAATCGATTCCCGTCCTTAGTTTCCTTCCCGGCGTCATGCTCGCCATGGTTTCGCTGTTCCCCACCAGACAGCTCGGCGTCGAACTTGGCTCCATCCTGCTGATTTTTACCGGCCAGGTTTGGAATATGACCTTCAGCTTTTACTCTTCGTTGAAAAATATTCCCCGCGAAATGCGCGAAGTCGCCGAAGTCTACCGCTGGAGCTGGTGGCAGCGTTTTACCCAGATGGAATTTCCCTACGCGATTATCGGCTTGGTCTGGAACTCGATGATGTCCGTCGCCGGCGGCTGGTTTTTCCTGATGGCCTGCGAAATGTTCATTCTCGGCGACCGCGACCTGCGCCTGCCGGGTTTGGGTTCTTATCTTCAAACTGCGGCCAACGCCGGAAACACTCACGCCATCTTCTGGGGTATGGGCGTGATGATCGGCATCATCGTCGTCATCGATCAGCTGGTCTGGCGCCCGGTCATCGCCTGGGCCGAGAAATTCAAATTCGAGCAGGTCGAATCCACCGAAGCGCCACAATCGCCCGTCCTCGATTTCCTGCGCGCCTCCCGCATCCTGCGGCTTGTTTCGCGCTTTACCGTGCGTCCCGCCAGCGAATGGCTGACGCTCCATTTCGCAAAAAAGAAAACTGAACAGCCTGTAGGGATCGCCTCAAATTCAGCGACCCTCCGCACCTGGCTCTCGCGCGCCTGCCTCGCCGCCGGCGCCGTCGGGATTTTGTACGCCTTCGCCAAGATGATCGCGCTGCTCGCGCAAGTCACCGGCCCCGAGCTGCGCAGCATTTTTGTCGGCGCCGGAGCCACCCTCCTGCGCGTCGCCTTCACCTTATTTCTCGCCGGCCTCTGGACCATCCCGGTCGGCGTGATGATCGGCCTCAAACCGAAACTCTCCGCCATCGCCCAGCCGATTGTGCAGGTCGCCGCATCCGTGCCGGCCACCGCGCTCTTCCCCATCATTTTGCTTTTGCTAATCCGCGTTGGAGGTGGACTAGGCGTCGGCTCCATCCTTCTTCTGCTGCTGGGCACGCAGTGGTATTTGCTCTTCAATGTCATCGCCGGAGCCACCGCCATCCCGACGGACCTGAAAGAAGTCTGCAACGTCTACCAGTTCGGCCGCAAAGACCGCTGGCGTGAACTTTTCCTTCCTGGAATTTTTCCCTTCCTCATCACCGGATTCGTTACCGCTTCCGGCGGCGCCTGGAACGCCAGCATCATCGCCGAATATTTCCACTTCCGCGGCCACACCTACATGGTCACCGGACTCGGCTCGGTCATCAGCAACGCCACCGACACCGGAAATTTCCGCGTGCTCATGGCCGCCACCATCGTCATGGCCGCCATGGTCGTCACCATCAACCGCCTGCTCTGGCGCCGCATGTACACTCTCGCCACCACTCGTTTCAAGCTGGAAAATTAATCAGGTAATGCGGCAGGTGCGCCCCAAAAGGGCGCATAAAATGAAAAAGTCCCAGCTATTGTTTCGTCGCCCAGTGCAAACCAATCCCTCCGAGGATAAATCCCCGGGTATCGATTCGCTGGTATCCCATCCGCTGCAGCATGGACGATAAATCCTTCATCGAAACGAAACTCCGCAGCGAATCTGCAATGTAGCTATACGTCCGCGGCCGTCCGTGCAGCATCAATCCCCAAATCGCGCCCTGCGCCCACAGATAGCCCAGATACAACTCGCGAAACACCGGATTCGGCGGCAGAAAAAAATCCAGGCTCACCATCAGCCCGCCCGGTCGCGTCACCCGCGCGATTTCCGCCAGTGCCGTCTTCAGATTCGGAAAATTCCGCAGCCCATATCCAATGAACACGCAGTCAAACGATCCATTCGCAAATGGCAACGCAGTCGCATCGCCGCACACCGCCTCGTCCAAGCCACTCGCCCGCGCCAGTCGCAGCATCTCCTCGGTAATGTCCACCACAACCGACCGCGACTTCGGCAGTTTTTCCCGCACCAGCTTCGAAAAATCTCCAGTTCCGCCCGCGAGATCCAAGACCGTCGCGTTTTCCGGCAACGCCGCTCGCTCCACACCCAGCCGCTTCCACTTCCGGTCCATGCCGTAAGAGAGAATTCGGGTCACGAAATCGTAGCGCGGTGCAATCGAGCCGAACATCGCTCGCATCAGGCGGGAATCTTGCTTCTCTACGGGTTGGGACATCCGCCGAAGAGTTTACATGGTTTTCCCAAAATCGCGGCCCATCGGGAAGCTAAATTATTTCAGGAAAGAACTCGCTGGCAAGCTTTTGGCTTGATCCGCCAGCGCCGGTAAATGATTCTGCACTTCGGCCACTTGCGGCTTGGTCATTCCATTTTCCACCTGCCGCTTCGTGGTCTGTATCGTATTCAATTCGGGTCCGGCCGCCGGCGCCAGCAATTTTTCAGACTCGGCCAGCGAAGCATCGACCAGAAAAAGCGAAACTCCACTGCGTCGCAAAAACTGTCCGTAATTGAACCAATCCAGCCCTTCTGTCGCCGAATCGCTGGTTTTCGCGTCCAAAGCCAGCGCATTTTGAAACGACGCCGCGACCGCGGCATTATCGCCCAGCTTTTCCTGCACATCCGCCAAATGCGCCCACGACAAACTCTCCATCTTCGCGTTGGACGCCTGCCGCGCCAGCTGCACCGCCATCTGGTATTCGCTCACCGCCGCCTGATTTTCGTTCAGCCGCGCCTGATCATCCCCCAGATGAATTGTCGCCAGCAAAACCTGATCGCGAGCCACCGCGGAATCCTCCGGACGCGCGGATTCCGCATCCAAAAACGATTTCCAATGCCGCGCCGCCGACGCCGATTCGTTCTTCTCGTCGTAAGCCGCGGCCAGATACAAATGCGCCCGCGCCTCCTGCGGATTGATCTCCGCCGCCTTTTCCCACGAATCAATCGCTTCCCCAGGATTCCCCAAACGCGCCGCCAAAAGTCCGTAGTTCACTAACGCATCCGGATCGCGCGGAAATATCTTCAGCATCTTCTGATAATGGTCGTAAGCCTCCGCGTACCTGCTATTTTCAATTAACGCCCGCGCACAAGCTTGCTGCAGCGCCAAATTATTCGGGTTAATCTCCACCGCGCGCTCCAGCGCCGTAACCACCGCATCCTTATCCCCAGCACGGCTGGCAACCGTAGCAATCCGCGCTTGCACCGAGCTGTCGTAGGGGTTCATGCTCGCCGCGCGCTGCAAAGCAGGCAGATCGTTCTCGTTCGTGCGCATTGCGAAATGAAACTGATCCATCCCGCCCCACAGAAAAAGCAAAAGCGCCGCCGAAACCAGCACCGCCGGCTTGGTCAGCACTGCAGGCAAAAGCGGCTTTGCCTGCGCCGAAGCTTTCGTCGCTTTCGCCTTTCCCGCGGCGCCCGAATCCACCAACAACGCCGACACCCGCGTATCCCGCAACTTCCACAATTTCGCGTCCAGAATAAAATGATGAATATTCACCAGCGCCATGAAAATCAAAAAGCTCGTGGTGAAATCGTAGTGAAACAAATAACTCACCAGCCACGGTCCAGGAATAAACAACGCAATCCCACCCGCCAGCAAGGTCACAAAATACGCCGCGATGCTCCAGTTCGATTTCCCTTCCGCCGCCGCTTCCCGCCGCTGGAAATAGCTCGTAATCCAGATGTACTGCGTCGAATGCAGCACCGCCAAAATCCCGCTGCTATAGCGCGTCTGCGGAATTTGCGACGCCGAGTTCAATTCCAGAAAAGTCGGCAGCACGAACCACAAAAACTGCGTGAACGCCAAAGTCAGCGGCGCGGCCATGGCCCGCGCTCCATGCTCGCGAACCATCCGCCGGAATCCCATAAACGTGCATACGAAGAACGTCACCCCCAGCGCCAGTCGCAACGGCAGCGTGAAATGCGCCGGAAGCCCCGGACTCAAAATCAAGGGATCCACCGACCCGCCGGTAATAAAACTCCCCAGCAACATGCAGTAAGACGCAATAAACGCCGTCCGCAGCCACTTGCGCTCCGCCGGCGTAACAGTAGCCCCGCTGCGCTTCGCAAACATCATCAACAGCCCGTAGTTCTGCCCGGAGTAGTGCCACGGGCTCCAATAAATGTAGAGAGAGAAAACCCACGGAAAGAGCCGCGGCGACGCGTGCATCAGAACGCCGGTAGCCAGGATCAAAAGCGTTACATGCAGCGTAACGAACCGGTACTTGTCAAAATTCTCGCGCGTGTTGTAAGCGCGATAAATCGTCGCCATGAAATGCGGATAATTAAAAACAATCGCCAGCAGATAAAACGTCACCGCCCACGAATGTGATCGCGTGGCCGGCAGCAGCAGCGCAAACGCCAGCAGTGGCGCCGACCACGCCCCGCACCCCACAATCAGATCCAGCCAGGGACGATATATCCACGGCGAAGGCGCAACCGCCGTCTGCGCCGGAGCCACTCGCCCCGAAATGCTTTCTGCCGAAACGCTCAATCTTTCTGTACCCCTTTGCTGCGCGCCGGAATCTAAGCTTTGCCGTACTGAATTTTACTTGGTTACCAAACCCCGGCCGCCACGGATACCGCAACCATGTTGTAAGCGTAACTTCCGTGTGCTAAAGAAATCAGTCGCCGCGCCAGCCGATGCTTCGCTTGCCGGTGGCCGGATGCCGAAAGATGTGGCCTAATAATCGCCTGCGAATTTCGCCGTGAGCTGCTGAAAGGAGAAATGCGATGCAACTCGGAATGATCGGTCTGGGCCGTATGGGCGCCAACATGGTGCGCCGCTTAATGAAGGGCGGGCACGAATGCGTTGCCTTTGACATGTCTCAAGCCAGCGTGCAAGGCCTTGCCAAGGAAGGCGCCACCGGCGCCACCTCGCTCGACGATTTCGTCGCCAAACTGAAACAGCCCCGCGCGATCTGGTTGATGGTCCCGGCCGCCGTGGTCGACAGCACCCTCGCCCAGCTTGTACCCAAACTCGCCAAAGATGACATCGTCATCGACGGCGGCAATTCCTATTACATCGACGACATTCGCCGCGCCGAAGAACTAAAAAAGAAAAATCTCCACTACGTCGACGTCGGCACCAGCGGCGGCGTCTGGGGCCTCGAACGCGGCTATTGCATGATGATCGGGGGCGAAGATCAAACCGTCCAGCGCCTCGACCCCATTTTCAAAACTCTCGCCCCGGGTATCGGCGATATCCCGCGCACACCCGGTCGCGAAAATATGAAAGGCACCGCCGAGCAGGGCTACCTACACTGCGGCCCTTCCGGCGCCGGCCACTTCGTAAAAATGGTTCACAACGGAATCGAGTACGGAGTCATGGCCGCCTACGCCGAGGGCCTCAACATCCTCGCCCACGCCAACGTCGGCAAAACCAAGCGCACCGAAGACGCCGAAACCACGCCGCTGCGCAATCCCGAACACTACATGTACGACCTGAATCTTCCCGACGTCGCCGAAGTCTGGCGCCGTGGCAGCGTTATCGCCTCCTGGCTCCTCGACCTCACCGCCATTGCGCTCGCCAAATCGCCACAGCTCAGCGATTTCTCCGGTCGTGTTTCCGATTCCGGCGAAGGCCGTTGGACCATCCAGGCCGCCATCGAAGAAGGCACACCCGCGCCCGTTCTCACTGCCTCTTTGTACGAACGCTTCACTTCGCGCGGCGAAGCCGACTTCGCCAATAAAATTCTCTCCGCCATGCGTTTTGAATTCGGCGGCCACAACGAGAAAAAATCCTAAGAACCCAGCAACTTTAATCGCCGAGGAATTCTAAAATGACCGATACACCCGCACCGCTGCACGCACCGGCGCCCGGCAATACTGCTACCAAAATTCCCTCGGACGCTTTGGTCTTCTTCGGCGCCACTGGTGACCTGGCCCACAAACAAATTTTCCCGTCGCTGCAAGCCATGGTTAAACGCGGCAACCTGAACGTCCCAGTCATCGGCGTCGCCAAAGCCGGCTGGACTCTCGAGCAACTCCGCGAACGCGCCCGTGACGGCATCCAGACCTACGGCGGCGGTGTCGACGAAGAAGCCTTCGCCAAACTCGTCAGCCTGCTCAAATACATCGACGGCGATTACCAGGATCCGAAAACCTTCGAGCAACTGCGCGCGACACTCGGTAACGCCGCTCATCCCACGCACTACTTGGCCATTCCGCCAGCGCTCTTTGGCACCGTTGTCGAAGCCCTCGGCAAATCCAATTGCGCCAACGGCGCCCGCGTGGTCATCGAAAAACCTTTTGGCCATGATCTCGCTTCGGCTCAAAAACTGAACGAAATCCTTCACACCGTTTTCCCCGAAAATGATATTTTCCGCATCGATCACTACTTGGGCAAAGAAGCCGTAGAAAATCTTCTCCTCTTCCGATTCGCCAATGCTTTCCTCGAACCCATCTGGAATCGCAATTACGTCCACAGCGTGCAGATCACCATGGCCGAAGCCTTCGGCGTCCAGGGCCGTGGCGCTTTTTACGACGCTACCGGCGCCATCCGCGACGTCATTCAGAATCACCTGCTGCAGGTCGTCGGTTTCCTTGCCATGGAACCGCCCACCAGCATGTACCCCGAATCCCTGCACGACGAACAGGTCAAAATTTTCCGCATGATTCCGCCCATCAAGCCCGCGCGCCTCGTCCGCGGACAATTCGCCGGCTACCAAAAAGAACCCGGCGTCGCCCCCAACTCCACCGTCGAAACTTTCGCCGCCCTTCGCCTCGAAATCGATTCCTGGCGTTGGGCCGGAGTCCCCTTCCTCATCCGCGCCGGCAAATGCCTGCCCGTGACCGCCACCGAGGTTTTTGTAAAATTGCGCCAGCCTCCGCTCACCAAATTGCCGCCCGGCTCCAATTATTTCCGCTTCCGCCTCGGCCCCGATCTTTCTCTCAGCCTCGGCGCCCGCGTCAAAAAGCCCGGCCCGGATCTCACCACCATCGAAACCGAATTGTCGGCGGTCGCCAGTTCCGGAGCCAACGAAATGCCGGCCTACGAACGCCTGCTGACCGACGCGATGAAAGGCGACTCCCTGCTCTTCGTTCGCCAAAATGCCGTCGAAGCCGCCTGGTCGATCGTAGAACCTATTCTCGGAAATGTTTGCCCCATCCACACCTACCAGCCGGGAACCTGGGGACCGCACGAAGCAGAAGAACTAGCCACGAATCTTGGCGGCTGGCACAATCCCGCCGCAGCACCTAAGAAGAGTTAGCGATTACGAAAAAAGTGGCAGTGCCTTCACCTCGCGCTGCCGCTCTTTCCGGCAGAACCTTAGGCCAAGCTCTCAGCGCGCTTCGCCTTCCCTCGGCCGTACAGAAAAACGCCCGCCCCCAGTAGCACCACCGTCAACCCCACCACCTTCGCCACCGCCAGAAATTTATGCGGCTCGTCCGCGGCCGGAACTAAAGAACAAACAATCGTCACCATCGTGGTCGCGAATCCCACACTTCCCAAAACAAACGCGCCGGCCCGGCCACCCGGCACCCGTGTGACCTCCGGCCCGGCCGCTTCCCGCTGCAAACGAATGATTGAAGCAAACACAAACAAGTACGGCACGAAATACGTAATGATCCCCATGCTCACCAAAACCTCATAAGCCCCATAAACGCTGGTCCCGGCCTGCCCCAAAAAAATAAAAACAATTCCTACCGCCGCCTGCGCTAGCAGCGCCACGTAAGGCGTGCCCCACTTTGGATGTATCCGCGCAAACGCTCCCGGCAAATACCGGTCCAGCCCCGCCACAAACGGCAGTCGCGCCGAAACCGCCAGCCACGCGCCCAACGCCCCCAAATTACTCACCGTAATCAGCAGCGCGGCCAGCGGCGCGATTCTCAACCAACCCACGAGCTCCGCCGATTTCGTAATCGCCTGCATGATTCCTTCCAGGCCGCTGATCTGCGCCGCCGGCAACGCAATTAGCACGGCCACCGTCCCTAAAATGTAGCCGCTCGTAACCAGCGCGCCGCCGCACAACAACCCTCTCGGCAGATTTTTTCGCGGCTCCTTGATCTCATCGCCCAAAAACGACGCCGACTCCGACCCGCCCAACGCAAAAACAATCGTCGCCAGAAACAGGACATCCCGAAAATGCATGTGCGGCGTCATCGTCGACGCCGTGAACCGCGTCGCCGACCCAAATCGCTGCCAAGCCGCCCCCGCAATCGCAAAAAGAATCGCGATCGGCAGCCAGGTTCCCACTGCCCCCAGGTTGTGCAGCCACTTCCCCACCGAAAGCCCAATCACATTCAAAAACGTCGCGAGAATCAGCCCGCCCAGGGCGAACGCCAGAAAATAGGTTTTGTTGTTCGCGAGTCCCAGCCAGCTCCGCGGCCCGATGTACAACGCATTGCTCGCCGCGAAATAGAGCACCGCCGGAAAATAAGGAAGATTGCTAGTCCAATACGTCCACCCGGTCATGAATCCCGGAAATTCGCCGAACGCGTGCTTGGTCCAAACGTAGAGCCCGCCTTCTTGCGGATACCGCGACGAAAGTTCCATCACCGATAGAGCCAGCGGCAAATAAAACGCGCACAACGCAATCAGCCAAATTACCACCGCGCTCGGGCCGACAGTGGCGGCCGTCGCGATCCATCGCAAACTTATCCCCGTCACAATATAAAAAAGGACCAAGTCGCGAAATCCCATCGCCCGAGGCGGACGAATCGAACGGTTTTCCACGGAACTCATCGGAGGGATGTCCGCTGAAGACGGGGCCATTTGCCGCACATCATGCCCGTAGGTAAAGAGGAAAGCCAGTAGGATAGGCTCTCAGCCTGTCTGCACCCCACTCTCAGTGGGGTGTGCCCTTATCGTAGCCCGCCACACGTATGCTCAATCAGGTTTGGCAGAATTTACCGAGGATTCCCACCGTTTCTTATCAACCGACAACCCGTACACAAAAACCACCAGCTCGCGCATCACCGAAAAAAGCTACTTCCCACTAGCCTTCACCTTCTCGTCGTGCCCGTAATACTCGTAAGCCGACATCGGCTTCTCGCCGCCTTTTTTCCAGACGCGATCTTCTGCCGGCAATTTCCCCAGCACCCGCGCCATTTCGCGAATGTGCGTCGCCACCGCACCGCAACAAGCGCCGATGTAATTCACGCCCATCTCCCGCGCCTTGGCCGCGTACTCGCCCATCTCCCGCCGCGTCATCTGATACGGCTCCAGTTGATCCGGAAACGCCGGCAGACTGGTGAAATCCCGGTGCGTATGCGTGGTGCGATACGCCACCGGCTGGCATCCGATATAGCTCTTCACCGCCCCGCGCATCTGCTTCATCAGCGGCAAAGTGTGTTCCGGGCTCCTCAAACAATTAATTCCCACCACGTCCGCGCCCGCGTCCGCCAAAGCGACCGCCGCCTCCGCCGCATTTTTTCCGTCGGTGGTGATGTCTTCATTTTCAAAACACACCGTCACCATCACCGGCAGCTTGGTCGCCTTCGCGCGTTCCACTGCCAGCAAAGCCTCGCCCAAATACGAAAACGTTTCGCCGATAATGAAATCGACGCCTTCGGCCACCTGCACCTCCAACTGCTCGTCGAAAGTCTTCCGTACTTTATCCGCCGCCGCTTTGTCGTTCGGCTCGTACATCCACGTCAAACTCAAATTGCCCGCCACCAGACATCTATCGCCGGCCGCCTTTTTCGCAATCTGCACCGCTGCGCGATTCAATTCCTCCACCCGGTCTCCCATTCCGACCGTCGCCAGCTTGTCGCGGCTGGCGTAAAAAGTTAGCGCTTGCAGCACCTCCGCGCCTGCATCGCGAAATTCTCGATGCAATTCCAGCAGCGCCTCCGGATTATTCAGCGCTACCTCCGGCGTGAACGGCCCCGCCCGCACTCGCCCGCGCTTTTCCAACTCCAGCAAATATCCGCCATCGCCCAATACCGGCCCGGCCGCCAGTAAATCCAGAATCCCTTTCTTGCTGTTCGTTCCCGCCATATCCTCGGCTCCCTCGGTACGTCAAAAACGGCGCGACCGTTTCGCATTCCACAAAAAATTTACGCCACCGCTCGTTTCACTTTCCGCTTCTTCCAGTCGCTCAAGACCCGATGCGCCGCGTTATATCCCGGCGCTCCGGTCACTCCGCCTCCCGGATGCGCTCCGGCCCCGCACAAATACAAGCCCTCGATCGACGTCCGGTACTGCGCCCAGCCCGCCACTGGACGCATGAAAAACAGTTGCTCGAGCGAAAGATCGCCGTGAAAAATATTTCCTTCCGTCAGCCCGTACGTTCGCTCCAAATCCAGCGGCGTCAGAACTTGCCGCGCCACAATCGAGCCCGGCACGTTCGGCGCATATTCCGCGATTTTCTTCACCACCCGGTCCCCGAGCAATTCCCGCTTTTCATCCCAAGTTCCGCTCCGCAATTTGTACGGCACATACTGAATAAACGTAGTCATCACGTGCTTTCCCGCCGGAGCTAGCGTCGAATCCACATTCGACGCCACCACACAATCCACCCACAGCTCCTCCGGAATCTCGCCGAATTTCGAAATGTCGTAGCACTTCTCCGCGAATTCCAAGGAAGGTACCAAAGTAAACAAAGCCCGCTGCTCGATCGGCCAATCCCGCGGCATCCCGGTAACCCGCGGCTCCTCACTCAAAACAAAATTCACCTTCGCGCAGGGCCCATCCATTTTGATTCCCGAAATTGCCCGGCGAAAATCTTCCGGCAGTTCGCGCTCCTCGACCAGCCCCAAAAACGTCCGTTTCGGATCCGCATTTGACAAAACCAGCCTGCTAGAAATTTCCGTCCCGTCTTCCAGCACCACGCCGCGCGCAACACCGTCCTTCACCAGAACTCGCGCCACCGGCGCAGAAGTAAGAATCTCCACCCCGGCCTGCCGGCATGCCGACGCCAACGCCTGCGTGATCGCTCCCATCCCACCAATCACGTGTCCGTAAAATCCCTGAATCTCCCCATCGCCGCCGCTCAGCAAATGAAACAACAACCCCAGCGCCGACCCCCCGTCATACGGGCCGCCATGCTTCCCGTAAACGTTATTCGCCAGAAACATCGTCTTTATTTTTTCCGATTCGTAGTTCCGATCCAGAAAATCGCCCAGACTCCCGGTCAAAAACGAAACCAATTCCGCCGCTTCATTCCCCTGCATCCCGCGAAATCTTTTCCCCACTCGCAACAACTCCAACAGCCCGCCCGCGCCGCGCAACGACGGATCCGGAGGCGGCTCCAGAAAAAACGGCTGCAGATACCGCGCCAACCTTTTCAGTTGCTCGTCGACCCGTACAAACGTCTCCGCATCCCGCGTAGAGTGTTTTCGAAATTCCGCCACCGTCCTCTCGCGGTCCGCCCACCACGGCACCACCGACCCATCCGCGAACGGAACCAGCAGACCCGGATCGCACGGCACCATGCGCAGCCCATGCGCCCCCAGTTCCAGGTCCCGAATCACTGTCGGCCGCAGCATGCTCGCAATATAAGATGTCGTCGAAGCCCGGCAGCCCGGCGCGATTTCTTCCGTGACGCAGCAGCCGCCGACAATTTGGCGCCGCTCCAAAACCAGTGTCGAAATTCCGGCCTTCGCCAGATACGCCGCCGCCGTTAATCCGTTGTGGCCTGCGCCAATGACGATTGCTTGGTAGGACTTGCGTAGAGGAGGCATTCTGAATTAGTATGACCGCGAGTCAAGGCATTCAGTTACTGCATCTAGATAGCACACAAAGGGAATTTATCCAATGAAAGCTTCCACGCGTGACCTCCGGTCACGCCCACACAGCAAGAATTCCCAGCCTGCTCGCGCCACCGTTTTCCGCCTCAACGACCCCAATTCCCGCCTCGCCGCCAAACGCGCTCGCATCGTCGACGCCTCTTTGAAACATTTCGCCGAGCAGGGCTATCACGCCGCGCGCATCGAAGATCTCGCCGCCCAACTGGGCGTCGCCAAAGGTTCCATCTTTCAATATTTCGGCAGCAAAGCTGGCCTCTTCCTCGAGGCCTACATCAAAGCCGTCCGCTCCTTCCCCGCCTACCTGCAATGCCCGCCGCAAATTCAGGAAAAAGGTTTTTTCGCCATCCTCGAATACTGGCTCTCCCGCACCGAACGCCTGGTCCGCGAAGATTGGATTCCCTACCGCGTCGCGCTGCTCGGAAACTACGGCGTCGACCTGGCCTTGAAGCGCGAAATCAATCGCTTCTTGCTGAATGAAGATCCCTACGGCAGCGCCGCTTTCGTGCGTCTCGGCATTGCCCGCGGCGAAGTGCGCTCCGATGTCGACGCCACTCTCATCGTTTCCGTTCTCGATTGGACCATGGAGCGTTTTCAGGACGCGCTGCTCACCGAAGAACTCGATCCCGGTCTTTTTCCGCATCCGGCCGACCCCGAAAAAAATCGCGCGCGCATCAACCAGTTCCTGCTGGTCCTGCGCGGCGCCATCGGCGTCTAGCGCGGAGCAGCGATCTGTAATCGGCGGCAACGTACAATTTTCGTCACTCACAGGGAGAAAGCTCGATGGAACCGTCACTGAAAGACATCCTCGCTTCCTACAACGCCTGGGCGCCGCTCGACGAGGCCTACACCATCCCGGCCGCCTGGTATACCGACCAGCGCGTCGCCGATCTCGAGCTGCAGAATGTTTTCTCCCGCAACTGGCAGGCCGTCGGCCGCCTCGCCCAACTCGAAAAGCCCGGCCAGTACGTCACCGCCACCGTGGCCAATGAACCCATCGTCGTCGTTCGCGGCCGCGACGGAAAATTGCGCGGCTTTTACAATGTCTGCCGCCACCACGCCATGACCGTCATGAACGAACCCTGCGGCCACGCCGAGCACATGCGCTGCCCCTACCACGGCTGGACTTACAACCTCGAAGGCGAACTGCGCGGAATGACTGAATTCGATGGCGTAAAGAATTTCGATCGCGCCGACAACGGCCTCGTCCCGGTGCGCGTCGAAGCCTGGGAAAATTTCGTCTTCGTCAACCTGGACGCCAACGCCGTTCCGCTGCCCGACTTCCTGGGCGCGTTGGTCAAACTCGCCAAGCCTCTCGGCTTTGGCGATCTGCAATTCGTCGAACGTCGCAGCTACACCCTCAACTGCAACTGGAAAGTTTACGTCGATAATTTTCTCGACGGCGGCTACCACGTTCCGCACATGCACAAAGGCCTCAACAGCGTCCTCGACTACACCAACTACACCATCGAAAATGTCGATCGCTGCTGCGTCCAATCCAGCCCGGTTTCCGTCGATCACAAATCCGAAGCTAGCGCCGCCAACACCCGCAAGGGCGATCGCGCTTTCTATTTCTGGCAATATCCAAATTTCATGCTGAATTGGTACGAAGGCTATCTCGACACCAATCTCGTTCTCCCCCTCGGCGTCGACCGCTGCGAAGTCATCTTTGATTTTTATTTTGGCGACGTCTCGGAAGACACCATGCCTTACATCCGCGAAAGTATGGGGGTCAGTGAACTGGTTCAGCAGGAAGACATCATCATCTGCGACGGCGTCCAGCGCGGCCTCGGCTCTCGTGCCTACCAGGCTGGGCGGCTTTCCGTCCGCCGCGAAACCGGCGAACATCTCTTTCACCGCCTACTCGCCGCGGACTTAAAAGATTCACGCGCCATCGCCGCCCGCTAGCGTGACCGCGAGAATTCGGCGTTACTGATGATCGCGGGGAATCGTCTCTTCCCAAACTTTATCGCGCACGGATTTTCCGTTCTGGGTTAAATGCCGCTCGAAGTGAAAATAAAAATTCGTCGCATCGCTGTGTAGATCCAGTATCACCGACCACACCAGCACACGCCCATCCTTCAGATTCAAAGTTGTCGAAGCCTCGCCACGCACCGTGTTCACCGCCGGCGTCGCGTCCGCCACCACATAGCTCATCGTCTCGTGGTCCTTCATCTCACCCCACGGATATTTCGATTCGTCGTCCCCGATCCACGCGATCTTCGTGCTTCCTGCGATGATGTCATGCGTCTGCGTCCAGCTTTGCGGCGGCCAGGTCTCCCCCTCCGCCGAAATCCCAGCGAGCGGCGTCTCGGCTTCCGGCTCGCCAAACGTCCGACGTCCCGGCCCAGCCGCCGGAACAACGGGAAGTTCCAGCCGTGAATCCTCCGCCCCGCCTAAATACAACGACGTTGTCATCGCATAAGGCGTCGACCACATCATCGGCCACAAAGCATTCGAAACCGCCAACCGAATCTTGTGCCCCCGCGGAAAAATCCAGCTCGTCACATGCATCTCGATCGGCAACTCAAAAATTTCCCCAGATCTTAAATCCTCCGGCGCTGCCGCCGACTTCCGCTGCGCCCCGCTCTGCCCCGCGCCCGTAATCAAAGTCGTCGTCCCGTCCGGCGCCACGTCCTCCAACCGCACGAACCAATCCGCCAGCGCCGCGCTCGACGCCACCTTCAACTTCACCCGCGGCCAACCGAGAATCGCCGTCTCTTTTTCCAGCGGCGCCGAATCATAAACCAAACTGTAAGCGTCGATCGGCCGCTGATCCGCCGTCAAATCACCCCACCAAAATCCCGCCTCCGCCCCAATCGACGGTACGTATTTCAATTCATGTACTACTTTCGCGCCGGCACCGTTCCCCGAATCCTCAGTCGAAAGCGTGTGATTTGCCTCGAGCTTCATCCGCAAGGTCGCCACATTCGCCGGCGGCCAAGTCTTTTCCGCCCGCCACTCGCCTGGTACGGTCGCCAAATTCGGATCAGGCGGATACCACCGCCGCATGTAAACCTCGAACCGCGGCTCTTCCATAATTCCGTTCTGAATTCCTTTCAGCCAGTAATCCCACCACCGCGTCGCCTGATCCCGCCACTCGATCGAAGGCCCCGGCTCCGCCTCATGCGGAAAAGTGTGATTCCACGGCCCAATCAACGCCTTGATCGGCGCTTTCGATTTTTCGAAAAATCGTGGAATGCTATCGCGATACCCGTCCAAGAATCCGCCGATCATAAAACTTGGCACGGTGTAATCCGCATACTTGTCCGGCGCCACCGAAGCCCGCCGCCAGAATTCACTGTCACGCTGATGCTGCAGATACAGCGGAAACCACGGCTTCGCGTCGAATCTCGACGCCAGGGACGCCTCATCCAACGGAAAATCCGGCGCCCGCGTCATCCCCAACTGCAAATCCATCGCGATTTCAAACTCATCCACGTGCATCAAATTGTCGATGTAATGAATGTCGTCGTGAAAAAGCTCCTCCGTCGCGCACACCGCGATAATCGCCTTCAGCGCCGGCGGGTGCCGCCGCGCAATCTGAATCGAATTAAATCCGCCCCACGAAATTCCCATCATCCCCACGTTTCCCGTCGACCACTCCTGCTTCGCCAACCATTCGATCACTTCCAACCCGTCCAGTTGCTCCTGCTCCGAATATTCCCGGTCCGGAGTCACGCCCTCGCTCGCGCCGGTTCCGCGAATATCCACCCGCGCCACCACGTACCCGCGCCGCACTTCATAAGCATGCAGCTGCCAATCCCGCGCCAAAGTCCAATCGTCTTTGCGATACGGCAGATATTCGAGCACCACCGGAAATCTCTGCTCCGCCTTGGTTCCCGCCAGCGGCCCGTCCGGCATAAACAAATTCGCCGCCAAACGCGTCCCGTCCTTCATCGGAATCCAAGCCTGCACGATCTTCATGGACGAATACGTCGCAGCCGGCGCCGCTGTCGGAGTCACAGCCGCCGCCGTTTGCGCCCGCACCATTCCCGCCGTACAGAACGCCCACATAACCAGACCGATCACTCCCGCGACCGAAACCCGCATGAAGAGATTCCTCCGCGCGAGCGAGGCTAGCACAGCCCAGCGACAGCGCGCAGCGCCGCACGCAGAAAAAAACAAAGAAGTTCAGCAAGGAATGACTGCGGGTCGAACAACGCGAAGATGTAAAGCGAGGGTCACAACAAAAACGCTACCGCTTTACCACCGATTCCAGCAATCCCGTCCAATGAGCCAAATGCTTCAGAGAAGCCGGATGCGTATGATCCAATTCCAGCGGCGTGATCGAAATCGCTCCATCGCGTACCGCCGCCATATCCGTGTCCGGCTCGATGTCTTCAACAATGTGCTGCTCATGCAGCCAGAAATATTTTCGCCCACGAGGGTCGGTCCCCGGCTGCAGCAAATTCCGCGTAATCTTCGAAGACTGCTTGGTAAACCGTACCGCCCCGCCCCATATCTGCGGCACATTCACGTTCAGCAAAATCCCCGGTGGCAATTTTTCCGCGAGCACTACTGGCACAAGCGTCCGCGCAAATTCCGCCGCCGGCTTGAAATCAATTTCCTTCGAGCGGTACATCAACGAAATTGCGATCGAGGGAATCCGGTTGATCGCGCCTTCCATCGCCGCGCCTACCGTCCCCGAATAATAAATATTTTCGCCCATGTTGCTGCCGCGGTTGATTCCGGAAATCACCAGGTCCGGTTTCTCTGTCAGAATCGCGTTCAACGCCACAATGACCGCGTCGGCCGGCGTCCCTTCAATCGAATATTCGTTCGGCGCGATCTGATCCATATAAATCGGCTGCCGCAGAGTCAAAGACTGCGCGCTCGCGCTGCGCTCGTGCGAAGGCGCCACCACCGTCAGTTTCGCGTCGTCCTGCAACGCCGCCACCAACGCGCGCAATCCGGGCGCGTGAATCCCATCATCATTAGTGATCAGAATGTGAGGTTTGGAAATCAAAGACAAACGCTGCGCCTTTCGACAGAATTTTCTCGGGAACGGTAAGAGAAGTTAGTGGTCGGGACGACTGGATTTGAACCAGCGACCTCACGCACCCCAAGCGTGCGCGCTACCAGGCTGCGCTACGTCCCGACCGTTTGCGACGGGAGTTAGCGTATCACTCGCGTTCGAGAAGGGTCAAGACAGCAAGAAGTTCTTGGTGAAGATCGAGCAAGAATTTGCGATGTTGTGCCGATGTGGAACTTCTTTTCGGCCCCGCCACCACTCGATGCCCGTTCGATGCGCCGTTCACGCCAGAATTTTCGCCCACGCCGCCCGAATGTTCCAGGCCTTCGCCAACGTGCTCCGCGTCCGTATGCCCGGCCAGAAAACGCCGCGCACCCGCGATGGTAAATCCTTCGTCGTACAACAGCCGCTTAATCTCGAAAACGGTCTCGATATCTTCACGCCGATACAAACGATGCCCGCTAGGACTTTTCACCGGCTGCAAAGTCGGAAATTCCGTCTCCCAATACCGCAGCACAAACGTCTTCGTAGCCGTCAACCGGCTCACTTCGCCAATGCGAAAAAGTGTCTCGTCCGGCGACGCCGCCAAATCCTGCGGTTCCGGTGCTGGTGCCGCGCTAGCCATATCAATTCATCGTAGGCCGATTTCGCGTGGAGTCAACCCCTGTCCCGGCGGTACAGGGTGTGGATAACCGCGAACACTACCTCTTCTTCCGTGGATCTTTCCGCGCGTCCTTCCGCGGATCCTTCCTCTCCCGCTGCCGCGTCCCGCGCCTCTTCAGCCGCTGCGTGAACCGAATCGGCGTCCCAATGAAATCAAACTCCTCGCGGAGTTGATTCTCCAAAAACCGCTGATAGCTAAAATGCAGCGGCTTCAACTGATTCGTAAACAAAACAAACGTCGGCGGCGCGGTAGTCGCCTGGGTCACGTAAAAAATCTTCACTTCGCGGCTCGCCGGCGAAGTTCCTCGGGTCAAATCCACCTTGGCCAGCCAACGATTCAACTCGCCCGTGGAAACCCGTCGCCGCCGCGCTTCCACCACTCGATCAATAATCTTGTACAGCCGGTCGATGTTCTCGCCGGTCTTCGCCGAAAGAAAAACCACCGGTGCGTACGACAAAAATTTCAGCCGCGCCCGCACCAAAGGCTCGTAGTCCTGCAACAACTTATTCACGTTGAACGCCGCCACCTTCGCGCCGCTCTTATTCTGATCCGCAGCCTTTTCTTTCGCCGCCTGAATCGCCAGATCCCACTTGTTCAGCACGATGATCACCGAGCGCCCAGACTGCTCCGCGTAACTAGCGATCGTCGCATCGTGCGAAGTAATCCCAAGCTCCGCATCCGCCACCAGCAGCGCAATATCCGCGCGCTCCAAATGCTGCCGCGCCATGATCACGCTTAACTTTTCAGCAATCAGTTTGGTCTTGCCTTTGCGCCGGATTCCCGCCGTATCCAAAAACCGGTACGACGTGCCGTTATGCTCCACCACCGTGTCCACTGCATCGCGCGTCGTTCCCGAAACCTCGGACACGATCGACCGCTCTTCGCCAACCAGTTGATTCAGCAGCGTCGATTTTCCTACGTTGGGCCGCCCGATGATCGCAATGTTTACGTACTGCGTGGCCGGCGCAGCTTCACCCTTGGGCATCACTTCGGTCAGCGCGTCCAGCAGCACATCGACGCCAAAACCGTGCTCCGCCGAGAGCGGAAACACTTCGTCGCCCAGCTCGTAAAATTGCGAAGCGAATTCAATCGCCTGCTTCGGCGTATCCACTTTATTCACCGCGATAATCGGCGGCTTCCCCGCGCGCCGCATCAACTGCACGATTTCCTGATCGAGCGGCGTCGGCCCCACCCGCCCGTCCACCACAATCACCACGCGCGTGGCGTTGTCGATCGCCACTCGCGCCTGCCGCAGAATTTCGCCCGGGATTCCAGCCTTATCCTCCGGCACGATTCCGCCGGTATCGACCACTTCAAACGTCCGGCCCTCCCAGGTGCAGGTCCCGTAGATGCGGTCGCGGGTAATCCCCGGCTCATTGGTCACAATCGACCGCCGCGTCGCCGTCAGGCGATTGAATAGCGTCGACTTACCCACATTGGGGCGCCCTACAATTACGATCGATGGAAGTTTGATGGTGGCCATAGGCGACGCGGAATCACACGCGAGCCAGTAACATTATCATGGTTCTGCTGGTCATCCCACGCAAGGAACCGCGGCTCAAGAAAATCCCACGCTGTATCAACTGGAGGCCTTCGTGTTGCAACTGGATCCAAGGTAAAGGCTCCGAGGGCCTCAAAAATTGTCGATTAGAATTTGTCTCCGGCCTTTGTTCTGTGTGAATTACAACGATTTCTAATCGCGCGAGATTTTGTCGATTAGAACGGGGAGGTTTTGTTACATGTGTCGCGTTGGAGTTGTGGGCATCGCAGGCCGTCGGGCGTGAGGTCGCGTTTCGCGCTGATGATTGGCGTGACGAGCCATGCATGGATCACTCCTCCTGCCAGTGCGGCCGTTGGTGCGCCTACACAGAGTGGCGATGCATGATAACACGGAGGGCATGAATCAAGTAAGTACACACACGTCCTTCAGATCGCTCCTCGCCTAGACCGCGCTGACCAATTGAATTGGGCGGGCCAGGCGTCAGGCAGTCATCGCATTTGGCGATTGAGAAAATCGTAGGTTCGCTCGTGGGCGAGTGCTGTGGCTTCGGCGTTGTAATGCGCTCCACCATGCCGGGAGAAGGCGTGATTCTGACCCGGATAGCTGTACACGGTCGCGTTCGGTTTGCCGGCAAGCGCCGCCTTGATTTTGGCTTGTGCTGGCTTGGAGATGAACTCATCCTCCTCGGCCAAGTGCATCAGCAACGGCGCTTTTAGCCCGCCGACCTCTCCTAAGATATTTATCAGTGTCAGCGCCGTGATAAGCGACTACAGCATCGACGTCCGAGCGAACGGCCGTGAGGAAGGCCATAAGTGCGCCGAGACAATAGCCGAGGACGGAGACCTTCCCGGTGCATTCCGGCAGCTTGGCCACGGCTCTGACCGTGTCCTCAATGTCCGCGACGCCCGCGTCCCGGTTGTAGGCCTGATAGAGACGAATTCCGTGCTGCCAATCGGCCTCAGAGGTGACATCGCTGAGGTCGACGCCCGGCTCCTGCCGCCAGAATAGATCGGGCGCGACCGCGAGGAAGCCTTGCTGCGCCAGTTCGTCGCAGGTCTTGCGAATGTCGGCGTTGACGCCGAACAGTTCCTGCAGAACCACGACGGCCGGAGCTGGCGACGCCGTCGGTCGCGCTATATAAGCGCCGAACGTGCCATCCTTTCCCGTGATGGTGATCTGATCCTTCATCCTCGTGCTCTGTTCAGTGATGTCCACTCCTCAGACGACGTTCATCTGGGTCTCCGCCGATGTAGTGGGCATCGTCGGAGACCCTGCTCTCGGCGAGAGGTGGCAGCATAACGAAACTGTTTAATCGGCGCCTCGAGATACCTGTAAAACCGCGGAGGTGGCAGCCTCTTCAATCAGCTTGGCTGCTTCCTTTGGGAAAGACATATAGGCCACGTGGCTCGACTTCACTTCGACCGTCTTGGCCTTGGCGCGCTTCGCCATCATCCGCTCCTGATCTGGATTAATCGAGCGGTCTTCGCTGGCGACCATGTACCAAGTGGGTTTGTGTTTCCAGGCGGGGTTGGTCACCTTATGAGTGAACGAGTCGGTGGAGATTGGCACCTGCGATATAGCCATGAACCAGGCTTTTTCCGGCGGAATATCCGCGGCGAAATCGGCGGCGAAATGCTCCTCTTCGATCCACCAGTTGTTATTGGCGTCCGGCTTGAACGCCTTGGACGCTTGCGGGAGGGCTTGCTCGATCGAGGCACAGCTCTCACCTTCGTCGAGTGCAAACGCCGCGATGTAGACCAACGCCGCAACGTTTGGATGATTGCCTGCCTCGGTGATGATGGATCCGCCGTAGCTGTGGCCCACCAGGACCACTGGTCCGCCCATGGCATCAATGGCCGCCTTCGTATACTTCTGGTCATCGGCGTAGGAGGTTTCGGGGGGCTGTACTACCGATACCTTATATCCGTCTTTCTTCAGGATGTTGGCGACGGGTTCCCAGCCGGAGCCGTCAGCGAAAGCTCCATGAACCAGAACTACGTTCTTGATCGTCATCGTGTATCTCCTTTTTTGCGTCTCAGGTCTGCGCGACTCGGCGGCAGGCGGACCGTATCAGCTACCAGCAGCACACTCTTGAAAGGAAAGACCAATTTTGAGGATTTCTGCTTCAAATCTATGGGGGCCAGGGCGAGGGAGAAACGACCCGAGCAACGGAACGATGAACTTATGAGGGTGGGTTGTTAGCTTGATTGAAGCGAGTGCTTTATTGAGGTGGATTTCGATAAAACCACTGCGGCGTGAGTGTTCTCGTCTCCACTTTGCCGGAGTCGCTCCGACGATCGCTGCAAACGTCCGAGTCAGGGCGGCTTGATCGGAAAATCCAGTCTGCGCGGCAATTTCCACCAACGAATTATTCGTTTCGGTCAGAAGCGTCTTCGCGATCTCAACCCGGCGCAGAATCAAGTAACGATGCGGCGAGGTTCCGAAGGACCTCCGGAACGATCGCGCAAAATGGCTAACGGAAAGCCTGCATTCCCCAGCAAGAGTTGCCAGTTTTACCTGGCCGTCCAGGTGCTGCTGTAAAAGTTCGACGACCCGACGGCTTTGCCACGGTGCGAGACCACCTTTGCTTTGCGGTGCTGCTTCACGAAGCTGACCATATCGTTCAACAAGGTGGGAGCAAATCATCAAGGTGAAGGAATCCATGAATAACTGAGAAAACATTTCCGGCCGGTTTAGGCACGGCAGCATCAGCTGCGTCAGGTGATGGAGGACCGGATCGGGAGTTCCGTAAACGCAATGTAGGCGTTTGACACCGGGCGTTCCGGCATCGTCCGTGAGCGCATCCAAGGTTGCACGCGGAACAAGGTAGTGGATCCAGTCAATCGGGCCAGGATTTCGAATGCTCGAGTTTGATTCCAAGTCGCACATGGCGACTCCGCCGACTGGCCATACCCCAGTCTTTGTATACTTTTCGTCGGTCCAAAGTTCCCATTCGCCGGAATTCGCGTGATTCAGATGAACCGAAACCACGTAAGCCTTCTCCGCTGGAATGGAAGCAGTGCGCTCCGGGATGCCGCTCCGCGCAATCAGTCGAGTCATCGCTAGTTGGGGCCGGACGATGGAAACCACGGAATCGAGGGCAACATGAGGCGGCTGGTTCATGGTGAAATACTTGGCCATCTGCGCCCCGTGTGCGCTCGTTGGAGCGTCAGATGAGTGCACGGAATTGCGGCCCTGTTCCCAGGCTTTACTCACAGCGATCTCCAACAAAAGAGGACCGGTTGCCTTGCTGAATCAGCGAAGCCTACTACTCTTTTTACATATTTTGCAATTACCCAGTAGGGAAGCAACAGCTTCGGGATGAATCTTTTAAGGTGCAGGTGTTTTAAAACCTGTACTCGCAGACGATTTCCCTCGACAGGCACGATCCGCTGCCCTGTGTTACTTTGTGTTACAGCACTCTCCATGGCCAAGAAAACCAAATCTGCTAATCCCGAAGAAGTGACCGTCGAAGGAATCTTCGGCGAAGGCGGGCTGCTGGAAAGCCGGCATCCCGGCTACGAATTCCGGGCTTCGCAACTGGCCATGGCCGAAGTGGTCGACGCGGCTTTCCAGAAACACCAGCATGCGGTGATCGAAGCCGGCACGGGGACCGGCAAAACTCTGGCGTATCTGATTCCGGCGATTCGCAGCGGACGGCGTGTGGTGATTTCCACCGCCACCAAGTCCCTGCAGGAACAACTCTTCATGAAGGACGTTCCGTTCCTGCAAAAACATTTCGCGCCGAATTTGAAAGCTGCGCTGATGAAAGGCCGCAGCAATTTTCTGTGCCGGCAAAAAGTCCATCAGATCGAGGGCCAGGCCGTCTTGCGCGGCATCGACGAAGTCGATTGGTTCTCACAGATCAAAGACTGGGAAAAACTGACCGAAACCGGGGACCGCGCCGAGCTGACGTTTCTTCCCGACGATGCCGAACTCTGGCATCGCATCGATGCGCGCAGCGATTTGTGCACCGGCCAGAAATGTCCGGAGTTTTCGCGCTGCTTCATCACTGCCATGCACCAGCGCGCCCAGGAAGCCGACCTGATCATCGTCAACCATCATTTATTTTTCGCCGATCTGGCCATCCGCCAGGACGATTTCGGCTCGATCCTTCCTGAATATTCAGCGGTGGTTTTCGACGAAGCGCACGAGATCGAAGACGTGGCCAGCGATTACTTCGGCCGGCGCGTTTCGAGCTATCAATTCGAAGAACTGGTGCGCGATACCGAAGCCATGCTGCGCATTTTGAAAGTCGAAGCCTCGCCGCTGCGCAAGCACCTGATTCGGGTCCGCGAACGCGCGCGCGCGTTCTTCGAAAATTTCCCGGAGCGTGAGGGACGCTTCCCTTTCGGTCCCAACGAGCGCAAAGCTTTTCTGGAACGCAACGCTTCGGCCTTCGAAGATCTCTCCGCGGCGGTGAAACGCATCGAAACCGAACTTTCCGCCATCACTCCGAAGCCCGAAGAAGTCCTGACGCTGGCCCGCCGTGCCGCCGATCTGCGCCGCGAATTTATTTTCCTGCTGGAGAGCGAAGAAAAAACCTACGTCTACTGGTACGAGCGCCGCGGAAAAGGCATCGTGCTCACCGCCACGCCCATCGACGTCAGCGAGATCCTGCGCGAAAAACTGTTCGACCAGTTCGACACCGTGGTCCTGACTTCCGCGACGCTCGCGGTCGGCGGGCGTTTCGATTTTCTGAAACAGCGCCTGGGAGTATTGCCCGCCAAAGAAACGGTGCTGCCCCAGGAATTTGATTTCCACGAACAGGCGCTGCTGTACATCCCGCAGCAGATGCCGGACGTGCGCCACGAGACATTTTCCTCGCGCGCCGCGCACGAAATCGTCAAGCTGCTCGAAATTTCAAAGGGCCGCGCCTTCTGCCTCTTCACCAGCTACGCCCAAATGAAAGTCGTCCACGAAATGGTGGCGTCGCGCGTGAGCTTTCCCACTTTTCTGCAGGGCACCGCGCCACGCTCCACGCTGCTTGAACGCTTCCGCAACACGCCCAACGCCGTCCTCTTCGCCACCGCCAGCTTCTGGCAGGGAGTCGACGTTCAAGGCTCCCAGCTTTCCTGCGTCGTCATTGATAAGTTGCCGTTCGCCGTCCCCAGCGATCCCATCGTGGCCGCGCGCGTGCGCGCGTTGCAGGATGATGGCCGCAACCCCTTCGCCGAATATCAAGTCCCAGAAGCGGTGCTGGCGCTGAAACAAGGTTTCGGCAGGCTCATTCGCAGCAAGACCGATCGCGGCATTCTGGCCATTCTCGACAACCGGATTACCCGCATGCAGTATGGTAAGATTTTTTTAGAATCGCTTCCGGATTACGCGAAAACCCAGGATATTGCCGAAGTTTCGCGCTTCATGGAAAACCATCCGGATTAAGCGGCGTGAAACTCCGCCGAAGGAATTTAGATGTTTGAAGTTTGGGTCGATGAACAATTCGCCGCCGCGCACAACCTGCGCAATTACAAAGGGAAGTGCGAGAACCTGCACGGCCACAACTACAAAGTCCGCGTGAACCTGGCCGGTCCGCAACTCGATGACACTGGTCTGCTCTACGATTTCGTGCACCTGAAGCAGGTGATTCAGGGTGTCATCCGCACCCTGGACCACAAATACCTGAACGAATTAAAACCGTTTGACGTCCTGAATCCATCGGCAGAAAATATCGCCAAGTACATATATGATGAGGCTGCGAAGCAGATGCAGCGCACCGCCAACGGGGCGGAAATTTCGAGTATCACGGTGTGGGAATCGGATGTAACAGCGGCCACGTATAGACCGTAGCGGAGGTAACTCCAATGCGACTGTGCCGGGTGAAGCAAGCCGTATCGCAATACGAAAGGTGCCGAGCGGACGCGCGGCGGTTCAAGAAACGCAAGACCAAGAAAAAATGAATAAAGGTTTGCTGATTATTGCGGTGCCGGCGGTGCTGGTTTCCATCTTTTGGCTGGCGATGGGTTGGGGCTGGCGCACCGCGGTGGCCGGGGCGTGCCTGGAGCTGTTGATTTTGATCGGCATCGCCATGTATTCGCGAAAAGCGCACGGCAGCTCTAAAGTATTTTGACCAAGGTGAGGAGAACTTCATGACCAAAGTATTTTCGATTTTGAGCGCCTGCTTGTTGGCGTTGATGTTGGCCACAGTGGCCATCGCGCAGGAAACAGCCAGCGTCAATGGCGAGATCTTGGATAAAGATGGTAAGCCCTACGCCGACGTGACGGTGGTAATGAAGAATAGTGATACCGGGCAAGCTTATACCGACAAGACTGACAAAAACGGCAAGTTTGTGCAGCTCGGGATGAAGGGCGGGATTTACTCCGTCACCTTGACCAATGCGAAAGACAACTTCACCTTCTCCGATAAAACGGTCGTCAACTCGGGCAAGGAGAACGACTACAAGCTGAATATTAAAGAAGTCATCGCGCAATCGGGCCCGAGCGCCGAAGAAGTCAAGAAGCGGGAAGAAGAACAAAACAAATTCAAAGATATGAAGCTGCACTTCGATAATGGCGTGAAGTCCATGGCCGAAGCCAACGACCTGCGCACCCAGTTGCGCACGGCTCCCGCCGACCAAAAGAGCGCCTTGCAGGAAAAACGCGCCGCCGATTGCCAAACGGCGATTACCGAATTCAGCCAGGCGGAACAGGGTGTGACCGCCAAGGACATAAAAAATCACGCGTTGGTCTGGGCCAACCTTGGGACCGCCGACGAATGCGCGGCCAAGTACGACGATGCCTCCGCTTCTTTCCAGAAGGCCATCGATCTCGCGCCGGCGGCCGGCTACTACACCGGGCTCGCCACCAACGACGCGAATGCCGGAGCCGCTTCCACCGATCCAAAAGTATCCGAAGCCAAATTCAACGATGCCAGTGCGGCTTGCGACAAAGCGATCGCGCTCGATCCCGTGGCCGGCGCTACCTGCTGGAAAAATCTGGGAATCGTGCTGAGTAATAAAGGACGCATGAAGGACGCTGTGGCTCCGCTGCAAAAAGCCACCGCCGCCGACCCCAAGGACGCACAGTCCTGGATGATGCTCGGCAATGCGCTGACCGCTACCATCGAACCCAAGCAGGAAGGCGACAAAATGACGTACATCATTCCGCCGGGAACCGCCGACGCTTATCAGAAAGCGATCGACCTGGCCGGCCCCGGTACGCCGGTGGCCAAGCAAGCGCAAGAAGCTCTCGATCAGATCAACGCAATGAGCGGCGGCCAGGACACCACCGTCGGCGCGCGCAAGAAAAAGAAATAGTCGCATCATTATTACAGAGCGGTGGGCGGTCTTGGCAGGCCGCCCCGTTCTGTTACTCCTAGCCCGGCGTTTTCCCGCCCCGCCCGCTTCCCCCCTCGATTCGAATTCGCAAGGATGGTATCCTCACCGTTCATCCCCCAAGGAAACAAGGAAAGTGGTGCCGAAGTGAATTCCCATCCGACTCATACCGAACGCCGCCGCAGTGAACGTGCCTTTGAATCTTTTCCGCTGCTGGTCCGCGGGGTGGATCTTTTAGGCCAGCCATTCGAAGAGCGCACCACCACCCTCGCTTTCAATACGCACGGGTGCCGCTATTCTTCGACGCACCATTTGCCTCGCAATTCCTGGGTGACGCTAGAGCTTCCCGCCAGCGCGAGGGCGCGCAACGCCGAACCTCTGCGCGCGCGAGTGGCCTGGGTGCAGCGCCCGCATTCGATCCGTGACTTTTTTCAAATCGCGGTAGAGCTCGAAACCCCCGCCGACGTTTGGCAGCCCGGTGCAGCCGCTGAACCTGGGCGAGACTCGACGTACCCAGCTGAGGCGCACTCCGTCGCAAGCAGCAATGAAGCAGCCACCGAACCAGCGATCGAAACTTCTGCGGCGCAGATCAGCACCGAAGCGCCGGACCAGTCCGTTGCCGACAATCCGCTGATCCGCGAACTGCGCGCCGAATTGCAACGCCAAATTCAGCAGACGGCGCAAGAAGCCGCGCAAGCTGCGGCCCAAGAAGCCCAGAACAAAGTCAACCGCGCCACCGAAGAAAGCGAACGCAAACTTTCCACCACCGCAGAAGAGACTTTTACCCGTTGGCAGGCCGAACTGGATCAGCGCCAGAATCAAGCGCGTGCCGAATACTCCGCCAGCCTTTCCGCCCAACAGAACGAATTCCTGCGCTCGGTAAAAACGGAAATGGACGCGACGATTCGCCAGGCACACGACCTGGTCGGCCAGCTGCATCATCAGACTGAAACTTTGCGCTCGGCCAGCGAAGTCGCGCACGAAAAAAGCAGCCAGGTCGCTCACTCCCTTTTGCAGCTCGAGGCCGCCGAAGCTGCCCGAGCCGCTCGTCCTCCGGCGGGCCAGTCGCGTGAAGAGCTCGACGCTCAGGAAGGCCTAGCCGTGGGCTGGCGCCGGCGTCTTGAATCTGAAATGCAGGTGGCGCAGAAACAGTGGAACGAGCTGCTGCAGTCCTCGCTCGATTCGAATCTGAATCACATGGTCGCGCAGATTTCCGCTCATTCGCAGGAAATCCTGCAAGCTGCCGAACGGAAAATGACCGAACGCCTCGGCGAGCTGCGCGAACCATTCGCTAAAGCGGCTGAAGAGGCCCGCGATACGATTGCCGGCATCCAGTCCTCCCTCACTCAGGAAGTCCAACGCGCCCGCGGGTCGCTCACCGAGGTCGAGCAGGTTGCCGCCCGTACCAAAGAAATTTCTGACCAGTTGGAAGCGGCCAGCCACGACACTTTGAATCAGCTGCACCGCCGCCTGGAAAAGATCCTCGATACTCACACCGCTGAGATGAATCGGCGCGCCGAGGGAATTTCCGCGAATCTTTCGCAGACGGCCGGCGCCTCGCTCGATTCCATCGGGCATCAGTTTCTGCAGCGGACCACCGCTGCGACCGAGAGCGCGCTCGCGCCGCATCTGGAAAAAGTTCCGGCGCTCTTGCGTGAACTGGAAAGCCGCGAAGTACAGACCGAAGAGACCCTGCGCGTGCATCGCGAACGCTTGCGGCAACTGGCTGAAGGCAGCCAGCGCGAAGTCGACGGGCAAGTCACCGCCGCGACCACCAACCTCCATGCGAATTTTGAAGCGGCCCGCCGCGACGCGCTCGCCAAATGGAGCGAAGAACTGGACGCCAGCGGAGTTCGTGCAGCGCATTCCGCAGCAGAAGCGCTCGGCCGCACCTCCGAATGGTTTCAGCAGGAGGCGCGCGCGCGGCTGCAGGTGCTGGTCGAACAAGCCATGGTCACCGCCGGAGCGGATCTCACCGGAAGAATTGGGACCGCCAGGCAAACCTTCGAAGGCCAGCTCGCCGATCAATCCGCGGCGCACCTCTCGCAGATTCGGCAGCAGGTCGACAGCGTCGCCCAGGAAAGCGCAGGACGAGCGCGCAGCGAAATGGAAAAAGCCGCCGAAGCGGCGGCCGCTTCCTTCGGCCAGGTGCTGAGCGCGGAATCGGATCGGCAAACTTTGGAATTCCGCTCCACCACGGCGGGGATCCAGCGCGAACGAATCGGGGAATTCGAGCACCAGACCCAAGAATTACTGCACAAACTGGAAGTAAACGCGTGGTCCTCGATGGAAAGTTTCCGCACTCGAATGGCGGAGCAGTTGGAATCCGCCGTCTCCGAGGGGCGGGGCGTGTTGCAGACTGAATTTGCCACAGCCCTCGGCAATTTTCAGGCCGAACGCGAAACTCACCGCCAGCAGTGGGCCGAACATCTCGAGCGTTTGAGCGGCGAAGCCACTGGAAGATATCAGGAGAAACTACAAACCGCAGGCGACTCCTGGCTCTCCAGCTCGGTGCGTCGCTTGAATGAACACGGGCAGAATGGAATCGAGTCTCTGCTGAAATCAGCGGATCAATCTCTGCGCGAATCTTTCGCAAAAGTATTCGAAGGTCTCTCCGAAATGCTGCGCGACCGCTCGGCGAACGCCGCCGGAATCGGAACCGCGGCGGGATTTGGGCAACTGCCGAATCGCGAAAATTCAGAAAGCTCAACTCGCAATAACGTCATTTAAATCCGCAGGATTGCTTCCAGGCGCTGCCTCTTCGCAAAGTTGGCGGGATTATTTTCGGCCCACAACTTCCAGAACAGCCGATGCGACGTATTCGATTTGTTCCGCAGTCATGCCGGGAAATAGTGGGATGCTGAGGACCCGCTCGCAGGCGCGTTCGGCGTGCGGAAACGTCCCCTCAGGATAACCCAGCGAAGAATACGCCGGCTGCAAGTGCACCGGCTTCGGATAGTGCACCGAAGTTTCAATTCCGCGTTCAGCCAGTTGAGCCATCACTGCCGGCCGGTTTTTCACGTAGATCACAAACTGATGATAGACGCACTCGTCTTGCGGGTCGTCGACGGGGAGTGCAAGTTTGGCCGGCTCCAGCAAGCGTCGGTAGTCGCGGGCGATTTCGCGGCGTCGCTCGGTCCAGGAATGTAGACGCCGAAGTTTGATGCGCAAGATCGCACCCTGGAACCCGTCCATGCGATAGTTGTAGCCCACGAATTCGTGATCGTACCGCGCGGTCTGGCCGTGCGAACGAGCGGCGCGCGCGAACTTTGCGATCCCTTCGTCGCTGGTCGTCAACGCCCCGGCTTCGCCGTAAGCGCCAAGATTCTTGGAGGGATAAAAACTAAAAGCCGCCGCGCGGCCGAGTGATCCTACACGCTGATGACGATAGCGCGCGGCGTGGGCCTGCGCCGCATCTTCCAAAACCAGCAGTTTGTGACGCGCGGCAATTTCGCGGATCGGGTCCATGTCCGCGGGGCGGCCATATAGATGTACGGGCAGAATCGCGCGAGTGCGGGGAGTGATGGATCGTTCCAGCAGTTTCGGGTCGAGATTGGCGGTTGCTGGGTCAATGTCGACGAGAACCGGACGCGCGCCACAGTAAGAGATCGCTTCGACCGTGGCCAGAAAGGTATTCGGTGTGGTGATGACTTCATCGCCGCTTTGGACCCCCATCGCCAGCAGACCCAGATGCAGCGCGGCGGTGCCGTTGCTGAGCGCGACGCAGTAGGTCGTACCGCAAAAATCAGCGAATTCTTTTTCGAAGGCTTGCACTTCCGGACCTTCGATGAACGCAGCGCTTTGCGAAACGCGATCGAGCGCGGGCAAAATCTCATCGCGCAGCGAGGCATATTCGGCTTTCAAATCGAGCAATGGAACTTTCATGGCGGTCATGGGATGGCTTAAAAACTGTACTGTACTGCGAGCGGGGCGGCAAGCGCGGGGCTGGTTCAGATGTGCGTCAGCGTTCCAGTAATTTTGGTGCGCCGCAGGGCCCAGGCGAATATCAGGAACGAAATCGGAATCAAGATCGCGGCAAAAATCAGCAGGGCGAGGATCGATGGCCACAGTTCGAACCATCCGGCATGGGCCAGCAGAGCGGCGCGCATGCCCTCCAGCGCATAGGTTATCGGAATCAGCCGGGCTAGAACCTGCAAGGGATGCGGCAAAACGGAAACGGGATACATCATCCCGCCCACCAGGCCGGACACTCCCAGGAAAAGCCACTTGGCTGGATTGCCGCGTTTAAAGAGCAAGGTGTAGCTGGCCGAAATAATTCCCAAACCGACGAAAGCGAGAATCGAAGCCAGCAAGATCGCCAGCGCACCGAGCCAGTTCGCCGAATGCGGCGAAAAATTGAACACCAGAATTCCCCAGCCCAGATACACCACTGTTCGCAGCGCCAGCGCAGAAAAAGGGTAAATTGCGGAGCCAGCCAGAATCATAGGTAAGGGCGTTTGAGTCACGAGCAGCGCCTCGAGCGTTCGGTTCTGCCGAGCTTCCTCGATGCTGGCGTCAAAAGCAGTAAGCGAGACGCTCAGGTAATCGAAAAACGCGAAGCCAACCAGCGCGAAGGCGAAATAACTACTGTTGGCGGGCAGCGCGCGCGAAAGCTCCGGGCTTTGCACAAAGACCGACAAGTAATAGAAGGTGGCGACGCCAAAGAGCGCTTCCAGCACTTCGATCAGAAACGCGCCGCGGTAGGCCCGCGAGATGGCGAAATCCCGCAGGAAGAAGGCCACAAACTTTCCGGCCGTGCGTGCGAAGTTCATGAAGCCGCGCCCGCTTCGGAGGAATGCCGAGCCAGCTTCGTTACAGCGTCCGCAAAATTTCCAGAGCCGGTAGCGGCGCACAAACCGCGAGGAGTATCGAACCCCGCCACGCGGCCGCGATCCAGCACCAAAACTCGATCCGCGATTTCTTCCACTTCGCTGAGCGTGTGCGAAGCGAAAAGCAGAGTTGTTCCGTTACGGCGCACCAGATCGTCTTTGACCAGCTTCCGAAAATCCGCAGCAGCCAAGGGATCCAAGCTGCGGGTTGGCTCGTCAAGCAGCAATACGCTCGGCTGGTGCAGAATGGCGCGCGCCAGTCCCAAACGATGACTCATCCCGGTGGAAAAAGTTCGAACCTGACGATGCAGGTCAGCAGCAAGACCCAGCTGGTCAGCCGCGGAGGCAATACGGGAGATTAGCGTGGTTCGCGGCAAATTATTCATTGCGCCAAAGAAGGCCAAATTTTGCCGCGCAGTAAGCCGGCCGTAGAAGCCTTCGTCGCCTCCGGTGTGATAACCGATCTCGCGGCGCGCCAGGGACGAGGAACGTTCCAAATCGTGCGTCGCGATGGCAGCGCTGCCGCGGGTCGGAAGTACCAGGGTAGCGAGAATGCGCAGCAGGGTAGATTTCCCAGCGCCATTCGGCCCAACGATTGCTACTGCCTCACCGGCAGCGACCGAAAACGAGACACCTGCCAGAGCGCATTGGGTGGGCTTGGCAAAAGGATGGAGCAACGAACGCCAGCCAGCTTGCGCCGGAGGGAAAAATTTCTCGAGCGAAAATACGGCGATAGCATCCGCGGGCATCAGGGGGTTATATCCGAAGTGCGCAAGGCAATCCAGTTCCGTCGTTGCTTTATGGTTCAGTCCCGGTAGAATAAAGGGGCTAGCGAGGCTGGCTTGGAGGCGTCCAGGCGACTCGCGAGTATTTGAAATTACCCCAGCTTAACCAGCCCTTACGACCGGGAGCGGCCAACGTGGACGCACCTCTTTCCTTACAGACGACGGTGATGGCATCGCTGCATCAGGTTTCGTGCCCGCTTGGCGACGAGTCGGCGATCTTGAACATGAAAAACAGCGTGTACTACGGCATGAACTCAGTGGGTTCCGCGGTGTGGAACTTGCTGAAGCAGCCCAAGACCGTGGCCGAAATTCGCGACGCGATCGTCGGCGAATACGAGGTCGAGGCCGAACGTTGCGAGCAAGATTTGATCGCCCTGTTGGAGCAATTGCGAAGCGAAGGGCTGATCGAAGTGCGGGACGAAGTGCGCGACGATGTGCGGGACCAAGTGCGCCGCTGACGCAGCTCGGTGAGAAAGATTCGAGCGACTTTGCCTTACACCCTGGGTTAGAGCAACCGAAATGACAAGTGCCGCTAACAAATGGAGAACATTCTGGTCGCTGCATCCGGCCGAACGCAGCGTCGCGCGCTCCGCGGCGGCTGGCTTGGCGCGAACTTGGTTCGGCCTGCGCCTATTCGGTTTTTCTCGTTGGCAGCAAATGCTGGCGCGCAAATTTGCGCAAGTCAAAATGAAAAACAGCGCGACGCCGGAAGTATCCGCGAATCGCATCGCCCAACTGCAAGAAGCCGCCGCGCTCGCGCTTTTCCTCCCCACCAACTGCCTCGAAAGATCGCTCGCGCTTTGGTCTCTGCTGAACCGCCGCGGTTTCCCCGCCGAACTGAAGTTAGGGGCGCGCAAGCAATCGGAAAAATTTGAAGCGCACGCCTGGGTCGAACTCGATGGCGTTGCACTGAACAACCCTGCAGAAGAGCAGCGCGACTTCGCACCGTTCGAGGGCGCCATCGCTTCGATGGAGACACGCGCAAAATGAGCGGCATGGTCGGCATATACGAGCGCGGCGGAGCAGCGGTAGACCGGGCACTGCTGCGCGCGTTCACTCACTCGCTGGCCTACTGCGGCCCGGATGCGCAAGACACCTGCAGCGCCGGCCCGGTCGGTTTCGGCCACACCCTGTTGCGCACCGGACGTGAATGGCAGCAGGAAAAACAATTGGCCACTCTCGGCGGGCGCTACTGGATCACCGCCGACGCCCGCATCGATTGCCGCGGCGAATTACTCGAGGCCATGAAAGGAGAGTCCGGCAACGCGCCAGCCGCGACCGATGCCAGGCTCAGCGATTCCGAATTAATTGTGCGCGCCTACGCCACCTGGGGCGAAGACTGTGTCCAACACCTGCGCGGAGACTTCGCCTTTGCGATCTGGGATGCGCAAGAAAAACGTCTCTTCTGCGCCCGCGACCATTTCGGTCTCCGGCCCTTTTACTACGCGGAAGTCGGCGACGCCTTCATCTTCAGCAACGTGCTGGAGTGCATTCGCCAGCATCCCGAAATTTCCGCCGAGCTGAACGACGCCGCGATCGGCGACTTCCTGCTGTTCGGCCTGAATTGCGACCAAGCCACCACTACCTTCCGGGACATCCATCGATTGCCCGCCGCACACTCGTTGAGCGTCTGCGCCGAAGGCCTGAGGATGCGCCGCTACTGGAGCCCGCCGACCGAGGGCCGAATCCGTTACGCCCGAACAGAAGATTACGTCGAGCATTTTCAAATTCTGTTTCAAGCAGCGATGAGCGACCGGCTCGGAGCCGACCGGGCAGGAATTTTGCTCAGCGGCGGCATGGACTCCGGAACGGTGGCCACCACGGCGAGAGAATTGTCGAGGATGGCCGGCGCCACCCAGGATTTGCGCGCCTACACCGTCGTTTATGAATCGTTGAAAGAAGACGACGAAGGCGGTTACGCGCGACAGGTCGCCGATTTTCTGAAAATTCCGATTCGCTTCATTCGCATGGATGACGTCCAGCCGTTCGATCGCTGGGACGATCCGGAAATTCGCTGGCCCGAACCGGTGGACGATCCGTACTTCGCCGGGCTTTTCCGGCAATTCGGAACCGTCGCCGAAGATTGCCGCGTCGTATTTTCCGGCGAAGGCAGTGACAACCTGATGCATTTTCAGATGTGGCCTTACGTAAAAAATATGGTCCGCGAACGTGAGTGGATGAATCTCGCGAAAAATGTCCCATGGTACGCGGCCGTGCGCCCCTCACCGCTGCCCGGATTGCGCCGGCGCGTAAGGGATTTCATGCGAGGAACGACCGAGACCTCCCCATTCCCAAAATGGCTCGCGCCCGATTTTGCGCGGCGCCTCAACTTGAAAGAACGCGCGCGCGAATGGGGCGTGCTGCCAGCGGTCCAGCCCCACCCCATACTTCCCGAAGGGCATGCTTCGCTCTCCTTGCCGCACTGGGGCAATCTGTTCGAGAAGGAACATAGCGGCCTCACGCGTTGCCCGGTGGAAGTCCGGCACCCGTTCCTGGACTTGCGGATCGTGAATTTCTTGCTGGCGCTGCCTCCATTCCCGTATTTCTACGACAAGAACCTGCTGCGCGAGGCCACGGCCGGCCGCCTCCCCGAAGCGGTTCGGACCAGGCGAAAAACTCCTTTCACCGGCCAGCCCCTGATTAAGTTTATTGAGCAAACCGGTGGGAAGTCACTGAATGAGGTAGACTGGGATGCCGATATGAATTCATATGTAGACTGCGGTGCGATGCAAAGGTTTCAAAGCGAAACAGATGCAGAACAGCTCGAAGCCGACATCCGTCCGTTATGTCTTAACTTTTGGTTGCAGTCAGCGCGCAAGGTCCGGTATAACTTTCGTGCGGAGGTTCGCAATGCTTAAGCCCGTTCAACGGGATCCCAAGAAGCCATACTTAACACCTAAGCTGTCCGTATACGGGACCGTGAAGGCGCTTACCCAGAAGGTCGGATTCCGCAAATCACGTGACGGTGGCGGTTTGCCCAGAATCAAGACAGCTATCTAGCGGAATCTTTTAGATTTATTCATACTGAAATTTTCTTGCCGTTTTTCGCCATTAGAAGAGCCCCGTGGAAACCCCGGAAGGATTTGCCAGGGAAGATCGCGCCCGATTGGAGCATTCGGACACGACTGATCCCGCTGGCCAAGAGTACGTCTATTCTCTTTTTGGTCTGGAACTGCACAGCAACCTCGCGCTACCTGAAATTTCCTCGATACGCGTAAGCCGGGATCGTTTGCGCGCCTCCCCATCGGGGGTTGGCGTTGAAAGCAGGGTCGTGATTCATCTGCAGAGCGCGCCGCACCAAACCCCCGGCCTTGCAAGCGCGCGAGAATCCATCCTTTACACGAGCGAGCATCGCGACGCGGCGGGCGACCCTTCCTTGCAAATCTGGAGGGTGAACGACGGCCAATTCCTCCGCCTCAGGTATTTTGACGGCACGCAATTCTGGTTCGATCGCCACGGCACTGAAGTTTGGGCCACGTGGCCGGAAAATTTGAGCCTGGAAGACGCCGCCACGTATCTGTTGGGCCCGGTTTTAGGGCTCCTGCTGCGAGTGCGCGGGGCCACCTGCCTGCATGGAAGCGCCGTCAGCATTGGCGATGCGGTGGTGGCCTTCGTCGGCCCCGAAGGCGCCGGAAAATCCACCACCGCCGCAGCGTTGGCGCAAGAAGGATGCCCGATCGTCTCCGATGACGTGGTGTCGCTGGCGGAAGTTGACGGCCAATTCCAGGTGCATCCGGCGTATCCGTACTTGTGTCTGTGGCCCGAATCGGTAGAAGCGCTGTTCGGATCGGCAGATGCCCTGCCGCGATTCAGCGGGACCTACGACAAGCGTTGCCTGTCTCTGGAAAAAAAGAACCTCAAGTTCGAATCGCGGCAACTCCCCTTGCGCGCGATCTACGTTTTTGGCGAACGGCGCGACGAACGGGCCCCGGCCATCAGCGCCATGCCCGCCCAAACCGCCTTCTTGGCCCTGGTGGCCAATACCTTTGCGACCAATGCGCTCGAACCCGCGCTGCGTGCTAAAGAATTTGCAACCTTGGGCCGATTAATACCACGGATTGCGGTGCGCGAAGTCGTGGCCCACTCTGAACCCAAACAGCTTCCCGCATTGTGCAAACTGATCCGCGAGGACGTCGAAGGCCTTCCGCCGGCCTCGCGCCACCCGTCACCCTAGCCCACCCACGGCGTCCCGTGGCGTATTGCATACCTGTGGTGGAATTCGCTTCCACTCCTCGTATTCGGGGGGGTGCTGGCCGTGCTACTATCGCCAATCGAAACGGTTCTTGCCAATTTGAACAACGATTTCGAAGCGTCCGGGATGTATCGACTCGAAAACTCACGAATCAGCCATTCTAAACGGCACGACAAAAAATATCGCAGCGCCGGGTGAAACTCAGGCGCGAAAACAAAGCTGAGGAGAAATACCATGCAAACGAATTCAGCGCGAGTGCGGTTGGCAGGCTTGGTGGTGATGGCGTTGGGGCTTTTGGCGTTGACCGGTTTGGTTTTCCGCCATCACCAGATGGCCGGCACGAACGGCCGCGGCGCCGCCACGTCAGCCGCGCGGCCAGCGGCGAATTCCGCCGATCTGGCCGATG
>CAWIEL010000047.1:0-43799 GCA_963835025.1 uncultured Acidobacteriota bacterium
GAAAAAAGTGTTCGCTGAAATGTTTGATACGGGCAAGAAGGCTGCGGACATTATCACGGCGGGCGGAATGGCGCAGATTTCCGATTCGAGCGCGATTGAAGCGATTGCGCGGGCGGTAGTGGCGAAGAGTCCGGACAACGTGGCGAAGTTCAAAAGCGGTAACGAAGGAGTTTTTAAATTCTTCGTGGGCCAAGTGATGAAAGAAACCAAAGGGCAGGCAAATCCTCAAATCGTGAACGACATTTTACGGCGCGTGCTGGCCGAGGCGTAAGCAGATTTCCGGATTTGAAGAGTGAGGACTTATGTTGAAAGAAGGCGATAAGGCACCACATTTCAGCGTGACGGCGCATGATGGAAAAACCGTTTCGCTGAAGGACTTCAAGGGCAAGAATCTGATTTTGTATTTTTACCCGAAGGCAAATACGCCGGGATGCACGCATGAAGCCAACGCGTTCCGCAACGACATCGAGAAATTCAAGTCGGCAAATACGGAAATCGTGGGCTGCAGCGGCGATACGGTGGAAGCGCAGAAGCGATTCCACGACAAGCTCACATTGAACTTCCCGCTGCTAGCCGATACGAATTTTGACGTGGTAGAGGCTTACGGCGCGCGGCGGATGAAAAGCTTTCTGGGCAAGACTTTCCTGGGGATCGTGCGGACTACTTTTTGGATTGGGCCGGACGGGACTATACGGAAAATCTGGAACAACGTGGTGCCTAAGGGGCATGGGGCGGAAGTGCTGGCGGCAGTGGAAGAAGGAACGCAGGTTCCGCAGCAGAACTAACGTCGATCTGGTCTTTTTACAGCGTCACGGTGGTTTCGCCGGAGACGGTTTCGATGTAGGCGTTGTCGATGAGGCGGGTTGAGCCGACTTTGGCGGCGATCAGCGCGTAGCAGTTGCCGCGCAGGGCGCGGACTGACTCGAAGGTTTCCGCATCCAAGATTTCGGCGTAATCGACCGAAATTCCCGGCTGAGAATCCAGTTTTGAACGCAGCGTCGCTAGCAGACGCAGGACGTCGCGTTCGCCTCCGTCAATACTTCCCTTCAATCCGGCTAGCGCTTGAGAAAGCGCAGTCGCAGCTTGGCGCTCCTGAGGCTTCAAGTAAACATTTCGCGATGACAGCGCGAGGCCGTCGGGCTCGCGAACGATTGGACATAGACTGATCTCCGTATCGAGATTCAGGTCGGCGACCATGCGACGGATAATTTGAGCCTGTTGCGCGTCCTTGCGGCCGAAGAACGCGGTTTGCGGTTTTACAATTTCGAATAATTTCAGCACGACGGTCGCCACGCCATCGAAATGTCCCGGGCGCGCGCGGCCTTCCCACTTTTCACTCAAACCTTTGACACTGACGCTGGTATTGAATCCCGCCGGGTACATCTCTTCTGGACTTGGAGCGAAAAGAAAATCGACGCCGAGATTTTCCAGGGCCTCGCGGTCCGCTTCGAAGGTGCGGGGATATTTCTGCAGATCTTCGGTGGGCCCGAACTGTTTGGGATTGACGAAGATGGAGACGACGACGGGCGAGCATTGGCGTTTGGCCGCATGGACCAGCGAAAAATGGCCTTGGTGCAAGGCGCCCATGGTGGGGACTAGGCCGAGCGAGCGGCCATCGAGCAGCGCATCTTTGGCCAACTGCTTCATCCAGGAAATGGTGCGGACGACTTCCATGATGGGCGGTCAGGCCTGGACGCGAGCGGCTTGCTCGCGGTAGTAAAGAATCAAGTCGGTGCCCTGCGGCTTGGCTTTTAGCTGGCGGAGCATGGTGGCTAGCTGGCCGCGGTGATAAGTGGCGTGATTGACGACGTGCTGGAGCATTTGCCAGAGCGGCTGGGCCTGCGGGGCGCCGGCCATGGTGGTGTGATGAATCACACGGGAGACATCTTCCGGCCGTAGAGCTGAGATGTAGGCGAGCAGGTCGCGTTCGATTTCGGCCCAGCGCGCGCGGACGGCGGCGAGATTCGGGAAATCGGAGTTGGGCGGCCAAGCATTCACCGGGCGGGCGTTCCAGCGTTCGAGCCAAACCCATTCGACGAGCATGAGATGAACTAGGGTGTCACGGACGGAAGGAAAACTGCTGCCGAGGTCCTGGAGAAATTGAGCGTCGGAAAGAGTGGCGCAAGATTCGAGCGTGCGGTGATTGGCCCAAGCGTTGTAGCTGTATAGGTTGGCGAAATCTTCGACGTTCACGAGGTTCTCCTCCAGAAATGATTTTAGGCGCGCGCTTTTTCAGCTGCGTTGTTTGACGAGCGCGGGAGCTCGCAGGTAATCACGAAGTTCGGCGGTGGAATGGAACGATTCCGCGTCGGAGGGGAAACCGCCGGTGCGGACGTCTTCGCAAAAGCCGGCGACAGCGCGCGAAATTTCGCCGGAGAGATCTGCGTACTGGCGAGCGAATTTCGGTTTGTGCCCCTGAGTGAGGCCGAGCAGGTCGTGGAGAACCAGGACTTGGCCGTCACAATCGGGACCAGCACCGATGCCGATCGTGGGGATGTGCAATTTTTCGGTGATGCGCGCGGAAAGATCGCGCGGGACGGATTCGAGAACGACGGCGAAGGCTCCAGCGCTTTGAACGGCGCGGGCGTCGCGTTCAAGCTGGCGGGCGGCTTCGGCGGTTTTGCCCTGGACGTGGAATCCACCGAGAGCGTGAATGGATTGCGGGGTGAGGCCCACGTGGCCCATGACCGGGATTTCAGCTTCGACCAAGCGGGCGATCAATTCGATGCGGCGTTCGCCACCTTCAATTTTTACGGCTTCGGCGCCACCCTCTTTTATCAGGCGGACGGCGTTGCGCACGGATTCTTCGATGGTGACATGGAAGCTGCCATACGGCATGTCAGCGACGACGAGGGCGCGTTGAGTGCCGCGGCGGACGGCGCGAGTGTGGTGCAGGATTTCATCGAAGGTGACGGGCAGGGTGCTGTCGTAGCCGAGGACGACCATGCCGACCGAATCGCCGACTAGCAGGATATCTACGCCAGCCTGATCGAGCAGGCGCGCGGTGGGGTAATCGTAGGCGGTTAAGCAGGTGATTTTTGATTTCGGTTGCGACGCTGATTGGGACGCATTCTTGCGGGAGAGAATGCCGGGGACGGTGATTTTGCCGTCGCCCACACGGGGTACCACGCTCATATTGCCTCCGGTGCCGCTCCCGGAAATCAGGATGCAGCCCATCACAATTTTGGATAGTAGCAGAACCGGCCGGGAATCGCCAATGGAACTAAGGTTTGGCTGGCCACCCAGAGCACGTTTGGGCAAAAAAAACGGCTGCGCTTTTTGAGGAATGCAGCCGTTCGATTCTGTGGGAGTTGTTTCAGCTTGCGATACTACCGATCGTGGTCGTGATCGTCCCAGTGGTCGTTGCGCCATTGGTGCGTATCGGAATCCCACCACCGCTTTTCCTTGTCGAAGCAGCGTTGGCGGATTTCGCCGAGTTCGGCGCGGTACTTAGCGGCTTCTTTACTATCGGCGCCGTGATGCGCTATGGCTTCGTGCAAGTTGTGATCGGCTCGATCGGTGTCGTGCTGGCAATCAGCTGCGGCACGGGCCGGAGTGAAGGCGACGAGGCCAGCCGTAAGCACGAATCCGGTGGCGATTTTTCCCAACGTAAGAGCGGAAATCTTCATGGAAGCAATTCCTCCTGGATTTTTGAGAATTGTGGCCGGCGACGCTTCCCTGGTTGCTACCGCGAACGCCCGGCCGTGATTCTGTGCCCGCGTAGACAGGAATTTTCTAAGCGGACAAAGCTTAGCGCGTGGGCGAGACAAGGCCGATCAGGTAATCGTGGTAGAAGGTGAGGATTGCGGCCTTAGCCCGAAACGAAACATTTTGGAGTGCCACAAGCGCGGCGAGCTCAATCACCGGGAACGGTGGCGGGAGCCTGCGGTTCGACGCCGCGCCAGCCTACGGGACGGCCGCGAACCGCTTCTTTCAGGGCACGGAAGAGCACGACGTACATCATCTGGCGGTAATAGAAGCGCTGGAGGATAAGTGGGGCGAGGAGGGTCCAGTCTTCGTGGCGTTCGAGGAGAAAGGCGACGACGCAGGTGAGCAAATCGATGAGCATGAAGACAGCGAAAAAGATGAGGGAGCGTTCGACGTCTTGGGCGGTCCAGAGCTGCGGGAGGCGCGCGATGCGCAATTGGCCGAGGCCCCAGAGCGCGATGGAAAGCAGGAAGAGCAGGTCGATGACCGGCGAGACCAGCGGCAAAATAATTTGGAAAAGGAAAATGTTAGGGATGGCGATCCAGCCGAGGGTGCCGTATTTCGGCTTGCCGACGGCATCGCGATGCTTCCATACGGCCTGCAGGGTGCCGAAGGTCCAGCGGAAGCGCTGGCGGATGAGGGCCTCAACGGTTTCGGGAACTTCGGTGCGACCGATGGCGTCTTCGTCGTACAGAATTTTCCAGCCTTCGCGGCGGATGGTGAGGGTGAGGTCGGTGTCTTCGGCGACTGTATCACCGGAGAACCCGTGATGCGCACGAAGGACACTGGTGCGCCAGGCGCCGACGGCTCCGGGAACGACGGGAATGCAATTGAGGAGATCGAAGGCGCGTTTTTCCAGATTTTGGCTGGTGATGTATTCCAGAGCCTGCCAGCGAGTGAGCCAGCGATTGCGATTGATGACCTTGACGTTGCCGGCGACAGCGGCGACGCGCGGGTCGGCGAAATGGCGGACGAGGCGCGGAATAGCTTCGGGGTCGACGATGGTGTCGCCGTCGATGGAAATGATGACTTCTCCGGTTGCTTCGGCGAGGCCGTGGTTGAGGGCGGCCGGCTTGCCGCGATTCGGTTGAGAAATCATGCGCACGCGAGGGTCGTTGCCGAAATTGGCACGAACGAGTTCGGGAGTGTGGTCGGTGGAACCGTCGTCCATAACCAGGACTTCGAGTTTCGGATAGTCACAAGCGAGCGCGGCCTGAATGGTTTGCACGATGGCGGCTTCTTCGTTGTATGCCGGCACTAGCACGGTAACCTGCGGCTTATATTCGGGATGATCGGAGGGTGCGGGACGTAATTTTTCGGCGAGGGCGAGGAGGCCGACAATCAGGGCGCGGGCGCTGACCAGGAAGATTCCGGCGATAAAGATGAAGGAAATTCCGGCGCGGAACCAGTGGAATACTTCGAAGATGAAGGCGTCGGCGCGGACCAGAATCCATTCGTTCTGAGTGAGCGGAAGCATGACCTGGGCGCGGGTCTGACCGAGCAAGTCGGCGACGGAAACGAACTGGTAGCCTTTGGCGCGCAGGCCGTCGATGATTTGCGGGAGCGCGGCGACGGTATTGGCGCGTTGGCCGCCGCCATCGTGCATGAGGATAATATTGCCCTTGTTGAGCTGAGCGTCGTGCAGGACGCGCTCGACGATGGTCGCGGTGTCGGGAGGGGCTCCGCCATTAGGTTCGCCCCAATCGTGCGGGTCGACGCGGGCGCCGACGATGATGTAACCCATGGCTTGCGGAATGGGCAGCATCTGAATTTCGCTGGCGGTTTCGGGCTGGTGATCGATGCCGTAGGGCGGGCGGAAGAGAAGAGTCTTAACGCCCAAATTGCTTTCGAGCAGAAGCTCGGTGAGGTTCAATTCGATCTGGAGCTGGGATTTAGAGATGGTCTCGAAATCGGGATGGGTGAAGGTGTGGTTGCCAACATCGTTGCCAGATTGATATTCGTTGCGAACGATTTCGGGATATTGGCTGGCGGATTCGCCGATGACGAAAAAGGCGGCGGGGGCGTTTTTCTCTTTCAGGATGTTCAGGATTTGCGGGGTCCAGGTTTCATCGGGACCATCGTCGAAGGTCAGGGCGAGCTTGGTGGTGGAGGCGCCCATCTGCTCGATGCGCCAGGAGAGCGGGTAAGTCTGATACGACTCGTCGTCGATGACGTCGCTCGAAGAATCATAGTCGATGGTGCGGCGGCCGCTTTGAGGAGTGGCAGTGACGCGCCAGATGTCGCCGTCGCCTTCCAAGATTAAGTCGTAGCCGGGAGGAACTTCGTCGAGCTTGGCGCGAATGGCATCGTCGGGATGAGTGGCGTCCCAGATGGACCACATGGAAGGGTCTTCCATGCCGAGGCGCCAGAGGGCAGTGCCGCGGACGCCGGCGCGTTCGGCGGCGCGGAGTTCGTTGTAAGCCGTGACGCCATCAAGCATCCAAACGTTGTGGACGAGATTTTTTTCGTCCTCGTAGGAATAGTGAGGATTGAGGGTGTCGGGATCGAAGGTGACGTCCGATTCGGATTCAACCGCGGTGATAATTCCCTGCTGAAAGGTGACGGCCTGGGCGACGGGATGCGGGTCGGTTTTCGTTTTGGCCGGCCAGTCGTAGCTGTAATTGGCGATGCCCATGACGATCTTGTCGGCCGGGACGATTTTTACGATGTTCTCGATGTTGCGCTCGAACCAGTCTTGAGAGGCGATGGGGCCAGGTTCAGAAGAAGGATAGTGAAAGTCGTAATTCATGAGGATTACGGCGTCGGCTTCGTTGGCGAGAGCCTTGTAGTCGTAGCTCCAATCAGCGGCCGGCAAGGCGACCATGAGTTTCAGGTTGGAGGCGTGAAGATCGGCGCCGAGATCGTGGATGAACTCGACGAAATTCTTCTGGCTGGAATCGGGAACCTGCTCGAAATCGACGACGATGCCTGGATCGTGCTGGGCAGTGGCGAACTCGGTGAGTGATTTGGAAAGCTTTTGCCGGGAGGTGGGATTGGCCAACATCTCAGCCATTTCTTTGATCAGCCAATCCTTGCCATCGTAATTGTTGACCATGGCCATGATGGGGAGTTCGACCTGGCTGGTCTGCATCCAGGAAACGAGCTTAGGATCCTGCTCGATATCGAGGCGGCCATCGGGGGAAACGGCGTGCAAGGCCTCGGGGATCAGCAAATCGATGTCGTGATAGTGCTGCTGGAGCGAGGCGAGGCTCGTGGAATCGTAGCTGACGTAGAAGGCGGCGCGCAGCGGGTCGTAATTCTGCGGCAATTTTCCGAGGGCGGCGACTTTGCGTTTGCGGCCGGGACGAACGACTTTGGGTTTGGCTTTGACCGGGATGGCGTGAACGTTCCAGTGAGTGGCAGCGGCCAAAATATCGGGAAGGCCGGGCTTATGGAAGACGTTCACGATGAAAACGATGAGGATCAGGGTGAACAAGCCGCCGGTAATTTCGAGCACGCGACGGGTCCGGCGCCAGCGCCGGCGTTCCTGATCATAAAAAATGGGCTTGCGTTCAACCATTCGGACAATCCAAGCTAGCGGTCCCGTGAAAAGCTGTCAATGACTCCAACTCAAATTACACGCGTGAATGTCGCGCTTGCTGCGATCAGTGGGCTGGCTCTGCGGTTGTATCTGGTACTGAAATTTCCAGTGACGGATACGGGCGATGCTCCATTCTACATCGAGCTGGCCTGGAATTGGCTGAAGAACGGGGTGTATGGATTTCCGGTGTATGGGCAATTGACGCCGGTGGACATGCGGGTGCCGGGGTATCCGGCGTTTTTGGCTTCGGTATTTGCGGTGGCGGGGCAATCGACGCGCGCGGCGATGCTGGCGCAGGTCGTGGTGGATCTGGTTACGTGTTTTGTGATCGCTCTGATCGCGGCGCGGCTGGCGCCGGAGAATTGCCGGAGGCGGGTGGCGTTTGGGGCGCTGTGGCTGGCGGCACTGTGCCCGTTTACGGCGAATTACACGGCGGTGGTGCTGACCGAGACATTGGTGATTTTTCTTACGGCGCTGGCGATTTTACTGCTGTTACAGACGAGCCTTGGCGACGGCGCGAAGCTGGCGAGGGCGGAAAACGGTTCGGCTAGGTTTGGGTCGCGAACCTGGTTCCTGGCGGGCCTAGTGGTTGGATTTGGAACACTGGTGCGGCCGGAAACGCCTTTGTTGCTGATCGCCGCAGGCCTCATTCTGGTCGCACGGTGGTGGCGGCCAGTCAATTGGATGGCGTTGGCGCGAGCAGGAGTACTGATGGGCGTTGGGCTGGTGTTGCCGTTGATTCCGTGGGCGGCGCGGAATTGGCACACGTTGCATGACGTGCAGTTTCTGGCGCCACGCTACAGCGAGCTTCCGGGCGAATATACGCCACTGGGATTTACGGCGTGGACGAATACGTGGATGTGGCGATTTCGCGACGTTTACCTGACGCAGTGGAAAGTGAACGACGAAGAAATTGTGATGTCGCAATTGCCACCCTATGCGTTCGATTCGGAGGACGAGAAGGAGCGGGTGAGCGATCTGGTGGATGAGTATAACGAGGCGCTGACGATTGATCCGAGCCTGGATCAGGGTTTTCGGGAGATTGCGCAGGAGCGCACGGATCGACGTCCTTTGCGGACGTACCTGCGGATTCCCGCGCTGCGCTGCCTGACCTTGTGGTTCACGCCGCGGGTGGAGTTGCTGCCTTCGTCGGGGCATTTGTGGCCGGTGCGGGAGGAGTGGCAGGATGACCGGCCGGATTTTCTGGTGACAGTGGGGCTGACGACAGTGAACGGAATTTATATTTTGATGGCACTGATCGGAACTTGGATCTCGCGGCGACGGCCTGGTGTGGCGTTGCTGCTAGTTTTCTGCGTGGTGAGAACGCTGTTCTTTGCGCGTTTTGTGGAGACGCCGGAGCCGCGATATGTTTTGGAATGCTATCCTGCCGTCATCGCGCTGGCGGGGCAGATATTTGCGCCTCGCAGCGTCGCTTAGTCCTTCCGCCACTTCTCTGCTCTTCTGCGTTCGATTTAACTCTCACCAACCGGTTCGGGATGGATGGTCAATCTATAAATCTGCGGAAAGCGTTCTTTGACGCGGTCTTCGAGTGCAGCGGTGATGTCGTGGACTTCGGTGATGGGCAAAGCGCCATCCATGGCGCAGTGGCAGGAGACCAGAATTTTGTGGTCGACGCTGCGAACGTGGACTTCATGGCAGTCGGCCATTTCGTGATATTCGGACTGCAGAGTATTTAGATAATTCTGAACGGAGCGCGCGAGTTCCTTCATTTCCTCGGCGCCGGCGATGCGCGCGCCGAGCGGCTCGATGTGAATATTGATCATGGCGCCGGGTTCGGTGGCCACGCGGATGTCGTTCTCCAGATCGGTGGCCTGTTCGTGGGCCTGGCGCAGGCTGGCGCCTTCGTCGACTTCGAGATGGAGTTCGATGAAGAGGCGGTTATCGACCTGGTGAGCGGAGAGTTCGTGAACGGCAAGGCCGCGGCGCTGGGCGACGGCGCGAATGGTTTCGAAAAGATTTTCGTCGGATTTGGCTCGGGGTTCGAAGTGAACGACGACATCGGCGGGAACAATTTCCTGGATGTTGTGCTCGACGGCTTCGCTGGCGTTGTGGGCTTGTTCCAAGGTGGCAGTGCGCGGAACGCTGATGGTGACGTCGACAAAATAACGCTGGCCGGCTTTGCGGACGCGGACGCGTTCGCTTTGGAGCACGCCTTCGGTTTTATCGATCGCTAGCTCGATTTGTTCGCGCAGGCCGTGCGGGGCTACGTCGAGCAAGGCGTCGGCGGTGCGTTTGCCGAGGCGCGAGCCGATCCAGATGATGACGCCGGAGACGACGAGAGCGGCGACGGCGTCGAGCATGCCGAGCCAAGGAATGCCCAAACGCATACCGAGCCACGCGCCGGAAATTCCGAGGATAACGACGAAGGTGCTCCAGACGTCCGTGGAGAAATGCAAGGCGTCGGCTTCCAGCGCTTCGCTGGGATGTTGGCGGGCGACGCGGTTTAGAGCGCGGGAACGAACGAAATCAATCCCCATGCAGAGCGCGAGGACGATGATGGCGGTGACGCTCGGGCGAATTGCGTTGTTGGCGTGAAAGAAGAGGCGCTGAAATGCTTCCCAAATGATGTAGACGGCAGTGACCAGGAGCAGGGCGGTTTCGACGAAGGCGGAGAAGCTTTCGACTTTGCCATGGCCGTAGAGGTGATCGGCGTCTGCTGGCTTATCGGAAACGCGTACGGAAAGAAAGGTGATGAGGGCGGCGAGAAAATCGAGGCCGGAATGCATGGCTTCGGACAAAATGCCCAAGCTGCCGGTGCGCACGACCAGAAAAACCTTGAGCGCGACCAGCAGGACGGCGGAGCCAACGGAGGCGAGAGCCGCGACGCGCTTTTCATGAGAAGCCTGGTCGGGCGAGAGCTGGTTCATTGGGGCCGATTATACGCTGGGACCGTGCGTGGTGAAGGTTAGTTGGCCGCGCTGTGCAGCGTGACGACGAGAGCGATTACTGAGTAAGCGGCGGCGCGTCTACCAGAGGCAGACGGCGCGGCTCGCCGTGGAAACCGCGAACCTCGACTTCATCGAGAATGAGCGAAGGCGCGATGATGGTGCTGGGAATACCGCCCTGGGCAGAGCCGAAGGCACCGAGCGCAGTGCCGGCAAACCCTCCGGAAGGATTCTGCATGTAGGGGTAAACGGTGACGTCATCGCCGTAGGCCGGAATGTTGCGCACCGAACGCAACTGGAGGCCCTCGATGTGACCGCCGCGAACCATTTCTTCGCGGCCATCGGCGACGTAAACCTTATACATGACCAGTGGAACGCGTTCGCCGCTGGCGACGCCGCCGGCCACGGCTCCGATGAATTCACTGAAATCCTCCTGGCGAATGGAAGAGATGGCCGGATTATCCATGCTGCGAATTTCCAGGCACCACTCGTGGCCGTCTTCTTTGCAGGCATCGATGAATTTCTTTTTCAGGTCAGCGGGGTTGAGGCCGTTATTGGCCTGCAGAAAAAGATTGCTGCTGAGCGGGCGGGTATCGGAAAGCAGCGCGGAGCGGGCGTGACCGTTAGACGCCTGAAATTCGGGCCCGGGGCGGCGGGACATCAGCAGATTTTTCAGCACGCCATTGTCGACGATGACCACTCGCTGCCCTTTGACACCTTCGTCGTCGTAGTCGTAATTCCCCAGGAGTAGCTGGCCGTTGTATTGGTTCAAGGTGGGATCGTCGATTAGAGACATGCCGACAGGGAGGACGCGAGTGCCCACGCGGCCAGACCATTCGCTGCGGCCGCCCATGCGCTGCATCATTTCGTCGAAAGCGGGCATGGTAGAGAGTGGTGGACGCGCGCCGGAGATAGAAGGCGCAAGAGCCTGAGCGAGCATTGCACCGGAAGCAGGACCTTGGAAAAGTACCGGGCCGGTGAAGTCGGATACGATGGGGCTCTGGCGCAAGGTGCTTAATTCGGTTCCGGCTTGGGCCAATGCTTTACCTACCGTCGTGGGATCGGGCAGGTCGCCGGGCTTGGCGACATAGACGGCGTAAAAATCGTGCAGGGACATGCCGTCGCCGGCGGTGGTATCGAGGGCGGCTTCGATCGCGGCAAGGTTGCGCGAGCTGCGGATGATGGTGCCCTCGGTGTTCATCAAATAATAGGTAAGGTAGACGAGGTAGTAGTTCACCCGGGTGGCGTTCAGCTGCGGAAATTTCACGAGGGCGGCGGACGCCTGGCGCGATTCCTCTTCCCAATTGCGATTGGTCCAATCGGACTTGACGAGTGGATCGATTTTGACCACGGGAGTGGTCTGGGAAAAGTCGTCAATTTCAGGCGGCTTGGTGAGACTGCGCAAGAAGGACTGCTTCAGCGACATCTGGGTGACGGCCTGCTTGTAGGCCTGGTCGGTGGAGAGCCAAAGGTCCTGGCGGAGCGAGTTGTAGTCACGGTCGATACCGACTTCACCGGTGGAACCGAGGAAACCCTGAAAGCCGTCTTCGCTGACGAAATTGGAACTATCGAGATGATAGTCACCGACGCGGACGTCGATGCTCATGAAGCGATTGCGCGTGTCGTTGCTGGCGATGAGCGCGCCAAAGGACGACGTGACCGAGCGCACGTCGATATCGAGCAAGCGGTATTCGATGTAGAAAGGCTTGTCGACGCCGGGAAGCTGGAGGCGGGTGCGGGAGCGCTCCATTTCGTCGTGCATGGCGCGTAGAGTTTGATCGGTTTCTCCGGCTGGGACGGGAGCCTGGGCTAAGGTCGCGACAGGAAAGGCGAGGATGAGCAGAAATGCGGCGAGCAGCGCGACGGCTGAAAAAGTTCTCACTAGCGTTGCCCCTTGTTTTCTGGATCTTGCGGATCATGCGCAGGCGCGGGCAGGATCGGCGGTTTGTCCGTAGAAGTTTCTTTCTTCTGCACTTCCATTTCTGAAATCAGGATGGCGGGCGCGACGGCAGAGACTGGAACGGAGCCGGATTCGGCGCCGCAGTAGCCGTTGAAAATATCCGGAGTGTCGCCGGTGGCTACAATTTTGGTGAGCGAGACCAGCGGAGTGCCGACGATATCGACGCCGCGGACGAGTTGATCGGGGCGGCCATCGGCGTAAACCTTGTAAACAACCAGCGGAAGCACCTGGAAAGCCTGCGGCTGTTGGCGGCCGGTGAAGGTGAAACCGCCGGCGATATCGTCGATGAGCAGGCCGAAAGGCTTGCCCTGGGCCTTGACCATGTCGATGAGCTGCTGGCGCAGCTGGTCATTGGTGACGCTCTTGGAGCTGGAGACGATGAGGTTTCCCTGGCGGGCCACGGGGACGTAACCGAGCTGGCGACGTCCGTGGCCATTCGACTGCGGGATGCTGACCAGCGGCGAGCGCGACATCAGAAATGTTTTCAGCACGCCGTGATCGACGAGCTGGACGTTTTCGGCGGGGACGCCTTCGTCGTCGAAGGCGTAATTGCCGAGCAGCATTTGTTTATCGAGCGCGGGCTGGGTGGGATCGTCCTTGATGGAAATAAAATCGGGCAGGATCTGTTCGCCGACTTTGCTGGTGAAGGTTTGACCTTCGTTGATGTCCTTCTGACGGAAGCCTTCGGCGCGGTGGCCGAAAACTTCGTGGAAGAAGACGGCGGCGGCGCGTCCAGTAAGCAGCGCGGGGCCGGCGTAAGGATCGACGAGCGGCGCTTTATCGAGCGCTTCGGTTTCGGCGGTCATGGTCTGGATGCGGGCGAAGACGACCTTGTCGTCGGGAGCATCTTTGGGATTCAGCCAATCGAAATTGGCGTAACGATTGATGTCCATGCCGTCGGGAGCTTTGCTCTGGACGTAGAGTTCGAGGCGATAGTGGATCTGGCTGAAGGCGAGCTGGGTGCCTTCGGTATTGACCTGATATTGATTCATGCCAAGCGCGGTGAAGGTAGCGATGGAATTCAGAACTTCCGGCGATTTGCTGAACGCGGCGGTGTAGGCGCGGACTTTTTCTTCCCAGGGCTTGCGGTCGACTTTGATTTCGACGCGTGGGCCGACCGAGACGTGCGGCTTTTCGCGGGAAAAATCGGGAGCGTTGCCTTCGGCGGTCTGTACCTGAACCTGTTGGCTGGCTTTTACTTTGATGAGAGCTTCGCCAGCGGCGCGGAACTGGCGGTTGGTCTCGCGCCAGATTTCGCGGCGCAGGACTGGAATGTCGTCATCGACGACGATGCTGGTGCCGGGGCTGGTCCAACTGGGCTGTCGGTCAGCGAGCTTGTGCGTATCGTCGAGCTGATAGCTGCCGACGCGGGTTTGGACTTCCAGCCAGCGCGCGCGCGTTTCAGTGCTGGTGAGCAGCGCGCCATTGGAGCCGGAGACTTCGGAGTATTGGCGGTCGGCAACGGTGCTGCTGATGAAATAGGCAGCGGGATCGCCATTGGACATGGCGGCCATGGAACGATCGAGTTCTTCCTTCATGGCGACGAGGACCGGCGGGGTAGGTGCCTGAGCGGCTCCGGCGACGGCCAGCGAGCCGGCCACGGCTACTGCGATTGCGATGCTTCTGAAAATAAGTTTTGCTCGGTGTGTGGGTGTCATCGGGTGCGCGAGGCCTAGTAGTTTAAGTTAGGAAGCCCGGGAATCCAAAATTTAAAGGTGAATTTCGAATCATTTGTGGCAGTCTTTGCTTTCTATTGGCGAAGAAGCATCGAAAGGCAATCGTTGGTATCATCAACATTTGCAATGGAATTGAAATCGGCGATGCCCAGCCGAAGGAGCTTTGATGCGGGCCATGGTGGTAAAGAGGTACGGGAATCCCGATGTTCTGGAAATGCGGGAGATGCCCGATCCTCAGCCAAAAAGCGGAGAAATCCTGATCCGGGTACGCGCGGTTGGCGTGAATTTCGCCGATCTGCTGCAGCGCATGGGAATTTATCCCGGAGTTCCCAAGCCGCCATTCGTGCCGGGTTTCGAGGTGGCAGGAGTGGTGGAGAAAGTGGCCGACGCGGGGCGGGACGCCGAGGGCGAGCCGCTGCGAACCGGCGACGCGGTGTGCGCGTTTGCGCAGTATCAAGGATATTCGGAGTGGGTGACGGTGCCGGCTCGGCTGGCATTCCGACTGCCGGCGGGAATGCCGTTTGACGAGGCCGCGGCGCTGCCGGTGAATTATTTGACGGCGTACCATGCGATGTTCGCGATGGGCAATTTGCAATCGGGCGACCGGATTCTGATTCATGGAGCGGCGGGCGGCGTGGGAATTGCGGCGGTGCAACTGGCGAAGGCTCGAGGCCTGGAAATTTTCGGCACGGCTGGGCCCAGCAAACAGGACTACCTGCGGAAGATTGGAGTGGATCACCCGATCGATTACGAGAAGAGCGATTTTGTGGAGGTGGTCCGGAAATTTTCGCCGGACGGAATTGAAATGGCGATGGACGCAATCGGCGGAAAATCTTTTGCGAACAGTTACAAGTGCCTGGGGCCTACGGGCCGGCTGGTGGTGTACGGGTTCTCGGCGGCAGTAGGGGCGGACGGGAAGAAAAATCTGGTTCGCGGATTGAGTGCGTTGCTTCAAACGCCTCGCTTTAATCCATTGAAATTGATGGCTGACAATATTGCGGTCATTGGCATTAACCTGGGCAAGATGCCGTCGCGGGCCGGGCTGATGCGTTCGGAGATGGAAGAGATCTTCAAAATGTATCAAGCCGGAAAAATCAAACCGCTGGTCGGCAAATCGTTTCCGCTGGGCGACGCTGCAGCAGCCCACAAGTACATTCATGCACGGAAAAACATCGGAAAAGTAATCTTGAACGTGAAATAGTCCCGACCCTTTTATTTGGGATCTGGCGCGGGCTGCGCATCGGCCGGTTTGGTAAAGATGGCCGGATCGATTTTTGGATTGAGCTGCACGGTGTCGATGGTGGACTCAAACAATTTCAGGCCGTCGCGATACGTTTCGGTGGCGTAGGCAAACTGGCGGCCTTCTACAGTGCGGTAGTCGCTCCAGTGCTGTTCGTTTTCGACGTCGCCCTGCTCGCCCTTGGATTGATAGCGAGCCGCCGCCAGCAAGTGGGTGGTGGGGTCGAAATAAAGCTTCAACGCGGCGAAAGGCAATTGGACCAGAACGCCCTGCAAGGATTTGTCGCCGATCTTCTCTTCCCCGATGGCCTGGGCCGGAACGTCGCCGGTCAAGGATTGTTGGTAAATTCCCCAGCCGCCTCCAAATAACGCGATACCGCGTTTGAATTCGCCGATGATGTTGGTGGTGTCGCGGACGCCATTCGGAAATTTCAGCCAGGACGAATTTCCGTCGCAGACCTGCAGGATATCCACCGAGCCGAGATTCACGTCTCCGTAGGAATGATCCGGATATTGGACCTGCCAATTGACCTTGAGCGGCTGCTCGCCGCTGGGGTTATGGATTTTGCCGCTTTCGGCGAAGGACAAGGTGGTGACGGACTTGAGCGAATCGCCGCCGGCGGCTTGCGCGGCAGCCATCAGGATTTGTTTTCCTTGCGCTAGCGACTCGGGCGAGGCCACCACGGCTTCCTGTTTCGCAGCGCGCATGTCCGGAGTCAGGACGTCAATCTGATCGAACGGAATTTCGACGAATTGGGCGTCTGGAAATTCTTTTTTGAGTTGATCGCGGAAGGCGCTGACGTTGCCGGCGAGGACCAGGTCGAGATCTTTGGCGGTGAAATATTTGCGGGCCATGGCCTGGACTTCAGCGAGGAGGTGGCGCGGACCTTGGCGGGATAGGTCTGGTTGTAATCCGCGGGCAGATCGAAGGCAGCGACTGTGAGGACGCGGTCGGCGACCTGTTCGGCGGTTTCGGAGGAAATGGGATAGACGCCGGCGAGGAAATCGCGGGCGAAATCCAGTTCCTTCTGATTGATTTCGCCGTTGGCCATGCCGTCAAGAAGATGAAGCACGAGATTTGTGGCTTCGACCGTGGCTTCGGTGCGGGTGTAAGTATTTACGTAGAGCGAACCGGAGTACCGATGGGCGTTGAAGGCGGATGACGCGCCGTAAGTGAGGCCTTTTTTAATACGGACCTCGGTGTTCAGACGACTGTTGTAGCTTCCGCCGAAAATATGATTGGTGACCTGCAAGGGAAGATAGTCGGGATCGTTGCGGCGAATCGAGAGTTTGCCAATGCGGATTTGAGTTTGCACCGCGTCAGGCTTGTCGATCAGCCAGATGTGTTGAGCGGAGGCCGCGGGGGTGGCAGCCGGAGCGACAGTGGGGACGTTCACTTTTTGCCAGAGGCCAAAATATTTCTCGGCGATGGCGAAGGCTTCTTCGGGAGTGATGTCTCCGGCGAAGCCGAGCAGCGCTTCGTTGGGAGCGTAGTTGGCGTCGTGAAATTTAACGAAGTCGTCGCGTTTAAATTTCTTGACGGTGCTTGGGGTACCTTCCTCCGGCAAGCCGTAGGGTGAATTTCCATACAGTGCGCGGGCGAAGACGAGAGTGGCCAGGTAATTGGGGTCGGCATACTGGACCTGGAGATTGGAGAGCGCCTGCTGGCGCTGACGCTCGATTTCTTCGGCAGCGAAAGCTGGATGCAAAACGACGTCCGACATCAGGTCCATGCCGGTGGCGACGTCCTTCTTGACCACATCGAGAGTAACGGTGGTGGCGTCGCGTCCGCCCTGGGCCTGCAAGGTTCCGCCGACGAAATCGATAGTTTCGGCGATTTCGCGGGCGGAGCGCTTTTCGGTGCCCTGGCTGAGGAGGGCGGCAGTCATCTGAGCAAGACCGGGCATTGACGGAGAATCTTTCGTAGTGCCGGCGGAGAGAAGGACCAGCCGCGCGGCGACAGCGGGCTCGCGATGATCGGTGACTACAAAAATGCGCAGGCCATTGGAGAGCGTCTTCATGGCGGCCTTGGGAAATTCAAAGGGCCGCGGCGCGCCGGCGGCCGGCATAGTGGGATCGAGCTTTACCCCGGGAGGAAGGATGCCGGAGGCTTTCTTCGGGGTGTTGTCATCGGAGGCTTCGGATTCTCCGCGCGGCGTGGGAGCGGCGCCCTGAGCTTCCTGGGCGCGGACGACCGGGGCCACAGCGGATCCGACGAGCAATAACAACCACACTGAAAACCAAACTAGTCTTGCGCGCTTCATCTTCACTCCTAGTCCATTTCAAAAATTGAAAGTGCGACTCTGGCGAATCTATTGTGCGGCCGTAGTGGTGACCAACATGACCGTGGCATGTTGCAGGTCGAAATAATCCTTGGACACCCGCTGAATATCGGCCGTGGTGCAGCTCAGGTAGCGGCCCAATTCGGTGTTGACCAGGTCGGGATCTTTGCCGATGACAGCGGCGGCGGCGAGGGCGACCGCTTTTTCTTCATCGGTATCGCGGCCCAAAATGAAGCCGGCAATTTCCTGGTTCTTAGCTTTTTCGAGTTCGCTGGGCTCGACGGACTGGCTCTTCATACCTTCGAGAACCTGGACGAGGGCCTTCTGGCCGTCTTGTGGGGTGTGGCCGGGATTCATGATGGCGTAGGCCCAGTAGAGATTTGCGTCTTCGGTGAAATTGGCTTCGCCGCCGGCCTGCACGGCAATCTGGTCCTTATACACAAGCGATTGGTAGAGGCGGCTGCTTTCGCCACCGGAAAGGATATTGGAGGCTAAATCGAGTGGGTAAGTATCGGCGGTGTAGCGCGCGGGAATTTTGTAGCCGATGACGATGGCAGGAAGCGGCGTATTGGAATAGGACTTGGTGACGGTACGCACGCTGGTTTGCGGTGGTTCGGGATGATTGATGCGCGGGATGGGTTTGGCAGAGGCCGGAATACCGCTGAAATATTTATTGGTCCAAGCCAGGGCTTGTTTGGAATTGAAATCGCCGACGACCACGAGCGTGGCGTTGTTGGGTTTGTAAAAGGTGTTGAAGAAAGCGCGAACGTCTTCGATGGTGGCGTTATTCAGGTCGACCATGCTGCCGATGGGCGTGTGATGGTAGGCGTGCTCGGTGAAGGCGGCAGCGCGCAAATCTTCCTGCAAATATCCGTACGGCTGATTTTCGACGCGGACGCGGCGCTCTTCTTTGACGACTTCACGTTCAGATTTGAAATTTTCCTCGGAGACGTTGAGGCTGCCCATGCGATCGGCTTCGAGCCATAGGACGCGTTCAAGATAGTTGCTGGGAAAAGTTTCGTAGAAATTGGTGGTGTCGTCGGTAGTTTCAGCGTTGTCGAAGCCGCCGACGGATTCGATGATTCGGGAATGCTCTTCGGCCGGGACGTGGGCGGAGCCTTTGAACATCAAATGTTCGAAAAGATGGGCGAAGCCGGTGTGTCCGGGTTGCTCGTCTTTGGACCCGACGTGATACCAAACTTGCAGATTGATGACCGGGACGGCGTGATCTTCTAGAAAGATGACCTGCAGGCCATTGGGCAGGGTATGCACGGTGTAGGCCAGCTTGGGAGGCATGATGTCCGCGGGTTTTTGCTGCGCGCGGAGCGCGTCGCTGGAAGCGGCGGCGCCAATGATCACGCACAGGAGGGCCACAGCGAACCGAAAAAGGTGAGTCATATTTGTCAAACTCCCATGAGAGCGGGGTTAGGGTCGAACGAACGGCTAAAATCAGCTAACCAGTATGGTAGACGCAAAATCGGGTGTCAAACGCCTGCGGCGGGTCGCAGATCCGCCATTTGCCTGTATTTAGACGTACGAAAAGCGGTTTAGGTGTTCGGCTGTGGGATTCAAACTCGGTCGCGGATACGGCGGCAGGAATCAGCATCCGCGCCGTCTGGAGTGGGCGGCGCGGATGCCAGGAGACACGATGGTCTAAAAGGTGAAGCGGACGGCGAACTGGAAGGCTCGCGGGCCGCCGGAGCCGAAGAAACCGCCGGCGGTGCTGACCGGGGCGAAAAAGTCCGAGTCGACATTTCCGGGGTTGGAACCCTTAGGCAAGATCGAAATATTGCGTCCGGAGTACGAGGTATTGGTAAAGCCGCGAATGTTGACGCTGTTAAAGAGGTTGAAAGCTTCGGCCATCAAGTCGAGGTGATAGCGCTCCTTGATGGCGATGGCTTTAACCAGGCGCAGATCGACGGAGTTGAACGGGCTGCTGAAATTGATTCCGTTCGGGACATTGTCCAAGGGGCCGCCGGCATTGCAAGGAGCGGGCGCCGGGCACGCGGGCAAGGCGTTCCATTCGTTGATAGCACGATTGAGTTGCGTGCTGTTCTGCACGCTGCGACCCAGTGAGTTGCGTCCGAGGATGGGCAAGCGCGCGGGCAATGATTCGCCATTAAGAGTGAGATCGGGAAGAAACGTATCGGCCGGAACACCGGAGCCGTAGGTGTACAGCGGCGCGAGAGAATCCCCAAGGCAACTGGATTAAGCCGTAGGCGGTGAGGCGGTGGCGTTCGTCGCTGGCGGCGTAGCCTTTTTCGGTTTTCGCTCCGACAGTGCCCTCTAGCAAGTTGACGTTTTCAACCGTGGTGTAGGACGGCACCTGGTCGTCATCGGAATCGTCGAGCGATTTGGACAGGGTGTAGGCGATGTTGAACAAGTAAGTGACGGGACCGACGCGGACGGGTTTGTGCTGCACGTTGACGAGCAAACCGCTGTACCAGGATTTGGCGGCGGAAGCGGCGAGGGTGACTTGGTCGGAAACTCCATTCAGCGGATCGGTGGCGGTGCAAGGAATGTTGTTGCCGGGGCAAGAAATGAAGGGCGAGGTGGACGTGGTGTTGCGCAGGAACTGGGCGATCAATTCGCGTTGGCCGAAGATGTATAGACCGTCCGCGCTGACCAGCCAATCGGAGCCGAACTGCTGCTGAAATCCCAAGGAAGTTTGCTGGAACATCGGATGATGAGCGTTTTTGTCGACGACGATGATCCCGACGCCGCTGGTCTGGCGCTGGCCGCTGAACGGATTGGCCAGGGTGGGACTGCCGGGGGCGAAAACGTCGCCGGGAATGGGAGCGAAGCAGGTATTTAGATCCGGCGGATTCGGGTCGCCGGGAAAAGTGCAAACAGAGCCGGAATACTGATTGATGGTGAGAGCGCGATCGTCCTGAACGCGTTCGTAACCAGGGACTTCGAAAACGATGCGGTCGTAATAAATTCCGAAGCCGCCGCGGATGACGGTTCGGCCTTTGCTGAATGGATCGTAGGCAAAGCCCACGCGCGGACCGAAATTCTTGGAGTCCGGATGACGGCGAAGATCAATGACGTTGGCCATCCAAACGCAGGGCTTGGTGGGCTCGACGAAAAGGCTGGGGCAAGGGCCGTGGTTGGAATCGGTTCCGGTGGCGTCGGTATCGAAGTCCCAGCGCAAGCCAACATTTAGGGTGAGATTGTGTGTAACGCGCCAATCATCCTGCAGATAGAGGCCGATGTAGGAATTGGCAATCTGTGGAATCGGCACCGGCTGAATCGGAGCGGCGCTTAGAGCTGCGCCACCAATGGGGATGTCGAGATCGTTGAGGACACCGTCGCCATTTAAGTCTTTCGTCGGTAAGAAAAAATTGGAGGTGAGGAACACCGTGCCGCTGCCGAAGACGTTGATCTCGCCGGTGGCGGTGGGGCGCTGGTAATCGCCGCCGAAGTGCAGAGTGTGTTTGCCTAGAGCCCAGCTGAAATTGTCGCCGATCTGAACGCGATTGAGGTGCGTGCTTTGGGGGACGTTGAAATTCACGCCGTCGGCCAGGCCGGGAAAAATGAGTTCGTTGGTTAGGCCGAGGTCGGGATCGGTGGTGGGGAGGCTGTTGGGAAATTCGGGAATGCTATTGAGGAAAGTGTCGTAGTGAAAGATGACGCTATTCACTTTGGTCGGCGAAATCGTGTGGACCCAGTTGCCGACGAACGAACTAAAACGATTCAATGAATTTTGGCGTTCAGAGGCGGACTGCAGCGGAGTGACGCTGGCCGGTTCGGCGGCTGCGGTATCAGTGGAGCGATCGAAGGAGTAGCGAGCCATCAAAGTGTTGTTGGAGTCGAGCTGGTAATCGAGGCGGGTGGAAACCAGGGCTTCGCGCAGGGGCGCGGGCGCCGAAGTATTCAGAATCGTGTCGGTAGCAAAGTCGCGCGTGCCGGTTTCGATCGAGGCGTTTTGGTTGCGGTATTCAGCGGAGGCAAACCACCAGACTTTATTGGCCTTAATGGGACCGCCAATTGAACCACCGAACTGTTCGCGGTCGAAGGGAGGCGTGGGCTGCGAACGGTCGAAGGTATATGGCAGCGCCTGCAGGTGGCGGTTGCGTTCGTAATCGAAAAGCGAGCCGTGATATTCGTTGGAGCCGGACTTGGTGATGATGTTGATGACGCCGATGCCGGAACGGCCAACTTCAGCAGTGAAACGGCCGGTGGCGATTTGAAATTCCTGGATCGAATCCTGGGGAAAATTGGAGAGCGTGCCGCCGACGACTTCGTCGTTGTTGTCGCCACCGTCGACGGTGATGTTGCCGCCGCGCCCAATGCCGCCGGCGGAGCTGACTTCAAGAGTATTGGTTTTGGTGGGGTCGAAATTGGGGGCGGGGCGATTTCCGGGGACGAGGTAAGCAAGTTCAAGAAAATTACGGCCGTTCAACGGCAGCGTTTCGATGGTTTGAGAATCGATTTGACCCTGGATCATGGACTGGGTCAATTCGACGCTGGTATTGGTGCCACTGACGTTCACGGTTTGGCCCACGGTGGCGATCTTTAGATCAGCGTTGAGGGTGGTGACGCGGCCGGCTTCGAGGATGACGCCGGAAAAATCGGATGGTGCAAAACCATCGAATTGGATGTGCAGGCTATAAGAGCCGGGCGGAAGATCCGGAATGGAATACAGTCCGTCGGAATTGGAGACGGTGGTACGAACGGCACCGGTGGCGGAATTGGTGGCGGTAATATTCGCGCCGACGACTCCGGCTTGATGCGGATCCCTGACGATGCCGTTGAGTGTGCTGGTTGGAACTTGCGCGGCAGTGGAAAAAATCGAGAACCCGAAGAAAATCGCGAGCAGCCACACCTTCAGCAACGTCATGTGCTTCATCCGTTCTCCGATCTTGAATGGAAATAAACTTCGCGCGGCAATGACGAATAGCCATCAGGCGTTCGCCATCCGCAAAGCGTGACTTCGCAGACTCACCAGCCAGACTCTCACTGGCTGGGAGCCTGCCACTGCGATTCAGGTTCCGGGGTGGAGGGTCTGAATTGCAGTGCGATTCGATGAACGCAATGTAGCGGGAGAGAAAAAAAGCCGCAATACTACAAAACTACTATTGGCGCATTTTTTTGCGAAGTGCTCACGGGCGGCAAAATGATTACGGAATCGACGTCCTAAAAATGATTTAGCGGCGTGATGTTTTTGCTTTCGACGCAATGGTAGGTCTGGCCCGCGGCGAGATTCTTGTAGTCTTCGATTTTGCCGTTGGGCCATTGGATCACGACGCGGGAGATGCGGTCGCGACGGCCCAGGCCGAAGGTGACGGAAAGCTCGGACTGTGAAAGGTAGCTGGAGCCGCTTTTGACCAGGCGGGACTGGTTCAGGCCATCGTATTCGATTTGGATACTGGCGCCGATGGCGTCGCGATTGGACTGGGTGCCGGTGAGTAGGAAACGAATACTGTGGTAGCCGGCGAGTTGATCGTTGCGGTAGAGAAACGCGGGGCCGTTATTGGTGGTGATCAGCAGATCGAGATCGCCATCGCGGTCGAAATCACCGTGACAGAGTCCGCGGCCAACTTTGGGCTGACTGAATTCCCCACCGACGGCGGCGGCGACATCGCGAAATTTTCCGTGGCCGTCATTGAGGAAAAGCTGCGGAGGTTGAGCGTAGCCGACGTTGCCGCGAATGTTGCGGACGGTTTCGTCGATGTGACCATTGGCTACAGCTAGATCCACGAAGCCGTCGAGGTCGGCGTCGAAGAAGGCGCAGCCGAAACCAAGAGTATTTTGAGACGGGAGGCCGACGCCGGCCTGTTCGGCCACGTCGTTGTACGTCCCGTTCTTATTGGGACGGAACAGGCCGATCATTTCGTTGTCAAAATTGGTGATGGCGATGCCGGGGTAACCGGAGCCATCGAAATCCGCAGTGTCGACGCCCATGCCGGCGCGGGCTTTGCCTTCGGCGCTGAAGGCGACCCCGGCCTCAACACCGACATCCTTGAATTTTCCGTTGCGCAGATTGCGGTAAAGCTTGTTGGGCTGGGTGTCGTTGGCCACGAGCAGATCGGGCCAGCCATCGCGGTCGTAATCAAGGAGCGCGACGCCGAGGGATTTGGAGCTGGTGTCGAACATGCCGCTGGAGGCAGTGACGTCTTCGAAGGTTCCGTTGCCGCGATTATGAAACAGCCAGCAGGTTTCGCCGCGATACGCTTCGGGAGTGCAATAGGATTTGTGTTTACTGTCCAGACTGCAGAAAACGTCGTGCTCGGGCGACCATTTCACGTAGTTGCAAACGAATAGATCGAGGAAGCCGTCGCGGTCGTAATCGAACCAGAGGGCCGAGGTGCTGAAAGCCATGCGTTTGCCGAGACCGCTGGAGTCGGTAACGTCGATGAATGTGCCCTTGCCGGTATTTTGGAAGAGGCGGTTTTGGCCTACGCAGGTGATAAGAATGTCGGGAAATCCGTCATTGTTGTAATCGCCGACGGCGACACCCATTCCGTACATTTCGAGGTCGAGGCCGGCGCGATGGGTGACATCGGTGAACGTGCCGTCGCGATTGTTGTGATAGAGCTGTAAAGCGGTGCGCGAGCGTTTGTGGCCGGGCCAATCCATGCCGTTGATAAGAAGAATGTCCTGCCAACCATCGCCGTCGTAATCGAGGAAAGCGCAGCCGGAGCCCAGAGTTTCGGGAAGGAGTTTTCCGCCGTAGGCGCCGCTGTTGTGGCGGAAGCGAATCCCGGCTGCGTTCGTGACGTCGGTGAATTTAAACCCGGGCGCTGCGGAGGAATCCGCGGGCGAGATAAGCGCGCTGCCGGCACGAGACAGTGACGCCGAAGCTAACGCGCCGCCGGCCAAAATCTCGGCGAGAAACGCACGGCGATTCACGAAATATTCACCAGGCCATTACGGATGGCGTAAACAATCAGCTCCGCCGTTTTGTGGATGCCGAGCGCATCCATAATATTGGCGCGATGAACGGCGACGGTATTGGCGCTGAGGTTCAATTTATCGGCAATGGCTTTGTTGGAGTGGCCGTCGGCGATCAGTTGTAGAACTTCCAGTTCGCGGGCGGTAAGTTTGGAGTCGCGTTCGCCTTTAAGCACGGCTTGTTTAGAGACACCGGGGCTCAACACGATTTCTCCGCCGGCAACGCGGCGGATGGCGCTGCCGAGGCCGACATCCTCGGCATTTTTGAGCAGGTAGCCGCGAGCGCCGGCATCGAGGGCCTGATGCACGAGGGTATCTTCGGCGTGCATGCTGAGCATCAGAATAATCTGGTCCGGAAATTCCTGCAGGATGGCCCTGGTGGCGGCGAGGCCGCTCATTCCGGCGAGGGCGCAATCCATGACGATGACGTCGGGGCGATGTTTGCGTGCCAGAGTGACGGCATCTTTTCCGTCGCTCGCTTCGGCGACAACTTGCAGGTCCGGTTCATCTTCCAGAATGCGGCGGAAGCCGAGGCGGACGAGGTTGTGATCGTCAACGAGAACGACGGAGATTTTTTTTGGGGCGCTAGTCGGCATTTTGTTGCGCTTCCTGACGCGGAACGACGAGACGCACGAGAGTTCCACCTTGCGTCGGCGTAGTAAATTCGATGGTGCCGTTCAGCAATTCGGCACGTTCACGCATTCCGACGCGGCCAATGCCCGAGTGATTCTCCGGGACTTCGCTGCCGCGGCCATGATCCTCCACTTCGAGTTCGAGTGACTCGGCTAAAAATTTCAAACGGATTTGCGCGGCGCGCGCGCCGGAATGCCTGGCGACATTATTAACCGCTTCCTGCAAAACGCGGTAGATGTGGACGGCGGAATTGCCATCGACAACGAATGGCGCACCGGATTTTGTGTAGCTGAGATCGATGCCGGTTTGTTTTTCCACGGTAGGAATGTACCAGTCCAGAGTGCTTTCGAGGCCGTTTTCGTCGAGCATCACGGGGTGGAGGGCTTGCGAGAGGCTGCGCACATTGTCGAGCGTAGTTTGGGCGATCTCACGCACTTCGCTGAGATCGGCGCGGACCGGCGAGCCTTCGGGAAGGTGATTCGCTGAACGAGTAAGCATGGAGCCGATGGCGGTGAGGATCTGGCCAAATTCGTCGTGGAGTTCGCGCGAGATGGAACGCAGGGTGGACTCTTGCGATGAGATCAATTTTTGCGCGAGTTCGCTGCGCTGGCGAGAAACGTCGTCGAGCTGGACGAAGAGTCGGCGATTCCAGCGAATGACATAGAGGCCGGTGAGAAGAATGGCGGCAAGAGTGCCGGTGAGAAATAAGTAGACCTGGCGCTGGACACGATCGTAGATGGCGCCGACCTGGGCCGCGGCCTGCTGTTCGTTCTCGTTATTCTGAACGAGGAGGCGGGAGATGGTGGTGCTGAGCGTGGCCTGGCGAGCTTGCAGGGTGACCCGAATCTGCTCGCGGGCTTCGGCTTCCTTTCCGTCGCGAGCGAGGGCGAAGGTGCGATCCGCAGCGTCCCAGAATTGGGCGAGGGATTGCTGCAGGTAAAGGGTTTGGTCGGCGCTGCGCTTGGCCACGCTGAATTGATCCTCGGCTTGTATCGCGCTGCTGAGGTCGGTACGAATTCGCTGAAACTGCGCTTCCCAGGACAGCAGAGGGTAGGGTTCATCGTTATCGAGCATGTCGCGCATGGCGAGGCCTAGCGAATTCAAATCGTTTTGGGCACGCAGGAGCTGCAAGGAATCGCGGCGATTTTGTTCGACCAGCTGATTCTGCAGTTCGCGCAGGGTGGCAATCTGGCGGGAGATGTAGACGGAGTAGGCGACGACGGCGGCGATGGTGACGAGCAATCCGAGGAAGAGGCCGGCGGAAGGCGAGCGCTTCGAAGACAAAGCCATGGACGAAGGATATAACGGCGACGTGAGGCCCGCCAACGGCAGGCTGGCCTTACGGATTCTGGTTCGAGCTTGCCGGCGACGAATCGAGCGCGGCCATCACCGAAACTTAATGCGCGTTGGAATTGATGACGATGGACCATCGCGTCGCTCTTAGCCCGATACAGCAAACTCAGACCAGAGCGCTACTCTAGTATCTCCGCAGTTATTTCGGAAGCAGGGCCGTCTGGCCGATATGGAAGGCGAGGTGGTTGGTGCGGCTGAGCAGGACGGCAAAACGGTTGCGCGACGGATCTTTAGCAAAATCTTCGTCGGAAACGACGGAGTGCTTTTGCAGCCAGTCGGCGGGAGAGAGCTTGACAAATTCGGATGCTAGTTTGCCGTTCACTTCTTCCCAGGCTTTCTTTACTTCGTCGGCGGATGGCAAATCAGGCACTGATTTGTCCGGTTTGGTGATGAAAGGAACGTCTAATTCCGGATGGAGGCGAGGCCCAAGGCCGAGCAGCGGGAGCATGGCGTCGTGTACGGCAGTGAGGTGGCCCCAGAGATAGATGAGGCGATTTTTCCCGGGAGCGACTTCTTTTTGAAGTTCTGCTGTGGATCGGGTCGAGAACACTTTCCCAGCCCTTTCAATATTTTGCTTCCAGGCGTTTAGCGTGACAGCGAGAAGACGGTCTTCGGTAGATGACATGGTAGATGCTGCTCCTCCGGCGATTCCAGGTTTAGGCCCGAGATAACCTGTGGGTTCGGTTGCGTGAAGCTCGAGGGCATTGGATTCGAGATGGATGCGAATCGGTGCAACAAATTTTTGGACCTCTTGGCGTGCTCTCACTCGATTTCGGTTTTTGAGGGACACGAAGATGTGTGACAATTCCGGAAACTTTGAGCGCGGGCGGTGGTGGGGACGCGATTATTTTTCGTCCGTTGAGCAACTGCGATCGAGGAGCCTGAGCGGCGATAGAGCCGCCGCTGCTCGAATGCAAAGCGGGATGAGGCATGGGATCTCCGGCAAAAACGCGAAGACCGTGGGGTTTGGCGACCGCTGTTTTTGCTGGCATGTGCATGATGGGCTTCTTCTCCGGGTCATGTTTTGGGCAAGGCACGGCTCAGCCACATCCGTCTTCACCTCCTCCGACTCCAATTTCGCTGACACTGAAAGATGCAGTGCAGATTGCGCTGAAACAGAATCCGCAGGTGGTGGTAGCGCGATTGCTCTCGCTCGAAAGCGATCGAGGAAAGCAGATTGCGCGGGCGGCGCTGCTGCCGCAGGCAAATCTGACGGCGACTGGAGCAGTGGCGCAGTACAACCTGGCGTCGGTGGAACGGACCACCACACGAGGTACCGCGGGGCCCTATCAATTTATCCAGGCGGGCCCGGCCTTTTCGCAGACGATATTGGACCTGCCGCTATTCCGCAGCTACCAGATTGCGAGCGAAGGTACACGGGAGGCGCGCGCGCAAGAGAGTGCGACGCGGGAGCAAGTGGTGGCTTCGGTGGTGAGCCAGTACATTCTGGTTCTGCGGGCGATCGCGACGTACGACGCCGCCAAAGTACGGGTCGATCTGGCCCAGCGGCTTTTCGAACAGGCTTCGAGCCTGCAGAAGACGGGCATCGGATTGAAGATTGATACGACGCGCGCGGAAGTCGAGCTGCAGAACGAAAGACAGAATTTGATCGATGCGGAAACGGAAACGCACACGACGAATTACGTTTTGGCGCAACTACTGAACCTGCCAGCGAATCAGGAACCGGTGGTGGCGGATAAGCTGGAATTTTTTAATTTGCCGGAAGTTGATAGAACGGCGGCGATCGCTTCGGCGCTGGTGGACCGGCCGGAGATCAAAGCGCAGGCGTCGCAGGAGCGGATCGCAGACCTGGGAAAAAAATCAGCGTCCGAGGAACGGTTGCCGCAGATCGATTTCACGGGCGACTGGCTGTATCAAGGCTCGCGTTTTAACAATGGAGTTCCAGCGTACAACTACAGCATCGGGTTGACGGTGCCGCTTTTCACCGGCGGACGAATTCACGCGGAGATCGCTCGGGCGGAGCTGGAGAAACAGCGAATTGCTGAGAATCGACAATCGCTGGAGGCCAGCATCGTGCAGGAAGTGAAATCGGCGATCGATCAGCTGAATGCGGCACGCCAGAATGTGGACGTGGCGAATTTGGGTCTGCAGCTAGCGAACGAAGAAGTGGCCCAGGCGGAGCGGCGGTTCGCCGCCGGGGTAACGACAAACGTGGAAGTGGTGACGGCGCAGGATGCACTGGCGCGGGCGAATTCGAATCAGATCGATGCGCTATACCGATTCAATCAATCGCGAGTGAATCTGGCGCAAGCGATGGGCGAAGTACAGAATACCTACGCGAAGTGACGACGAGAAGGAAGGAAAACTGAGTCGATGAGCAGCCCAACCACACCGCCAACGCCTCCAGCGTCAGTCCCGCCTGCCAGCACCGCAGCGGGTTCGCCGGCTCCCGCGGCGGCGGGAGCGCCCGGGTCACCGTCGTTCCTGGCAACGTCGCGAGATTCGGTTCGCCATCTACCGCCGGCGGCCAAGTTCGCACTGATCGCGCTGCTTTTGATTTTGCTGGTGGCCGCGTACTTCTGGTGGGGGCGGGTCACTACGGACGACGCGCAGGTGGACGCGCACATCACGGCGGTGGCGTCGCAAGTTTCGGGATACGTGGTTACGCTGCCGATCAATGACAACGTCGACGTGAAAGAGGGCGACGTGCTGGTGCAAATCGATCCGCGGGAATACAAAGCCGAGGTCGATCAGGCAAAAGCGCAGCTCGATTTTGCAGAAGCAGAGGCCAAATCCGCGGAGCTGCAGATTGGATTGGCCCGCGGCACGACGACCCACAGTACGGGAGGCGCCGAAGCTCAGCAACGTTCCGATGCAGCGGACTACACGATGGCCCAAGCGCAATTGCAGCGGGCGGCAACGGCGAATCTGCTGCAGGCCCGGGCGGAGGTGGCGGCCAAGCAAGCCGTAAACGACCGGGCGCAGGCTGACCTGAAACGCTACACACCCTTACTGGGAACCGAGGACGTTTCGAAATTTCAATTCGATGCGGTGGACGCCGCAGCGCGGGTAGCTCAGAACGAGCTTACCGCCGCGCAACAACAGCTGGCTGCGGCGGAACAAGACGTAGCCATCGCAGAAGCCAACGCAAATTCATCGAAAGCCCGAGCGACGCGATCGCAATCCTTGTTTCTGGAGACGAAGGCCCGGGAACAGCAAATCCCGATTACCGAGGCGACTTACAAGTCTGCTCTGGCGGCGGTGGAACGAGCGCGAGCGGTCCTGGAGCAGGCGCAATTGAACCTGGGGTACACGACGATTAAGGCGCCGATCACCGGGCAAGTGACGCAGAAAATCGTAAATCTGGGACAGTACGTGCTGCCGGGGAATTTGCTATTCACTTTGGTGCCGCTCGACAAGGTTTTCATTACGGCAAATTTCAAAGAAACGCAGCTGGCGCACGTGCGTCCGGGGCAGCACGCGAAAATTCATGTGGATACCTACGATCGCGATTTCGACGGGGTGGTGGACTCGATTGCGGCCGCGTCGGGATCGCGGCAGGCTTTATTGCCGCCGCAAAACGCGACCGGGAATTTCATCAAAGTGGTGCAGCGCATCCCGGTAAAAATTTTGGTCAAGCAGAGCGATGATTCGCGGTACATCCTGCGGCCAGGCATGAACGTGGAAGCAACGATCTACAGGCACTGAGCCGGGGAAATTCGCATGAGCTATCTTGCCGGCGGCGTCCCCCAAGGCACCGATGCCTGGGAAGACGAATACGGAAGAATTATCACTCGCTCGTTGGCCGATCTTTCGCACCGGCGGCGGATGCAGATTCTGCTGAGCATTGGACTGATCACTGGCGTAGAGATTTCGAATCGTCTCTCCATCAACGTATTGCTGCCGGATATGCAGGGCAACGTCGCGGGTAGCCCGGATTCCATCAGCTGGGTGGTGATTCTCTATAATTTAGGATTTTTGTGCTCGATCGCGCTGAGTTATTGGATGACGCGGGTGTTGGGATCCCGGCGTCATCTGCTGCTTAGCTTGGGACTCTACGCAACCGGCGCATTCGGCTGCTTCTGTAGTCCGCACAATTTAACCACGTTGCTTGCTTCACGGATGGTTATGGGTTTCGGGGGCGGGGCTTTTCTGGTGCGCACCGTGATTCTGGCCGGACTGATGTTTCCGGGGGCGGCTCGCACGGTGGCAGTGACATGGCTTTATCTTGAGTTACTGACCTTCGAGGTCATCTATCCGGTTTCCATGGGATGGATCGCAGATCACATCCATTGGAATTATGCTTTTCTGATCGACTTCCCTTTTCTGGTGATTGGCGCGTTTTTGATCTGGAAGTACATTCCGCCGGGAATGATGTTTGTGCGCAGCGAAAGGAGTTCGGTGGATGCCTGGGGCGCGGGGCTGCTGGTGGCGGGGCTGGGGTCGATGCAAATCGCATTGAGCCGCGGCGAGCAGGATGAGTGGTTTCAATCGTATTTCATCACCGGTTCTCTGGTGGTTGCGCTCCTATGCTTTGCGATTTTCTTGTGGTGGGATTGGCGGCCGGAAAATCGAGCGCCGATTTTGCACTTGCGGACGATCTGGAGGGAAGGTCCGCTGCGCGCCTCGCTTGGAGTCGTACTGTTTGTGGGCGCGATCCTCGGTGCGGGACTCTACTCACTGCCGCAATACCTGCGGCACGTGCAGGACTTCAGTTCGGCGCAGACTGGAGGATTTGTTTCGGCGTACACCGGCGGACTGGGAGTCGGCCTGGTCGTCAGCTTGCGCTTTTTGCTGCCGCGGCTGGGGGGAAAACGGGTGGTAGCGGCGGGCGCGATTATGACGTGCGCTACGTGCGTCGCTTTTATCTATGCCTGGACGCCGACGACGCCCACGTGGTTTCTGGCGGTGGCGACGTTCGCGCAGGGATTCTCGGTGGCGCCTCTTTTGCTAGGAGCGGCCAACGTAGCGACAAGCCAAGCCGTGCTTGCCGAGGTCAACGATATTTCGACCAGTTTTTTCTTCGTGCGGCAATTGGGGAATACGTTTGGGGTCACAGCGGCGACGGTCATGTTCGACGTTCGAATGACCCTCCATTCTTCGCGCCTGCTGGATGTGGCGAACGGCCTGGACCCTACCGTGCAGTCCACGCTATCGCAGTACTCGAACTTGATTTTGCGCAACGGCGGGGCCACCAGCATTCCTTCGCTTGGGGCGCTACAGATCTTTCAGAACAATGTGATCGTGCAGAGCCAGGTGCTCACGTTCATCGATATTTATTTCATGCTGGCGTTGTTCAGCCTGACGATCCTGTGCCTAATCGGGGTGTCAGGAATCAAGAGGCAGGCGGTTATTTCTAAGTTGCACTTCCACCTGTGGTGAAATTGGAAACGTTAGCGGATTAAAGTGGCGTGGTGAAGCGGGTTTCGGCCGCGGCGAAAACGGAAACTATTTCCGCGCGGGCAAACGGCAGGAAGTCCAGGCCTGATTCGCACGGTCTAACGAGTTGGAACTATGGCGTGTCGATAGGAGTACGGCTTGGTGTCGTCGAAGGAGCTAATGGCCGGAGGTACTGCGCCGGCCTGGGAGGACCGGCAGTAAAGTCTGCACCCACCTCGATTTTTGAGCATCGAAGCTGGTGTCGGCAAAAAGTGTTCCAAACTTAAACCGGTGGGCAAGCCAAATCAACCGAAGCTTCAGGCGTAATTTGACCCCGGGTTGCTGAAATCGCCGAGTGGTCCAATACTCTCTACGTAGCGAAACGGAATCCATATGGCCAAACCAATATTGCTAAGTGTCGATGACGACCCGGATGTGCTGCGGGCGATTGAGCGCGACCTGCGCACCAAGTACGGCGCTGATTTCCGGGTGATCGGGACCGATTCGCCCGAATCGGCCTTGGCCCTGCTGAAACAGCTCAAGTTGCGCAACGAGAGTGTGGCATTGCTTTTAGCGGATCAGCGCATGCCGCACATGGATGGGGTGGCGTTTCTGCAGGAAGCGATTCATGTGTTTCCCGAGGCGAAGCGAGCACTGCTGACGGCCTACGCGGATACCAACGCGGCGATCGGAGCGATCAATCAGGCCAGCATCAATTACTTTTTCCTGAAGCCATGGGACCCTCCCACGGAACATCTGTATCCGCAGCTGGACGATTTGCTGGACGACTGGCGGGCTTCGTACCGGCCCAAATTTGAAGGCATCCGGGTATTGGGCACACGCTGGTCGCCGAAGTCGTATGAGCTGCGCGATTTTCTGGCGCGCAATCGTGTTCCTTATCAGTGGATCGACGTGGAGCAATCGGTCAACGATCCGGAAACGAAGCGGCTGCTGGAAGCTCTGGGACCGGAGGCGGCGAGCCTTCCGGTGGTGCTGTTTCCGGATGGCACCAAGCTGCTGGAAAGCGTGCCGGCAGATGTGGCGCAGCGGGTAGGGCTAAAGACGCGTGCACAAACGAATTTCTACGACCTCGCGATTATTGGCGGCGGGCCGGCAGGTTTGGCAGCGGCGGTCTACGGCGCATCGGAAGGGCTGCATACGGTGATGATCGAACGCGAAGCTCCGGGCGGACAGGCCGGGATGAGTTCGCGCATCGAGAATTATCTAGGGTTTCCGATGGGATTGAGCGGCGGGGATTTGGCGCGACGGGCGGTAACGCAGGCGCAGAGATTTGGAGTCGAGATCCTTTCGCCGCAGGAAGCGATGAGCGTTCGAGCCGAGGGACCTTACCGCATCATCAAGCTAGCCGACGGAAACGAGATTTCCTGCCACGCGATGATGATTGCGACCGGTGTGCAGTGGCGGCGACTGGCGGCTCCGGGGATGGAGCGGCTGCAAGGTGCTGGAATTTATTATGGCGGTGGCGCGACGGAGGCATTGTCCTGCAAGGGCGAAATTGTTTATGTGATCGGCGGGGCGAATTCAGCGGGCCAGGCGGCGATGAACTTTGCCAAGTATGCCGAACGCGTGGTGATTGTGGTGCGCGGGCCGTCGCTATCAAGCACCATGTCGCAATACTTGATCGACCAGATCAAGGAGATGCCGAATATTCAAATCTGGGCGAACGCCAGCGTCGCGGAAGTGCATGGCGAAACCCACCTGGAAGAGATTTCGTTCTTGTGTTCGGACAGCAATAAGATCGAGCGCGTGCCAGCCACTTCGATGTTTATTTTTATCGGGGCTTCGCCGCGGACGGACTGGCTGACGGGAGTGGTGGAGCGCGACGAACACGGATTCATTTTGACCGGGCCCGACTTGATGCGGAACGGGCAGCGACCGAAGGGGTGGGCGCTCGATCGCGATCCCTTTCTGCTGGAAACGAATTTGCCGGGGCTTTTTGCGGTGGGCGACGTGCGGCATGGATCGGTGAAGCGGGTGGCATCGGGGGTCGGCGAAGGTTCCGTTGCGGTGCAATTCATTCATCAATATCTGAGCAAAGTCTAAATGGCCGACAAATCCGAACTGCTAAAAGTGCCGGCTTTTGCCGGGCTGCCCGATGATCAAATCGAATGGTTCCTAAGCCAGGCTCAGGAGATGAAGCTGGCGGCGGGCGAGATGGTTTTCCGTCAGGATGATGTCGCGGACGCGATGTACGTTTTTCTGGAAGGGCAACTGCAGATGCGTGGTGAGTTGGCCGGCGAAACCGTGGTCATCCCGTTGAAGACCGGCGACGTCACCGGAGTTCTGCCCTTTTCGCGGATGAAACAGTTCAGCGTCGGTCTGAAAACCGTAACCGAAACCCGGCTGCTGCGCTTTCCTTCTGCGCACTTTTCGGAACTGGTTTACAAAATGCCGGAGTTGGCCCAGCGGCTTGTTGGACTGATGTCCGACCGGATCCGCGAAACTACGCGGCGCGAGCAACAGCGCGATCGTTTAGCTTCTTTGGGGAAACTTTCGGCCGGGCTCGCACATGAACTGAACAATCCCGCGTCAGCGGCAAAGCGTGCGACCAGCCAGTTGCGCGAAGTGCTAACCAAGATACGAGATGCAAGCCATGAACTGGGCAGCCGCGATTTGACCGCGGCGCAACGGGCCGAGATCGAGAAGGTGGAAACGGCCTTCGTGCAAAGCGATGAAACTCCGCCCGACCCGCTGGCCATCAGCGACCTGGAAGAACAGATCGATTCCCTGCTGCGCAGCCATGGACAGAATGATTTGTGGCAACTGGCGGCTGATCTGGCGCGGAAGAACGTCAAGCCGGCGGCACTGGAATCGCTTTTCGCGATTCTTGATGCGGGCACCGCTCGGGCGGCCCTGGTGCGCATCGCGGCGTCGGTGGAAATCGCGACGCTGCTGAATGAAATCGAAAGCGGCACCTCGAGAATTTCAGATCTGGTGCGGGCGATCAAAGAATATACGTACATGGATCAGACGCCGCTGCAGAACGTGGACATCGTGAAGAGTCTGGAAACGACGCTGACCATTTTGAACCACAAATTGAAACATGGGGTTACGGTCGAGCGTGACTATCAAAAAATTCCGCTGCTGGTGAATTCGTTCGGCAGCGAACTGAACCAAGTGTGGACGAATATTATCGATAACGCGATCGATGCGATGCATGGCGAAGGCAAGCTGAAAGTCAGGGTTTACCGCGAAGATGATTGCGTGGTGGTAGAGATTACCGATAACGGACCGGGAATTCCGGACAACGTGCGGGCCCATATCTTCGAGCCATTCTTCACTACCAAAGGCGTGGGGGAAGGAACTGGGCTAGGGCTGGACACGGTGCAGCGCATCGTGAAAAAACACCGTGGGAACATCCAACTCGAGTCCGTTCCGGGCCAGACGCGTTTTCAGGTTTGGCTGCCGATTGCCGATCCGACGAAGTAGCTTTGGCTTACGATCGGACCCTTCAGGCTATTTCTAGCCGGACCTTCAAAGCGCGCTAGGAAGGTCTTCCTCTGGATTTTTAGATGCATCTCACCGTGCCTCCCGGGAATCACTACTTGGTAGGCGGCGAAGGTTCGGTTTTTGGATACGCGCCATTTCGCACTCGAAACACACGTGGGGCAATCGCTTTGGCTATGCGCGCCTTTTTCGAAACGAATGGTGTCAGTCAGCAAGCCGCTGAGGGCAAGGCTGCGCGATGAGTTCCGTGTCTCCGGGTGAATTCGCGAGGAACTCGACAATCGTTCTAGTGCACGGGGCTTGGGCGGATGGTTATTGCTGGAGCAACATTATTCCACCGTTGGTTCGGCACGGATTGAACGTGACTTGCGCACCGATTCCGCTCACTTCACTGAGCAACGACGCGAGTGCTTTAGACTCGGCGCTGCAGCGGACCAGCGGCCCCTTGATCTTGGTGGGACACGCTTACTCCGGCGCAGTGATTGCGTCGGTGCGCGAAGAACGAGTCAAGTCACTGGTCTACATCGCGGCCTTAGCTCCGGACGAAGGCGAAACCGTAGCCGCAGTGTTCTACCGCGAGGCGTCCAGTCCAGAGGCACCGCAGCTAGTTCCCGATTCGCATGGCTTTATCTGGATGACCGAAGAAGGATTCGGTCAAGCAGTTGCGCATAAGGCTTCAGCGGAGCAGACAAAGATTGCGGCGGCCGTACAGCGGCCGATTTCGGTTCGGTGTATTCAGGAGCCGGCACCAGCGCCGCTATGGAAGTCCAAACCGTCTTGGTTCCTGGTTGCGGAAGATGACCGCATGATTAGCCCAAAGACTCAACATTTCATGGCCGAGCGCATGGGGGCAACCATTCGGGCGCACCGCGTGGATCACACACCGATGTATTCGGACCCCGAGGTGGTGACCGGGGTGATTCTGGAAGCAGCGCGGACGAGTCTGCGTGCTTAGCTGGTCTAGTTTGGAGAGATGACGCTATGGAAATTAAGACTGTAGCAGTGGTTACCGGTGCGAGCCAAGGGATAGGACGGGCCACGGCGCTGCGGCTGGCGCGGGATTTTTCGGGGTTGGTGCTGGTCGCGCGAGAGAAGGAGAAGTTGGATGCCGTCGCCGCTGAAATTACGTCGCTGGGCGCAGAAGCGATTGTTTTTGCGGTCGATCTGCGGGAACCGCCTGCGGCCGAGACGGTCATTCAAGGGACGCTGGGGCGCTTTGAACGAATCGATGCCGTGCTGAATATTGCGGGCGCGGTGCCTCAAATCGATTTGTTCGAGATGACCGACGAACAGTGGGATGACGGCGCGGCGCTGAAACTGCATGGGGCGCGAAGACTGACGATCCGGGCATGGCCAGCATTGAAAGCTTCGAAGGGATCGGTAGTATTTATCTCGGGGAGTGCTGCGCTCGATCCGAAGCCTGGATTTGCGGCAGTGGCGACGATCAATGCGGCCATCATTGCGCTGGCCAAAGCGTTTGCGGAGCAAGGAATTAAAGATGGAGTGCAGGTAAACAGCGTGGTGCCGGGCGCGGTGATGACCGGAAGACGGCAATCCTTCTTTGAGAAATGGGCACCGGCGCACAATATGACGCTGGAAGAAGCGATCCAGAAATTTCCGGTGGAAGCGGGCATCAAGCGCTTCGGAAGACCTGAAGAAATTGCGGATCTGATGGGCTATCTGGTCTCGCCTGCGGCGAAGTGGATGACCGGCACTTCCGTGCGAATGGACGGCGGCGAAATCAAAGGCATCTAGGGTCGTGCCGCGATGCGGCCGATCGGCGCAGGAATTGAAGTCTTGGAGGAAGAGTCACGTGGCGCAGACATTTTCCGATGAGCGCGTTGAAGAATTTGACGTAGTCATTCTCGGCGGCGGGACGGGGTCGACCGTCGCTGCTTGGACTTTTGCCGGCGAAGGCCGGAGCGTAGCGGTGGTCGATCGAAAATATATTGGCGGGTCGTGCCCGAACATCGCGTGTCTGCCCAGCAAAAATATAATTCATAGCGCGCAGGTCGTATCGTACAACCGCAGGAGCGCGGAGTTCGGCATCCCAGTGCGAGACGTCAACGTGGATATGTCGGTGGTACGTGAACGCAAGCGCAGGATGGTGTCGGCGCTCAACGAACTGTATCTCGAGAACTACCGTAACACCGGGGCGGAACTGATTTTCGGAGAAGGACGATTCGTTGGGCCAAAGACTTTGGAAGTGCGTCTCGAAGACGGTACGACGCGACGCCTGCTCGGGAAGAATGTGATCGTCAGCACCGGTACACATGCGGCGATGGGGTCGATTCCCGGGCTGGCCGAAGCTCAACCACTTACGCACGTGGAAGCGCTGGAACTCGATCGAGTGCCAGAACATTTGATCGTGATCGGCGGCGGATACATTGGACTGGAATTTTCGCAAGCGATGCGCAGGTTCGGAAGCAAGGTGACAGTCGTCGAGGCCAGCGATCGATTGCTACCACGCGAAGACGAGGATGTATCGGCAGCTCTGAAGGATTTGTTTGTCACGGAAGGTATTGAACTGGCGCCGAAGGCAAAGGTTAAACAGGTTTCCGGAGAGTCGGGTGGGCAGGTTGAAGTCACCATCGAGAAAGATGGAGAAACAAAAACGCTGAAAGGCACTGACCTGCTGGTGGCTCTGGGACGCGTGCCAAATACCAAGGCAATCGGATTGGAACAGGCTGGCGTTGAAGTTACCGACACGGGATACTTGAAGGTGAATGAACGGCTGCAGACAACAGTGCCGGGAGTGTGGGCGATTGGGGAAGCGGCTGGAAGCCCACAATTCACGCACGTTAGCATCGATGATTTTCGGGTCGTGCACAGCAGCCTGACCGGCGGCACGCGGGTGACGACCGGACGGCAGGTGCCTTTTTGCCTATTCACCGATCCGGAGCTCGCGCGGGTGGGCCTTAACGAAAACGAGGCCAAGGCGCGTGGAGTCGGGTATCGGTTATTTAAGGTGCCGATGGAGGCGAACCTGCGGGCGCGCGCCATGGGCGAAACGCGCGGGTTCATGAAGGCGCTGGTGGGAATCGACGACGACAAGATTCTTGGCTTCACGGCAATCGGAGTCGGAGCCGGAGAAATTATGGCTGCGGTGCAGATTGCGATGGTTGCTGGACTGCAATATACGTCGCTACGAGACACGATTCTGGCGCATCCAACCTTGGTGGAGGGGCTGGCTGCGTTGTTTACATCTGCCCCGTCCGTGCACCCTGCCGCTAAAGGAACCGGAGTATCAGGGTAGGCATAAAAGTTCGAGGCTCACGCGACTCACTCAGGCTCGAGCCGAGAGTGGTTACGTCCATGACTTCACTACCAGGGGCTATCGACAACGCCATCGACGCGATGCACGGCGAGGGCAAACTGAAAGTGAAGGTCTACCGCGAGGACGATTTCGTGGTCGTCGAAATTACCGACAACGGCCCGGGGATTCCGGACGACGTGCGTGCCCATATCTTCGAGCCATTCTTCACTACCAAGGGTGTTGGAGAAGGGACGGGGCTGGGGCTCGACACGGTGCAACGGATCGTGAAGAAACACCGTGGCAACATCCAGCTCGAAACCGTACCGGGCCAGACGCGATTTCAATGTGGCTGCCGATCGCAGATCCTACGAAGTAGGTTTGCTTAGGACTTCGAGCGGGCGGCGAAAACTCGACTCATGCCTCTTCCGGTTGCGCTTTCAAAGCTACGGAGATGGCATCGACCAGACGGTTCCATCCCGCTTCTTCTTTTCGTAGGCGCTTTTTGCCGTCGGCGGTCAATTCGTAGAATTTCGCACGGCGGTTGTTGTCCGAAGTTCCCCACCGAGAATTGAGCCAGCCTTGGCGTACGAGGCGGAATAAAGCGGGATAAAGCGCGCCTTGTTCGATCAGCAGCGCGCCGCCTGAGATCTGGGCAATGCGCAGCAGAACGCCGTAGCCGTGCAGCGGGCCGAGCGATACGGCTTTCAGGATCAATAAGTCGAGAGTGCCGGGAAGAATTTGCGCTTGCGGTTTCAACGCCCCTCCTAAGAGTCTTAGGAGATTAGAGCGCGCTGCTCCGAGTTGTCAAGAAGGACGCTCACGGGAGCTTGTGGGGTATATTCCACTGCGACGATGGACCGCCCGCCTGATCCCCGGCTGCTTGGATTTCTGGGAGCCTATGACCCGCATATTGCGGAGTTGGCGCTGGCGCTGCGGGAGATGATCTTGGAGGAGGCGCCTGACGCGTCCGAATCGGTGTACCAGGTATATACCGTCGCGATCTGGTTCGGGTTCAGCGGAAAAATGAAGGATATGTTTTGTTACATCGCGACGAATGCGAGGCACGTGAATCTCGGATTCCCGCGCGGCGCATCGCTGCGAGATCCAAATCGGGTGTTGGAAGGCGAAGGCAAGGCCATGCGGCACGTTAAATTTGCGAACCTGCGAGATCTGGAGCGGCCGTTCGTGCGCCGCTACATCAGGACCGCCATGGAGCAAGCCGCCCCGGCAGGCGGACGCGGGACGGGCCAGACCATTATCAAGACCAGCTTAGGCAAGGCGGGCGCTAAAAGAAAGCGGAGCCGACCGTCGGCACCGCGTCCGCGTCGGTAACGCTCACCGTCGCGACACCGTGCATGGTTCCGCCATTATTTTCGACAGACGGCAAGGTGCTGGGCTCGCGCCGTTGGCCGATCACCTTAGTAACCAGCCGGCCAGTCGGTAATCAACGCTGAACCTTCCCGGACCAGAACAGATCAGCCAGATGAAGCACAGCACATACAAGACTTCCGGAAGGTAAAGAAAATCATCGAGCCAGCTGAGAGTTGAAAGCCGCTTAGGAATGGTGGAAAGAGCGTTGGTTAAAATGGCCACGATCATATCGATCATCAACGCCATGCTTGCTGGACTCGAAAGAAAACCCACCGTCACCAGCGATCCCGCAATGAACTCCACACCCGCCACGAAATACGCCGTCTGCTTCGGAAATGGGATTTTGGACGCGACGAGCGTGTCGTAGACCGGCTTGATCCCGCCGGACGTAAACAACTTGTTCGCCCCTGAAATGGCAAAGAACAGGCCGATTGAGACGCGTACCAGTAAGATCGCAAATTGCTCCAACTCGCCGCTGCCCAAAAGCGAAAACTCGATCAACCTTTTCCAGTCCATGCTCGCTTCTCCTTCCGCGCCGAACCTAATCCTTCATCCGCTCGACCCACTGCGCGCGAAACGAGGGCGCCTCGAATGGATCTGCGAAGTACTGCGTCTCCCGCGCAACCTTGTCGCCCTTGAATTCCATGATGCTCACCGTGTAGGACGGCTTAGCGTCATACGTCAGGATAAATTCGGTCACCCACAACTCACCGCTGCCAATAATTCGCCGGATAGAAAACCGTTTCTTATTCGGCTGGCTGGCACGCTGATTCTGGATATTGCTTCGTCCGCGAGTTCGCTCGCCGGACTGCGGATACTCCAGCACCGCGTCTTCGAGATAGATGCGGTGCTCTGTTTCAAAATCGTTGGCATCGGACGCCGCCCAGTGCTGGTCCAGCGCCGCACGAATTCTCATTTCTTGGGTAGACTGCTCGAGCTGCGGTTTCGTGTCCATCTTCTACTCCTCTCCGCCTGAGTCCGGCGGCTTAGTCCTCGAGCCAATCGAAGGATCGCGTAACGGCCTTCTTCCACAATTTGTACATGCTCTCTCGCATACCTTCCTCCATGTTCGGTGTCCAGGTACAGTCGATAGCCCAGTTCGATCGCAAGTCGTCGATGCTCGCGTAGAATCCCACGGCAAGTCCGGCAGCGTACGCTGCGCCGAGTGCCGTGGTTTCCCGGATCACTGGACGCACGACCGGAAGATTGAGGATGTCGGATTGGAATTGCATCAGCAGATCGTTCGCCACCATCCCGCCATCGGTACGCAACACTTTCAGCTGAATTTGCGAATCTTTCTCCATGGCTTCCAGTACTTCGCGTGTTTGAAACGCCGTGGCTTCCAAGACTGCGCGAGCGATATGACCTTTATTAGCGTACCGAGTTAGACCTGCAATCACTCCGCGGGCGGATGTCTTCCAATAGGGAGCGTAGAGTCCAGAAAACGCGGGAACAAAGTACACACCACCATTGTCGTTGACCGTGCGCGCCAGCGTCTCCACATCCGAGCTCTTTGCGATTAATCCCAGATTATCGCGTAGCCACTGCACCAAAGCGCCGGCAATAGCGATGCTTCCTTCCAGCGCATATTGCGCAGGTTTGTCGCCAAATTTGTAAGCAACGGTAGTCAACAAACCAAATTTGGAGTGGATCAGGTTCGCGCCGGTGTTTTCAAGCATGAAGCAGCCGGTGCCATAGGTGTTCTTCGCTTCGCCCGGATTGAAACAAGTCTGTCCTACCAGTGCGGACTGTTGATCCCCGAGAATCCCCGCGATCGGTACACCTTTCACCGCCTCGAGCTGCGCTTGTCCGTACACTTCGCTGCTCGATACGATCTTCGGAAGCATCCCGCTGGGTATTTCATACAAACGCAACATTTCACTGTCCCAGTTCAGCGTATTCAGGTCCATCAACTGCGTTCGGCTCGCATTCGTGACGTCAGTCACATGAACTCCACCCTGCGTACCTCCGGTCAGTTTCCAGACCAGGAAACAGTCGATATTTCCGAACAACAATTCGCCCGCTTCAGCCGCCTCTCGCGCACCCTGGACATTCTTCAAAACCCACCGGATTTTCAGCCCGCTGAAATATGTCGCCAGAGGCAAACCGGTCTTTTCTCGAAATCGATCCTGGCCGCCATCGCGAGAAAATTCGGCCACGGCGTCATCCACGCGCGTATCCTGCCAGACCAAAGCGTTGTACACGGCCCGCCCCGTCTTCCGATTCCAAACGATGGTCGTCTCGCGCTGGTTCGTGATGCCGATTCCCGCAAGATCCTTGGGACGCAAGCCTTTCGCCTGCATGGCTTGTGCGATCACTTCTTGGGTGCGGCGCCAGATTTCGTCAGGATCGTGCTCCACCCAGCCAGGCTTGGGAAAAATCTGTTCGTGTTCTTTCTGAGCTACCGAAACGATCCGTCCAGTGCGATCAAACACGATGAAGCGCGTGCTGGTTGTACCTTGATCGATGGCTCCCAGATAAGCGGACATGGCGGCTCTCCTTTGCTATCAGTCTGCTGACGCGCGCACGACAGCGGGGCCGGAGGTTGCTTCCGGTTGCAGGCCAGCGCACTGAAACAGGCTATTAATTTTGCCGACATAGGCGTCCAGGGCTGCCTTGGTTTCTTCGCGTGACCACCGAAGTTCGTCCGCCATTCGCGCGGCGACGACAGGCGCGGACTGGATGGCCTCTCGCCATGAGTAAAATTGAATGCCAAGCCGGCGCGCCAAGACGTCTTCCAGCTTCACGGCAAACTCTTGGCGAACTGCGTAGACGACTTCAGCCTGAACCGGCGGAGTGCCGGCCAGAATAGGCTCGGTCAAATTGGTTTTTTCGCGCGTCAATTCCAAGACCTTCCAGGCGGCCGTCCCGAACTTGGACGCCAAGTGATGTGCCGTTTCTTTCGCGATGGGATAGGCAGCCATCAGTTTCTCCCACAGATCGGCGCTGAACCCTTCTCCACCGTAGAGCAGATGAGACCGTGTGGGTGACTCGGCGGGGGGCTGTCCAAGCGCTTTCTGAACGGCGTCGATGGTGTCTTCCGCCATGGCCCGATGCGTGGTCCATTTCCCGCCCATGATGCTGATCAAGCCGCTAGCCTGGTCTACTTCGATTACGTCGTCCCGGGCGATTTTCTTGGTGCTTTGATTTTCATCCGAACTAACCAGCGGACGCGCTCCGGCGTAGCCGCTGACAATTTGTGAAGGCTGCAACGGATGCTCGACATATTTGTTCAGCTGCCCGAGCATGAAAGTGATGTCTTCACGAGTCACAAACAGCTCATCTTCAGGACTAACCTCCTGCTCGGTTGTGCCCACCAAAAGCCGGCCGTTCCAGGGGACGGCGAAAAGCACGCGCCCGTCGTCGGTCTTCGGAATCAACATGGCGTCTTGCGTCGGAAATACTTCGAGTGGCAACAAAATGTGGGCGCCCTTGCTAAGACGCATGCGCTTGGGCAAAGACGGCGTTGCCAGCAGACGAATCGAATCCGCAAAAGGTCCGGTGGCGTTGACGAAGACTTTGGCGTTCACGGAAAACTTCGCGCCGGTCAGTTGGTCCGTCGCCGTCACGCTGGACAATCGCCCTGCCGTATCCCGGGCGAATTCGTTTACCCGCACATAGTTCACCGGATTTCCGCCCGCGTCCGCACAGGTTCGAATCAAGGCGAGGTTGTAGCGCGCATCGTCGAGTTGTCCGTCGGAGTACTCCACCGCTCCGATCAAGCCCTCTTGTTTCAACTCCGGCATTCGCTTAAGGGCTTCCTCGCGCGAGATATATTTGCTCGGTGATATGCGTGCAGACCCCGCGAGCCAGTCGTAAATCTTCAGCCCAATGTCGAGATACGCCACGTTCAGCCAGTTATAGCTGGGTACCACGAATTCGAGTTGCCGGGTCAGATGCGGTGCGTTGTTCAACATGCGGACCCGCTCGTGCAGCGCCCGGACCACCACGTGGTATTCCTTAGGGTCCACATCCTTGATGGCTTCTTCGAGATAGCGCACACCGCCATGAATAATCTTGGTAGCCGCACTCGAAGTCGCTCCGGCGAAATCGCCGGCTTCCAGCAGCACCGTGCGCAGGCCGCGCAACTGCGCGTCGAGCGCACACCCCGCACCGGTGGCGCCTCCGCCAATTACGCAAACGTCAAAGGACTGCCCCGAGCAATACAT
>CAWIEL010000048.1:0-9775 GCA_963835025.1 uncultured Acidobacteriota bacterium
AGCAGCGATAGGACCGCGCGCGGATCGGTGAGCACCGCCTCCTTAGCGTTGACCGCTGCGACATCTTGATCCCCGTTGTCTTTTATCATCTTTCGATGGTCGAGATCCACGTCTAGTTCTCCCCTCAACTGATTCTATGTGCCGCGAAAATTCTACCCACCAAGCCAGTGCGGAAAGACCGTGGCGATGCCAAAGCCCAGACCGGCGATGACCAGCAGAATCGTCACGGTGACGCCTCCCAGGTTCGCCCAGAAACCATTGGCATGCTCGCCCATCAATTCGCGGTCGTTGACCAGCAGCAACAGAAACGCTAGCGCTGGAGGCATGGCCAGCACGGCGATCACATTCACGATGATCACCACAAATTCCAGTGGGAAACGTGGCAACAATACCAGCCCGGCAGCAGCGAACGCCGACCCCAAGAGCGTGAGATAAAACGGCCACGCTTCACGCAGCGGGCGGTTCAAGCTGTGACCCGTTTGAAAGACTTCGCCAAAGGCGTAGGCGGAGGAAGTGGAAATCGCGATGGCCGCGACGATCCCGGCTTCGAAGATTCCCAGCGCGAAGAGAGCGGCGCCGGCGTGGCCAATGAGCGGTTCAAGTGCTTGCGCAAACTGTGCGCCTTGAAACTCTGCGGCGCTGATTCCGTGATGGAAGAGTGGCACGGTGGCGAGAATCGCGGCGATGGCAAATGTCGCGGCCAGTAGCGCGCCGAGAAACGTATCGAATCGCCCGGCGTTGATGTCGCGAGGCTGCATGCCCTTGTCGACGACGGCGCTCTGCTGAAAGAAAAGCATCCAGGGCGTGACGGTGGCGCCGGTGGTGGCGAGAATCAACATTAAGATGTCGTAGCGGCCGCCGGTCGGCAGCGGCATCCAGGTGACAAGCGCGGTTCCTACCGCGTGCCAGTCGGGGCGGGCGAGGATCGCGGCTGGGATAAAGAGGCCGTTGAATATAGCGAGGCCCATGGTGATTCGTTCCCAGGTCCAGTAGCGTCCGGTGGTGATCGCGGCAAGAACGATTAGGAGCGCGCCGCCGACTGCGATCGAAGGTCTGATGCCGAAAAATCCAAGCCCGGCGCGGACGCCGATGAATTCGGTGATCAGCGTCAGAAAATTTCCGAGGATCAAGTCGCCCATCGAAAAAAGGCCCCAGAATTTTCCGAAACGGTCGAAGATCAGTTCGGCGTGGCCCCGGTGGGTGACCGCGCCGAGTCGCACGGTCATTTCCTGCACCACGAAACCCATCATAAAAGTCAGGACCACGAAGGGGATGAAAAATCCAATTCCGAAACGCGAACCGACCGCGGCGTAAGACAGCATGCTTGGCGCGTCATTTTCGCCGAGAAAAACCAGAATGCCGGGACCTACCAGCAGCCATACGAGCCTTATGCCGCCAAAGGTGCCACGAGTCTTCTTGGAACGAGCCTGCGCGACTTCCCAGCGGTCTTGGGCGCGGTCCACGTCTTCGTGGGTCAGCAGTTGGATCAGTTCCGGAGCAGCGGCCGAAGCGACCGCAGACTGCGTGGTTGGATGAGCGGTGCCAGCTATGAAAGAACCGGTTTTGGGCTTGGAATCGTCCACGGGTTAACCTTGCTAAACTCTCCGTATAAACTACGCTTAACTCCGGCGAGCGTCAATTACTGTAAAGCCGGACTGAACCAAAATATGGAGATCGCTTTCGGCGGTTTGTTATAGTTGTGGAGGTTTTTTAGGAGAGCCATCATGACAGATCCAACGAATCCGCAGCAGCCGAAGCAGCAGCAGGTACAAATCAAGGCGGACGAAAAAGAACTGGTCGGCCAGTACGCAAATCTCGCGGTGATTCATCACAACGGAGAAGAATTTACGTTTAATTTTATTTATTTATTCCCCAGCGTGCCGCAGGGCAAGCTGGTTTCGAGCATCATCCTGAGCCCGGCGCACGCCAAGCGCATGCTCCAGGCATTGAAGGAAAATGTGGCGCGATTCGAATCGCAGTTTGGAACGCTGCCGGAAGGTTCCGCGCCGATGCCGGACACCAACTTCGTTCAGTAGTTAGCTGAAAGGTTAGTGGGAGAAGCCGCCCGCGACCACCCACTGGCCTTCAGGCTCGAGGAATTCCACGCCAACCGCGAAACCGGCTTCAGGAACTAACTGGCAATACGCCACGCGGGCCATCGCGCGAAATGAGCCGGTGAAAGTTGCGATGGTCAGGCGATCGCCCGGTTTCCAGCGCCGGCTGGTAAAGACTCTCGCACCACGTGGGCTGACGTTTTCGGTAAACGTGGTTTCGGTACCGGGCATCAGCGGGTGGCCGGAGATGTGAACGCCAACTTCCATGGGTACCCGCGATTCGCGGCGCGGGCCAACGGCAGTCTTCGGCGCCTTCAGGCCAAATCGCATGTGCGCACTCCCCTTTTTGGTACCTGCCGGACTACAGGCAGGCCGCGATCGTGCCGAAACGAAATTTTTTCTGACCCTTGCCCTTCATGTGATACAGGCCGCGATCCGCGGCGCCCAGCAACTTCTCGATGGAAGTGCCGTCGGCCGGAAATACGGCCAAGCCCACGCTGACGGAAATCGGCGGCTCCTGCCCGTCGGTCTTTAATTCATCGCAGATGCGATTGGCTACCTGACCGGCTTCTTCCGATCCGGACTCAGGCAGAATCAGCGCGAATTCGTCGCCACCAAAGCGGGCTGGAGTGTCGATGGTGCGGCTGCTGTGACGTAGAGCCACACCCAGACGCTTAATCGCGCGGCTGCCGACCAGGTGGCCGAACTTGTCGTTGATTTTTTTCAGCCCATCCAAATCGAACAGCAAAACGGCGAAGCTGCGGCCCGTGCGCTTCGAACGCTGAATTTCGGTTTCCATCACTTCAAGCAGCTTGCGATGATTCGCGAGCCCCGTGAGCGAATCGGAGGCGGCCAAGCGGCTGACTTGATCGAAGAGTTGTGCGTTGTCGAGAAGCGTGCCGCCCAGAACCACAACGTAGCTCATCACCATCAAGGAGTGCGCGGTTTCGTAGGCAGCGTCGAGATGATGCTGCGAAGCGCTCATGGTCAGGTGACATAGGACGTTCAAAACCGCCGCGATACACAGCGCGCGATCGAGGTAGGCTCCTTCGCGGTGCAAACGCTGCGCGTAGCCTATGGCCGCAACCAAGTAAATGGCGGCGGGCAGCAGATCCCAAGGACGCGAAATGAAAACGCCGGCTTGAATGCGCGGGGAATGCGGCAGCATGAAATAGAAAACGCTGGTCAGGTACGCCACCGCGCCGACGATGAGCGTGGCTCCGGCCATTTCTTTGGCCGGGTCCCGAGAGACGGGCAGGCGTTTTTCAACCGCGAGCGCGGCGATCAGCAGAATACCGAGGAGCGTGCGGCCGGCAAGCCAACCCAAAGAAATTTGGTTCCCGGGGCTCGGCGTGACCAGCATTCCGCGGTAGAACGTCATGCTGGTGCCGGCCTCTACCAGGCCCGCCAAAACAAAACCAAAAGCGAGAATCAGTGAGATGCGATCGTGGGTGCCGCGAAAGCGGACCAGGGCGTTTGCCGCAAAGGTGAAAGCGATCAGGCTGCCGCCCATCTGAAGATAGGTGTCGAGAAGAGGATCAGCGATGTACGGGGAGGAATGCAGAAACCACAGGCAGACGAGGTACGCGCCGCCAGCTAGCGCCCATAGAAGGACCAGACGAAACTTATTGACCCCTGCCCAAAAACTTCCCCGATGACCCACAAGGCCCCCAAGTGCCAACACTTGCCCGTGAAGTGATGTGCAATATGGGTGCCGAAGTGAAACATGGACCTAGTACCACCTAACGCTATTATTTGCAGGTGTATACGGAAAGTAAAAGGCCCGGCAGGTCGCCCCGCCGGGCCCTCGATATTTTACAATGGGTAAAAAGGTTACAGCCTAGGGGGCCTGCTACCTAGGCCTGTCAGGTGCTAGGACTTGGCTGGAGGAGGCGGCAGCTCGTGCGCCTGGACCGTGCTCTGGAACCCTGATTTCTTGTGGCTGCCGTCGCAGAACGGCTTGCGCTCCGAGGCTCCGCAGCGGCAGAGGCCGACCTTGGTGCGTCCGCCCAGCCCGTACGCCCGACCTTCCTGGTCGACCATGTCTACGACGCCATCGATCAACAGGGGTCCGTTATTCACTACCGTTACTTTCACATCCGCCATCCGTTCCTCCGATCAAAACTTTTCGAATTTTTCGCTCGCGGCAAAAAGCAACCGCGCCCGCTAAAGTGCGGCCGAGCATATCAACTAATATTTGGGAACTGAAGGGTCGACTTCGTCCGACCACGCAAGGATACCACCCTTCAGGTTCAGAATTTTTCGAAAGCCCGCTCGTTGCAGAAATTCGACGGCCTCGGCGGAGCGCTTCCCGCTGCGACAGTGGGCCACGATTTCACGCGAGCTATCCAGCTCGTTGACCCGCTTGGAGAGATCTCCCAGCGGGATCAGGTGGCCGCCAAGGTTGCAAATCTGGTATTCGTGCGGCTCGCGAACGTCCAGGATGAAAAGATCATCGTGACGGTCGAGTCTGGCCTTTAATTCACGCGGCGTAATTTCGGGTACGGTCGTTTGTGGCACGGGGGCTTCTTCTCCGCGAACGCCGCAGAATTCGGCGTAGTCGATCAGCTTCGTAACCGTTGGGTGCGTGCCGCACGCCGGGCATTCCGGATTTTTGCGGAGCTTTAGTTCGCGGAAGCGCATGGCCAAGGCGTCGAACAGCAGCAGCCGGCCCACGAGCGATTCACCTTTGCCGATGATCAGCTTCAATGTTTCGGCCGCTTGAATCGAGCCCACGATTCCGGGCAACACACCGAGAACTCCGCCTTCGGCACAGGACGGAACCAGACCTGGGGGCGGCGGTTCGGGGTACAAGCAGCGGTAGCACGGACCGTCGGGATAACCGAAAATCGTGACTTGGCCTTCGAAGCGGAAAATGGAACCGTAGACGTTGGGCTTTTTCAGAATTACGCAGGCGTCGTTGACCAGGTAGCGGGTGGGAAAATTATCAGTGCCGTCGACGATGATGTCGTAGTCCTTCATGATTTCGAGCGCGTTCTCACTCGAAAGATGAGTGTCGAACGTGTCGATTCGAATTTCGGGGTTCAGACCTTGCAGCCGGTCTTTGGCGGCTTCGATTTTTGGCCGGCCAACGTCGTGGGTGCTGAAAAGAATTTGGCGTTGCAAATTGCTGTCGTCCACGCGGTCAAAGTCGACGAGGCCAATACGCCCAACACCCGCGGCTGCAAGATAAAGCCCAAGCGGCGCGCCCAAACCGCCGGTTCCGATGCACAGAACTTTGGCCTGCTTCAGCTTTAACTGACCTTCCATGCCCACTTCCGGCATGATCAGGTGGCGGCTGTAGCGCTCAATTTCTTTTTTGGTTAGGGTCACTGGGTTCGCGGCGTTCGGTGCGAGCGTTCCCAGTGGTTCCGATTTCGTGGCCATTTCGATCTCCCGATTCAGTTCTCGCGCCCGCCGGCGATGGACGGAACAATGCTTACCGTGTCGCCGTCTTTGACGGGCGTTTGATCTTTTTGCGCGTAACGAATGTCTTCGTCGTTCACGTAGACGTTCACGAAGCTGCGCAGTTTTCCATCGTCTGAATACAAATGCTTTTTCAAGTCGGCATGCTGGTCGGTCAAAGCTTTCAGCGCCGCGCCGACGGTGGTCGCGGACACTTCCACACTTTCTTTCTTACCGGCGTACGCGCGCAGCGGCGTGGGGATCATCACTTTTACGGCCATCGAATCTCCTCAACTTGAATTAGACAGCGGAACTCTATTTAAGATTCAATCGCTTCAGAATCGTAGGCTGCGCGGTCGTCCTGTAGGCGCCAGGATTTCATGTCCTTTGGCAGCCCCTTTTGCACGCTCACAATAATGTAGCTGTACCAGGGCCAGGCGTGTTCGCGGTCGAATTCGCTGGGACGCGCCGGCGCGTCGGGGTGTGAATGATACCAGCCGATCAGTTCTAATTTCTTCTCGGCGGCCGTTTTCTCCGCGAGCTGCACGTCTTCTGGAGTTATTTCGAAACGATTGCGCGGCGAATCGTCGCGGCGGTTGGCCAGCGGCAAGAGAGCCAGCACTTCGCGTGAACCATTTTCATCCCGGCCTAAAATTGCCCCACAGCATTCGTGCGGGTAGGTCTCCATGCCGTGGGCCTGAATCTTGGCGGCAAAAGCGCTGGCCAGCTTGAGAATGTGGCCGCTCACTCTTCGCTCCAGAATCGTTCACTCAGATATTTGTCTGCTGAATCGGGAAATACGGTGACGATCACCGCGCGGTCACCTTTGCCGAGTCGCTTGGCGACGTCGATCGAAGCCCACAGAGCCGCCGCGGCGCTGACGCCCACCAGCAGACCTTCTTCACGCGCCAAACGCTTAGCTAACTTCTGCGCGTCTTCGGTTTGCACCGCGATGTCCTGGTCCGCGATCGTGGGATCGTAAATTTTTGGCACGATGGCCGTCGCCATATGTTTCAAACCTTCCAAGCCGTGAAAGCCGGAGTCCGGCTGGAAACTTATACAACGGACGGCGGGATTCAGTTCCTTCAAACGGCGGCTGGTGCCTACGAAAGTTCCGCTGGTTCCCAGTCCCGCGACAAAATGGGTGATTCGCCCCGCAGTCTGATCCCAGATTTCCGGCGCGGTGTGCTGGTAATGCGCGGCGGGGTTCGCCGGGTTACTGTACTGGTCGGGATAAAAATACTTCTCAGGGTCCGCTTGATAGAGCTCCCGCACGCGCCGAATGGCTCCGTCGGTGCCTTCGTCTCCGGGCGTGTAGACAATTTCTGCGCCATAGGCCCGCAGAATCTGTTTGCGCTCAGGCGAGGCGCTGGTGGGAAGAAACAATTTCACCGGATAGCCGAGCGCGGCGCCGACCATGGCATAGGCAATGCCGGTATTTCCACTGGTCGCGTCGAGGATGGTCTTTCCCGGGGTTAGTGCGCCGCGGCGTTCGCCGTCCTGAATCATTGAGTAGGCCGCGCGGTCTTTTACCGAGCCTCCCGGATTAAACCATTCCGCCTTCGCGTAGAATTCGACATTCGGAAACTCAGACACCACGCGTTCAATTCGCAGCAATGGCGTATTTCCGATTTGGTCGAGCAGATGAACGCCCTGGTTGCGTCCGATTGGAGAGTTGGAGGTCAAAATGGGTTTGTTGGCCGTATTCATGCGCGCGAGCTTTCGGCAGCTTCGAGAGTGTCCTGTCGAATCGACTTATCGCTGCCACTATTGTAGATGCTTTGGGAAGTCCAACATATTCAATAAATCGCGAGCCTGCGGGCGCGACTATCATTTTTAACTTTACAGACAGGCGGCGCTATCCCTATGCTTGTCGGGCCATGTGGTACATCAACAAGCTGTTCATTCAACCGCAAATTGAGTCGCTTTCGGCCAAGGGCTTCCTGGTTCGAAATTCGGGTGGCGTGGTGCGCATCGAGAAGTACGATTGCGGCGCCGAGCTGCGCAAGACTCCCGATGCGAATTTCCAGATGACCGAAGCGCCCTGCATCATGATGCAAGGGCAGTTCACGGCTCTGTGGGACGCGGGCTATCAGAAATTCCTGTTGGGCCACGAAGGCAAGAAGTTTCCGGCGCACAAGGATCAGCTTCGCGATCTGCGCAAGTTCAACGAAGAGCTGCGCACGGCGCTGGGAGTTCCCACCCATTACAACGAAGCTCTGGGCTCGACCTGCCTGATGACGGTGTACGACCGCGTCAAGGGCCGCCCCGGCGCGATTCCCGACGAAAGCGTCGGCGCCGAAGAAAAGGCCGGTCACTAGAATTCTTTCGGCTCTAGCTGTTCCCTCCCCGGCAAAGCCCTCTCGCGAAACTTGCTCACGGCACTGGCGCGTGATAAACCGGAGTGCGAGGTAATCGCGTGGCGCAGATCGTGGCGTATGTGGACGACTTGTTTTTCCAGGCTAAAATATTGGAAACCGCCAAGCATGTAGGCGTAAGCGTTCGCACCAGCACTACACCGGCGGCGTTCCTGGACGAAATTGCCAAGCACTCGCCCGCTCTAGTGGTGGTCGATCTGAACGCCCGGAACAAGCCACTGGAAGCGATTTCGCAGGTTCGAGAGTCGTCTCCGCACCTTCCGGTGATCTGTTTTCTATCTCATGTTCAGGTGGAACTCGCGGCGCAAGCGCGCGCGGCGGGATGTTCGGAAATCATGCCGCGTTCGAAATTCACCCACGAACTGGCAACCATACTCGGTCGCGCGAAATCCCACTCGTCATGAATGCAGCCATCCGCACTCTGATTTACCCGCCCGTTCTCTTACTGCTCACGTTGTTGCCAATTTTAGCGGCCGCTTTGCGAGCGCAGGAATCGGGCCAGCCGGATTCCGCTGCGACTCTTTCGGACGCTCTGGTCGCTGCCTGCCGGGGAGATGAAAAGCAATTTTCGACCTTCCTCGCTGGAGATAATCCGGCCGCCTTTGAGGCCCTGCCCGCGGCCCAGCGCAGCGAGTTCCTGAAACGAATTTCGCTTTCCGATCTGCCGGGAAAACCGCTGCTCGCTTCGGATGGAGCGGGCCACATCGTACTGCGCTGCCGCGCGCCGAACTTAACTGTGGAATACCGCTTTGGCACCGCCCGGGTTCACGACGATCTGGCTTTCATTCCTGTGGCTGTGGTGGATTCCGAAGAAGCGATCTTCGGACTGATTCACGAGCGGCAAGGATGGAAATTGCTTTCGCTGGGATTAGTACTCTTCGATATTCCTCAGCTTTCCAAGCAGTGGGCGCAAGCGGATCTGCAGGCGCGCGAAGAAGCGATTGTAACCACCTTGCGCGGGCTTGCTCAGGCCATTGGAACCTATCAACGGGCGTTCGGCCGGCTGCCGGAAAATCTCGCAGAGCTGGGTCCGGCACCGAAGGATCAAGTTTCGCCGGAGCAAGCGTCCTTGGTCAGCGCCGACTTGGCGAAAGGCATGCGAGACGGCTACGAATTTCGCTATCGCATCGTTCCGGATATCAGCGGCAACGACACGGCATTTGAGTTGGCCGCCACGCCCAAACCGTACGGGAACAGTGGCCATCGATCTTTTTTCATGGATGCTACAGGAAAAGTCCACGGTGACGATAAACACGGCGCGGTGGCCACCACGGAAGACCCGCTGATCGCCGGTGAGAAAGCCGAAGCCGAAAAGTCCGAATGACATCCGGCGGCGTCAGGTATAATGCCGCCAGATTCGTGATTTGACGAATCGGGCAAATCGAGAATGCCGTCATGGTCATCGGACAATTCAAGCTCGGCGCCCGAACACAGCATCCCGTTTGACTTGACGCCCCGGATCACGCCCTTGCCGAGGGTGATCTTCTTGCCGGGAATGGCGGTGCCCGGCGCGGCAAACACCGATTTCATGCTGGCCCGCGCATTCGGCGCGCCGCAGACAACCTGCACTGGGGCGGCACCTCCGGTATCGACAAGAAAAACCCGCAGCCGGTCGGCGTTGGGGTGGGGGTTCGCCTCGATGACGCGGGCGATGACGAAATCCTTGAGGGCTTCAGCCCTATCGTTGACGTGCTCGACCTCAAGACCGGTCTTGGTCAGCGTGGTGACGATTTCGCCGAGAGTGGCATCGGTTTCAAGATGATCCTTGAGCCATGAAAGCGTGAATTTCATTGCGGTCCCAAAAAGCGCCGGGCAACGGCGTGATGAAGCGAATTTTGCTCAAACCCGTGATTTGCATTTGCGTATTCGATCGACAGTTCCGTGTCTCTAGTGTTTTTTGAGCAATACGTAACTGAACCGAGGCGCGGCAGTGAACAT
>CAWIEL010000049.1:0-9771 GCA_963835025.1 uncultured Acidobacteriota bacterium
AATTCCCTGGGAACGACGATCGCGCCGTTTCTGGGAGGGCTATTAATTTTGAGCGGCGCGCCGCCGACACCGGAAGCGGTGCGGGCCATGCCCGACGCGCAGCGCGCCATTTTCCGCCTGCACGAAGCGTCTTCGGTAAAGCTGCCGTATCTGGGCCTGGGTTTGTGCCTGGCGGCTCTCGCGGTGGCAATCTGGCTATTCAAATTGCCGGCGTTCAATTCCGCCGGAGATCAATCGCACGACGTGAGCGGCAGCGAGAAAAGTATCTGGAAGCACACGCGGCTGGTGCTGGGCGCGATTGCAATTTTTGTTTACGTCGGTGCCGAAGTTTCGATCGGCAGTTTTCTGATCAACTATCTGAGCCAGCCGGAAATTGGCGGCATGACGGTGAAGGCGGCGGCGTTTTACGTTTCGCTCTACTGGGGCGGTGCGATGGCCGGACGTTTTATCGGTGCTTGGCTGCTGCAGAAGGTGCGAACCGGGACATTGCTGGGCCTGGCGGCGTTGATGGCCTTTCTGTTGGTGGTCGCGACCATGCTGAGTTTCGGTTCGGTAGCAGTGTGGACCATCGTGGCCATTGGTTTCTTCAACTCCATTATGTTCCCGAGCATTTTCACCCTTTCGATTGATGGCTTGGGCCCGCTCACCGGAAAAGGATCGGGCTTGCTGGTGGCGGCGATTGTCGGCGGTGCGATTATTCCGGAGCTGCAAGGAATCGTGGCGGACCGCATCGGGATCCACCATGCGTTTTTCCTGCCCGCACTGTGCTATTTGTACATCGCTTATTTCGCGTTCATCGGCGCGCGCGACGTGAAGAACTAGCGCTCCGGTACCGGGCGTTGCATCGGCTCCGGGACGCGACGCTCGATCGGCTGCGGCGCGGGACGGACGGTCTTCTCCGGCTGGCTCTGTTGTTGTTGCTTCAGAAACTGCGCGAAACGGAATTGGCTTTCAGTTCCGAAGTGATGAACGGCCGCGTGGCGCGGGGCTTGGGGTACAAAAAACACCGGGCTGCCGCCGCGCGAATGTTTCAGAACTTTCTTGAACGGTACGTCCACTCCTGAAACTCCCTGACAGGCTCCAGCAAGCCCGACATAAGTGACGTAGAGACCGCCACCGGACAGCGGCATTTGATTCGCGTTGGTATTGCTGGCGATGAAGGCTACGACGTTGCCCTTAGTGTCCGACGCGACGGCTTCAAGTACGTCGCCGCTGGCGAAGCTGGGGCCGTAGGTAGCGGCAAGCGCGGTGTTGATGGTCATGTTCGAGAAGCACACCGAGGCGCCGGTGCCGGGCGTGATGGTGCCGGTGACGTTGAAGTTCCAGTCGGTCGACATGGTCATCTGAACGTTGGAGGGCGCGGCGCTGCCGGTGGATTCAAACGAACCGGCATAACTGCCGACCACGGTGGGGAAGAGCGTAGCGGTGAAGTTTCCTTTATCGGCGTTCATGCATGCGCCGGTGGAGGCGAAGGTACCGCTGAACTGATTCGCATTGGTCGAACTGGTGCCGGTGAAGGTGACGGTGGCGCCGTTATCGAGCGTGACGGTGACGATCGCGGAGTATGCGCCGGTCGGCTGGTAGCCGGTGACGGTGATGGCAGTGATGGCGTTGGCCGAGCAGACTGAATTGGTGAACGAATTGGCGAGCATGGTGGCGATGATGCCGCCGCCGGGAATGGTGGGCACGCGCCAATCGGTGAGAACGGTGAGCGGGTTGTAGCAATTCGGATTGGCGTCGCCGATATTGTCCGGACTTTGGCCGGAGCAGGGATAGGGATTGCCGTTGAGGTCGGTGAGCGGGATGGCGTTGGGAGTGGATTCGCTGGTGGTGACGATGGTCCATTGCTGCGAGAGCGGGACGGAGGAAACGAAAGTCCACGATTCGATTTTCTGACTGGCAGTTTCGCCGCCGGTGCCGCCGGTAAATCCGGCGTAGGCCAGATTTCCGCCGATGGCGGCGGGAATGTTGATTGGCCAAGTGTGCGTGAAGGTGGCGTTGGCCACAGCGTCGGTGATGGTCATGGTGAGATTGGTGCCGTCATACGTGATGTGCACGGCCATGGTGTCGCCGCTGTGCAGATCGATGCCGGATGAGGTGAGGTCGATTGCGGGCGTGGTGGGAGAAACACCGCCGGTATAGAGGCCGGTGGAGTCGTCACCTTCTCCATTGTTGCTGTAGAGATCGAATTTGATGGCAATGCTGTTGACGATTCCTGGGGTGCTGTTGAGGCTGTCCGGGCCGTAGCCGAGGCCGCCGCCCGAGGGACCGAGCGCCGAGGAGCCCGCAGCAGAATTCTGGATGACGAACGCGATGCCGTCGGCGTTGGCATCGGAAAGCTGGAAGGTGAAATCGGTGGTGAAGCCGCGGACGTCGACTTGGTTGCTACAGAAGGCGCTGCCGGCTTCGTTGCCGCCGCCGTCGGTGAGTTGCAGGCGGCTGTCATCGAGTTTGGTGGAGCCGTTGAACTTCATACAGCCCTGGTTGCTGAAGCCATTTCCAAAATTGATCGGCGTGGTGCCGCTGGTGTTGATGTTGTAAGTGGCGGAGGCGACGCCGCTATCGGATAGGCCGGAGGCGGAGGCGATGGCTTTAATGGTTTCGGTTGCGTTGACGGCGATTGGAGCGGAGTAGACGGCGGAGGCGTGCGTGGGCGTTGTTCCGTTCGTCGTGTAGTAAATGGTTGCGCCATTGGTGTCGTCAGTGAGAGTGACGGATTGGGCGGTGACGTAAGTGCCGGGCGCGGGAGTGAAATTGGGCGGGGCGGTTTGTGAAGCGAGGACGTAGGCGGCGATGGAGTCTTCGCTTTGGATCAGGCTGGGTGCGATGGCGATCGCTTTCAGGGTGGTGGTGACGTTGAGCGGGATCGCGGCGCTGTAGACGTTGGAACTGGTCGATGGTGTGGAGCCGTCGGTGGTGTAATAAATGGTGGCGTTCGGCGTGGTGGTGCTGATGGTGACGGAAACGGAGCCGGCGTAAGAGCCGGCCGGCGGATTGAAAGTGGGCGCGACGACTTGGTTGGCGGGATTGATGATGCCGAAGACGTCTACTTCGCCCTGGCAGCCGACGTAAACTTTTCCATTGGTGACGACCGGGACGACGAATTTCACGGCGGGGCCGAGGGTATTGCCGGTAAGGTTCGAGGCCCAGAGAAGATTGGAAACATTGGTGGCGTTGTAGGCGCGCAGGATGGCGGGTCCGTTGGAAGTGTAGGCGTCGCTTTCGACGGCCCAGACGATTCCGTTGGTGGTGCCGTTGGAGGAAATGGCGACGGTGGAACCCGGGAAGCCGCTCGATTCGGCGGAGTGCGAAGTGGGCGAGGTGGAGAGGAGTCCGGCGGAGAGCGACCACGCTTTCAAATTGCTGCCGTTGCCCCAGGTGTAGACGTTTCCGTTCCAGTAGGACGGAATGGACCAGAGGCCGCCGCTGCCTGAGACGGTCTGAATAATCTCGGGATCGCTGGAGCAGCCATTGCAGTAGTGGCTGCCGTCGGAGGTCATTTTGTCGCGATTGACGACGTACATCGAGCCTTGTTTGCCGACCTGAATCAAAATGTGCGGATAGGGGCCGGTCTGATCGGGCGGGATGAGAACGCCGCCGGAGCCGACGTCGGCGTCGGAATTGTCGAGGCTTTGTTGGTTGTAGGGCGTGAAGTAATCGGTGGGAAGTGGGACGCCGTTGGCGAGACTGACTTTCACGATGGAGTCGCCGTAATCGATGGTGGTGGAAGGCGGCGCAGCGGGAACGTTGACGGTGTAATCGCCGTTGCCGGTGGAGACGTAGGCGTTGCCGGAAGCGTCGGCGGCGAGGCCGGCGCCCGCGCCCCAGATGCCGTTTCCCTTTCCGTTCGGCGACGTGTTCCACAGACCGGTCTGCTTCAGAGTGGTGGCGTTGTATCCGAGGATCCAGCCGTGCCAGGGACCGTTGTCACCGTGGGAGGCGAAGCCAATAAAAAGGTAACCATTATTGAGCAGCAAGCCAGGGCGTTGATTTTCCCACTGCACGTTGAACGGAACCATGCCGCCGCTGGCGTCGGGCGCGGTGCCGGGAACGGAGCCGGAGAGTTGAACGGGGCCGCCGAGTTTGTCGAGGCCGGTGGTGATGTCGAGCGCATGCAGGCGGTAGATGTAGGCGCCGGATTCTTTGGTGTTGACCACGACGTACATGGTGTTGGTGGTGGAATCGATGACGGGCGTGCCGGTGATTCCGATTTCGGGGTGAATGTCTTGGGTGTTGCCGACGTCGGAGGTGGAGAGAGTCGTGGCACCGTTGACGAGGAAAGTGCGGAACCAGAGTTGGGCGCCGTTGTCGGCGTCGAACGCGAAGACGGAGTCATGTTCGGTGGCGATGAAGATGACGTTGTGAGTGCCGCCGGCAATGGAGAGACCGGGGACGTATAGAGGTTGGGCGTAGACGTAGCCGTCAACGCCCAGAGTGAAGAGTTTGCCGAAGGAGGACGAGGCGACATTGGTGGGCGTGAGAATCGTTTCGTTGGTGTTTTGGCCGGTGCGCGCGCTGTCGTAATGCTGGGTGAGGATGGGGGTCTGCGCGAAAACTGCCGATGCCAGAAAGAATGAAACGACGAGAAGGGCCGCGATCAAAATCTTACGCATCTGCGATGTCTCCGAGGCTGGGTTCGGAATCTGGTTGATCCGGCACGGGGCCGGAATTGGCCGGCGACGCCTTGGACCGCCGGCAAACTGGTGAAACTAAAGTTTTGGTACGCCTATAACTGATAGTTTTTTTGGCGCGTACTGCGTAGAGGTAGAACGCAATTGAAGGCCCAGAACGAGATGTTGGTGAAGATTTGAGGTGCTAGGAAATTGTTTGTTTTTAGCTGATTGCGGGCGGGCCGGCGGGTCTTCTTTCGCGGCGTGGGTTATGGCTGGAAGATTGTTTCCAGTTCCTGAGAAATCTATTGGACAGGCGAAGGTTTGCGGAGTTTAGTTCGCGGGCCGCATGGTGCCGGAGAGGGCGAGCTCGACATCTGCCGTAGGACTTACTTTGAGCAGGAAATTTCCGGGATTTTTGATGCCCCAGGCGAGAAAAGGCACGGCGAATTTCGCAGTTCCCTTCCAGGTGTTGCCGGTCCATTCGACTTCGGCGGGAACGGTCATGTCGTGCGGGGCGCCGTGGAGGATGAAAGTGCCGTCGAGTTTGATTTCGTTTTTCGAGGACGATGGGGCGAGGCCTTCGATTTTGTTGACGCGAAAAATAATTTCGGGGAATTTCGCGGTTTCGAGAATTTCTTGGTGCATTTTCTGATCGCGGGAATCGTTGCCGGTCTGGCCACTTTTGGCGTCGGCGACGATTTCGCCGGAGGCTTTGCCGGTCCCGGGATCGACGGTGAATTCGCCGCGGCTGATGGCGAAGGTGCCGTGGACGGTGTGCAGGGTGCTGTCCATGCTCCAGTGGAGGTCGCTGTGGGCCGGATCTACCGTGACGATTATTTGCGGAGACGCGGATTCCGGAGCTGATGTGGAGGCGGCGGAAACTTTGGAGTACGCCGCACTGAAGGTCAGCGCGAGAATTCCGATGAACGCTGCGAACGCGGAGAGTTTTGTTTTAGCAGGTTGCAAAACGCCATCCTAAGCGGGTGGCGGCAAGGGCCGCCCGCGGGCGCGAAGCGTGGCCCAAGTGGAGATCGAGAAAATTTGAGAATAGCGAAGGATCGGCGGCGAAGGAACGGAATATGCGATCGCGAAGATTTTTCCGGCGGCCGAGCAGAGATAGAAAGTAAGCCATGATCGCGGGGCGAAACTGCAGGCTGCGATGGATCTTTTGGTAGGCGAGAAGGTTGCCGGAATCGAGAAATTGGGGGAGGGCCAGGGAATGTTGAAAACCGAGATTGAGACCTTCGCCGGTGATGGCATCGACGGATCCGGAAGCATCACCGACCAGCACGACATTGTCGCGAAAGACGCGACGCAAACGGTTGGTGGTGGTGATGGCGCCGCGTTCGGTTCCGATCAACATGGAAGCGGGAAACCGGTCGGCCAGTTCCGGAAATAATGTGGGGATGATCTCGGCGCGCATGTTCGGCTGCTCAGAAAGGACTACGAGGCAGACTTCGTTGTGCGCAACCGGAGTGACGTAGGCTTGAGCATGATCGGACCAGTAGACTTCGACATAACTCGACCATGGTGCGCGACGGAAATGAGTGCGGAAAGCATAGCGCGGGATGCGTTTTTTCGAAGCTTCGAGGCCGGCCCATTTTCTGGTGCGGGAACGGCTGCCGTCGGCGCCGATGATCCAATCCGCTGCGAATAACCGGTCTCGAAGCTGAACGCCACCACCGGGAAGGCCGGTGACCGGAGAATTCCACATACATTCCACGCCAACTTTTTCGGCTTGCGCGAGCATGCCGGCATGAAGAGCGGTGCGCCTGACGCCGAGGCCGAAGTCTTGAGAAAAATCGGCGGTAATGGTGACGCCGCCAGCGACGAAGCGAATTCCGCGAAGCGGAAAACTATCCTGCGGGGAGATTTTGACTCCGAGACGGCGCAAAGCGGCGACGGTGTCGGGCATTAAGCCTTCGCCGCAAGCCTTATCGATGGGAGGCACGGCTCCATCGGCCACGCGAACGATGAAACCTTTTTCACGTAAGCAGATCGCGGCAGCCAGTCCGGTGGGACCGCCGCCGACTACGAACGCATTCGTACGTCTGTTCATTTTTGCAATTCCGGCGCTGGGCAACAAACGGGCGCACGGCCACTTCAGGCAATCTTTAGCACTATATACATGATGCGATGGATGTGACGGCGGATGCATGTAGTTGACACTTCGAGTGACGGTGAACTGTAGGGCTATAATGGGCCCATTCTATCCGGCGAGAAGTCCGATTCCTGGGAGGCACGCGTGACGCGGAAAATTCATGGTGCGACGGCAGTGATGATGGTGGCGGCGATACTGGCAGCGAGCAGTTGTGCGAGCGAAACGGATCAACAGCGGCGGGATCGTGAAGAAAAAATGCGACAGGATGCAGCGAACGTGACCCAGAAAGCAAAGCCGGCGCTGGAGGCTGCGGGGAAAGAAATTAATCAGGCGGCGGATCGTGCGGCGGAGGATGCGAAGGCGGCGGTGCAGGGAGCAAAAGAAGGCTGGGCGAATGGCAAAGAACCCTTGGTCAACCTGAACAGCGCCGCGCCGGAGGATTTGACCGGCCTGCCGGGCATCGACATCCATCAGGCCCATGCGATTGTGCAGCACCGGCCCTATGCGGATAAACACGAATTGGTGACGCGCAAAATTCTGACGCAGTCGGCCTACGATCAGATCAGCGACAAGATTACGGCGAATTAATTCGTGCAGCGATTGCAGGGACGGTCTCGGCGGCGCTTCGCGCTGGATGCGTTGGCGGCGTGGGCGACTGCGGAAAAGCGGCGGCAGAGCCGCCGCACCCAAAATGGGCTGGGCGCGGCGGGCGCTTGTGACGGTGCTTGGTGGTTGCGGCGGGCGGCGCGCGCTTCGCGCTGGAGCATCGGGGCGAGTTGGCTCCGCGTTGAAGTTTAGGGACGCGACTTGGTGGCGGGGACGGGTCTGATTCGGGCGAGGCAAACGCGGAGTTGAGATTTCAGCGCGGCTTGGTCGCGGGCGGACAGGGCTGAAAACATTTCGCGTTCGATCAGGACGGCACGCTTGATGGCGCGGCGCAGAACATTCTCACCGCGGGCGGAGAGCACCAGGCGCTTGATGCGAGCGTTGGTGGGATGCGGCTTTCTGGTGAGGTAGCCACCGGCGGCAAGTTTGGAGACGGTCAGGCTCATATTTTGCGGAGTGACAAAAGTCAGGCGGGCGAGATCGGCGGTGGAAAGTGACGGGTTGTGGCTCAGTTCGGCGAGAGCGGCCAACTGCAGCAGGGTGAGATTCAGCTCTTTGGTAGTGGAGCCCATGGCGTGTTCCAGGGCATGAGTGAGCTGGGACATCATGCAGGTGAGGTGTTCGCCGGGCTTGAAGATGAACGCCATTTCCCGACATTAACAAGCACTTGCTATTATGGCAAGCGCTTGTTAACATCCCGGCCGTTGCAGTCCGTGTTGCGGGCATAAGATTTCGGAGCTCCACACATTCAAAAATAAAATAGAATCGCAGCTCCCCGCAGAGCATCCAAAACAAAACCTCGACTTACCGTGGCCTGAAATCGTTACAATGCAGTCGACTTCAAAAGGGCGAGCCATCTCAGGCGAGACACCGAATATGACACGATTCTCAAGCGCAGGACGTTTGCGAGCATTACAAAGCTTGGTTATGGCGACGGTGGTTTCGGCCGTTCTGGCGGCAGGGTGTGAGAAGAAGGAAGCGCCGGCGCCAGGGCCCACGCCGGTAACGGTAGTGACCGTGATACAGCGAGATGTGCCGGTGGTGAGCGATTGGGTGGCGACGCTCGACGGCTACACCAACGCGCAAATTCAACCGCAGGTAACGGGCTACCTTATTAAGCAGAACTACCGCGAAGGTTCATTCGTGCGGCAGGGCGACATCCTGTTCGAAATCGATCCGCGTCCATTTCAGGCCGTGCTGGATCAAGCCAAGGGGCAACTGGCGCAGGCCAACGCAAATCTGGGCCTAGCAGTGATTAATGTGAACCGCGACACGCCGGTGGCGAAGCTGCATGCCATCGCGCAAAGCCAGCTCGATAACGACGTGCAGGCCAAGCTGAGCGCGGAAGCTGCGGTGGAAGCGGCCAAGGCTACGGTAGAGGCGGCGGAACTGAATGTGGGATTCACACACGTGCGTTCGCTGATCGATGGAATCGCGGGTCTGGCGCAAACGCAGGTTGGCAGCCTGGTATCGACCAGCACGGTGCTGACCACGGTTTCGAATGTGAACCCGGTAAAAGTGTATTTTCCGATCAGCGAGCAGGAGTATTTGCGGATCGCGGACAAAATTTCCGGGAGCGTGAATTTGTTCTCCAGCGAAAATCCGGTTCCGCTGACGCTGACGCTGGCCAACGGCAAAGAATATCCGCAGAAGGGGAAAATTATTTTTGCGGACCGGCAGGTGGACTCGCAGACCGGGACGATCCGGATCGTCGGAGCGTTTTTGAATCCGGGAAATATTTTACGTCCGGGGCAATTCGGGAGAATTACGGCGGTGACGGATAACCACAAGGATGCGCTGCTGGTTCCGCAGAAAGCGGTAATGGAACTGCAGGGGAGCTATCAGGTCGCGGTGGTGACTCCCGATAACAAAGTGGACATCCGGAAGGTAACGGTGGGCGATCGCAGCGGAGAGTTGTGGGTCATCTCCAGCGGATTAAAGCCGGGCGAGCGAGTCATCACCGATGGGTTTATGAAAGTGGGGCCAGGTTCGCCGGTGAAACCCTCCGAAGACACGACCGCCAGCGGGGGCAAATAGTTCATGGCGAAGTTTTTTATCGACCGGCCCATCGTAGCAATCGTTATTTCCATCGTGATGGTGATTGTCGGCGTGGTATCGATGCTGGGCCTGCCGACCGCGCAATTTCCGAATATCGCTCCGCCGGAAATCCAAGTGACGGCAACGTATCCCGGCGCGGATGCGCAAACGCTGGAACAATCGGTGGCGACGCCGATCGAACAGCAGCTGAGCGGCGTGGACAACATGAATTACATGTACTCCACCAACGCGAACAACGGGCAGACGCAAATCACGGTGGATTTCGATGTAAAGACCGATCCGAACATCGATCAGGTTTTGACGCAGCTGAGAGTGGCCCAGGCAACATCGCAATTGCCGACGCAGGTGAATACGGCGGGCGTCACGGTGCAGAAATCGTTTTCGGCGCCATTG
>CAWIEL010000050.1:0-9620 GCA_963835025.1 uncultured Acidobacteriota bacterium
TCGGTAACGCTTCATTTCGCCCCCGCCCAAATCCCATGCTCGCCTACCTCTGCGGTCCCATCGAATTCGCCGAAGATAATGGCCGTCTCTGGCGCCGTAAGCTCGGCCCCTTCCTGCGCGAAACCTTGGGCCATCGCTTCTACGATCCCGCTGAAGACGAAAAGAAGAGCCTCACTCCCGAAGAGCTCGCCAATTTTCGCCAGTGGAAGACCACCGACCTCGATCGCTTCCGCCGCGTCATCCGCAAAATAATCGCCTTCGATCTCGACCTCATCGAAAATCAAGCCGACTACCTCATTTGTTTTTGGGACGCGCGAGCCAAAAGCGGCGGCACCTCCGCCGAAATGACCGTCGCGCACCGCAAAGGCATCCCGGTGTATCTCGTCAGCGACGTTCCATCCGCCGAAATCAGCGGCTGGATGCTCGGCTGCACCGACAAAGTTTTCGCCAACATAGAAGACCTGAAAGAATTCCTGACCGCGCGTTACTCCCGAGAAAAACAAAACCAGCTCTGGAAAGATTGATAGAATCTCCGCCGCATGAGCAAAATTATCGTCGCCGTCGGCAGCACTCGCCGGCCCAAGCTCGAAGCCGTCACCGCCGCCTTCTCCTCCATCCCCTTCGCCTTCCCGGACTTTGAAATTGTCGGCGTCGAAGTCCCCAGCGGCGTCCGTCACACCCCGCTCACACGCGAAGATCTCATGACCGGCGCCCGCCAGCGCGCCGAGGGTCTGGTCCGCATCGCCCGCAGCGAAAACAAACCCTGGAATTATTTCGTCGGCCTCGAAGGCGGCATCGACGTCGTCGCCGCCACTGACGTGATGCCCAGCCTCGATATCGTTCCTGATGTCGACGTCGTCGCCGAAGCAGGGAATCGCTGGGTGTTCCTAGAAAATTGGGCGTACATCACCGATGGTGTCCGCGGCTCCTTCGGCCAGTCCGGCGCCATTCTGCTGCCGGAAACTCTGGCTCGCATCGTCGTCGATGATGGCGTGGAACTTTCCGAAGCCATCGACGCCTTCGCTGGCCGCCAAGGCATCCGCGACGCCGAAGGCGCCTGGGGAATTCTCAGCCGCAATCTGGTCAGCCGCCAGGAAGCCTTTCGCGTGGCCGTGCTCAACGCCATGGCGCCGTTTTACAATCGTGAAGTTTATTCCGCTGGAGCTAACCTGACGTGATGCTCGCGCGAGCCGGCAAAATTTCGCGTGCAATGTGCTACCTTTAGGAAATGGAGGGAGGGTTCGTGGACATCGTCAAGGGCAACATGGGTTGGATCGAAGTGGTCGTTGGCCCGATGTTCTCCGGCAAAAGCGAAGAGCTGATCCGCCGCCTGCGCCGCGCCGAAATCGCCAAACAGCGCGTCCAGATCTTCAAGCCGGTCATCGACCAGCGCTACGCCAAGAACGGCATCGTCTCCCACTCCGGCCTCGAACTCGATTCCGAGCTGGTCAAATCCGGCGACGACATCCTCGCCAAAGTAGCGCCGCGCACCGAAGTCGTCGGCATCGATGAAGCCCAGTTCCTCGGCGAATCCGTGGTCGAAAGCTGCGTCCGCCTGGCCGACATGGGCAAGCGCGTCATCGTCGCCGGCCTCGACACCGACTTCATGGGCCGTCCCTTCGAACCCATGCCGCGCCTGCTGGCCGTCGCCGAAGAAATCGTCAAGCTGCTGGCCATCTGCATGCGCTGCGGCAATCCCGCCGTCCATACCCAGCGTCTGGTGGCGTCCGAAGAACTGATCGTGGTCGGGGCCGGCAACATGTATGAAGCCCGCTGCCGCCGCTGCTTCGAGCCGCACCTCGCCCACGAGAAAGTCGAAGAAGAGAAGATCCACTCCGTCTCGAAAGTCCGCGCCGCAAATAGCTGACGCTCCACCGTTTGCGCGCTCTGCCGCCAGGCAGCGAATGGCCACAAGTCATCCGTGCGTCGGCAACCTCTTCGCCCCTTGCAGAATCCATATCACCACGCGCCCAATTCTCGTTAGAATATGGGTTGCGCCGAATCCATGTTTACCCGATCCACTCTCGTGCTGGCGGCAGCCCTGGCCCTACTGGGGTCCGATACGGCGGACGTAAACCGCTACAAATCTCCCTTGCTGCCCGGCGCCGAGCCTGACTTTTCCTCCATGCCCCGATCCAGTTCCGAGGTCTTTCTTTCCGCCCAGCAGCAAGCTTCCAGCAAGCAATCACCTCTGCAGCCTCAATCGCGCATCGAAATCGTTCGTTACATCTCCGGCGAATTCGCCAAAGCCGTGAAGCCCATCCCCTCCGGCAAAAAAGGCTTCAAGATCGAAGTGGGCAAAAAACTGGACGAAGGCGGTCTGAAGGACGCCCTGCACGGCCACCCTCCCGCCGCCGTTCCTGGCGACACCGTGCAAATCACCTCCGTCGAATTTCATCCCAAGGAAATCGTCATTCAAATCAATGGTGGCGGCAGAGGCCATTTCAATCTGCGCGACCACATTCAGATTGGCGTGGGCGGCGGCAACAGCACGCCGGCCACCACCCCGAACGAAGTGGCCCAGCAGCAATCCCTCGGCGGCACTTTGATTCTCGATTTCGGCCGCAACGTGCCGGACATGAGCGCCGACGACGTGATGACCGACCTGCAATCCTTCCTCGATTTTTCCAAGGAACATTCCGGCGCGGTCAATTGGATCGACACCCTGCCACCTCAATTTAAGCAGGCCATCACCGACCACGAAGCGCTCGAAGGCATGAATCATGAAATGGTTCTCGCCGCCATGGGCCGCCCGGAGCATAAAGTCCGCGAGCGCGACCCCGATGGCACCGAAACCGAAGATTGGATCTACGGCACACCGCCGGCTCGCACCACCTTCGTCACCTTTACCGGCGACAAAGTAATTCGCGTCAAACGTTTTGACTGATCGGAACGCCCTGCATTCGGCCTCTTCCGCAACGCACGCCCCGTTGTCCGTTGACATTTTGTCGCGCACAACCTAGCATTTCCGTTTCGGAAAATCGTTTAGTTCGCACCGTACGGCTCTGCGCCGCGCGGCAATCTTCCTGGAGGATTCATGGCAATTAAAGTGGGGATCAACGGTTTCGGACGCATCGGGCGCAATATTTTCCGCGCGGCGCTGGGCGATCCGTCGATCGAAATTGTGGCGGTCAATGACATCACCGACTCCAAGACTCTGGCCTACCTGCTCAAATACGATTCCATTCTCGGCAACTTGCCCAATGCCGTGACCCACACCGACGACACCATTTCCGTCGACGGCAAGGCGGTGAAGGTTTTTCGCGTCAAGGATCCCGCCGAAATCGATTGGAGTTCGGTCGGCGCTTCCATCGTCATCGAATCCACTGGCTTGTTCACCAAGGGCTCGGACGCCCGCAAGCACATTCGTGGCTCAGTCAAGAAAGTAGTCATTTCCGCCCCGGCCACCGATCCCGATCACACCCTGGTTCTCGGCGTGAACGACAAAACTTACGACCCGGCCAAGCACGACGTGATTTCGAACGCCTCCTGCACCACCAATTGCCTCGCGCCCGTCGCCAAGGTTCTGCACGACACGTTCGGCATCAACGTCGGCACCATGACCACCATTCACTCCTACACCAACGACCAGAAGCTTCTCGACTTGCCGCACAAAGATCTTCGTCGGGCGCGCGCCGCCGGACTTTCCATGATTCCAACTTCTACCGGCGCCGCCAAAGCCCTGCAGCTGGTCATTCCGGAATTGAAAGGCAAGCTCGACGGCTACGCCATGCGCGTGCCAACGCCGAACGTCAGCGTCGTCGATCTGACCGTCTTTACCGACAAGCCAGCCACCATCGCCACGGTCAACGCGGCCCTCGAAGCCGCCGCCAATGGCCCGATGAAAGGCATCCTGCAGTTCGAAACGGAAGACTTGGTCTCGATCGATTTCCGCGGCAATCCGCATTCTTCGATCGTCGATGGTCCTTACACCCGCGTCGTGGGCACCAATTGCGTTCAGGTTCTTTCTTGGTACGACAACGAGTGGGGCTATTCGTCCCGCTGCAAGGATCTGATCAAGTTCCTCGCGGCCAAGTTCTAGTCACGAAGCAAATCGGTGCGAGCCAGCAGGCGCTTTCGTTCTGGCGCCTGCTGGGTTCGCGCGAAACCCGCCAAGGGGCCAACAAAAGTAATCATGCCGAAACTATCGATTCGCGATCTCGACCTGAAAAATAAACGCGTCTTCGTGCGCGTCGACTTCAACGTTCCGATGTCCAACGGAAACGTCGATGACGACACCCGCATCCGCGAGACCCTCCCCACTCTTCGTCTGGCAATCGAAAAAGGCGCTCGCCTGGTGCTCGCTTCCCACCTCGGCCGCCCCAAAGGCAAAGTCGATCCGAAGTACACGCTCGCGCCCGTCGCCAAAAAACTTCAGGAACTCCTCGGCAAGCCGATCAAATTCGCCAACGATTGCGTAGGCTCCGACGCCGAAGCCCAAAGCAAGTCTTTGCGGGAAGGCGAAGTCCTGCTGCTCGAGAATGTCCGTTACCATCCCGAAGAGGAAGCCAACGACACTGAATTTGCGCGCAAGCTCGCCGCGCTCTCCGACGGTTTTTTCGTTTGTGACGCCTTCGGCTCCGCCCATCGCGCCCACGCTTCCGTTGTCGGCATCACCAAATTCGTTGGCCAGTCCGCCACCGGCCTGCTGATGGAAAAAGAACTCTCCTACCTTGGCAAAGCCATTTCGAATCCCGACCGCCCCTTCGTTGCCATCCTCGGCGGCGCCAAAGTCTCCGACAAAATCGAAATCGTCCAGAACCTGATGAAGCTCGCCGACGCCATGCTCATCGGCGGGGCCATGGCCTATACGTTTCTGAAATCGCAGGGCCTACCCATCGGCAAATCGCTGGTCGAAAACGACAAACTCGACCTCGCCCGCGATCTTCTGAATGAAGCCAAAAAGCGCAACTTCCGCTTCGTGCTGCCCGTCGATCACGTTCTCGCCGAATCGCTCGATTCAACCGCGACACGCGTCACTGACATCGCCCACACTCCCGACGGATGGATGGGCCTCGACATCGGCCCGGCCACCGTCAGCCTTTTCCAGAAAGAAATCGCCACCGCGCGCACCATCCTCTGGAATGGCCCGGTAGGCGTGTTTGAAAAGCCCGCGTTCGCTCAGGGCACTCTGGCCATCGCGCGCACGGTTGCCGCCGCCTCGAAAGCCGGCGCGACTTCGATCGTCGGCGGCGGAGATTCGGTCGCGGCCGTAGAACAATCCGGCGTCGCCGACCAGATCTCTCACATCTCGACGGGTGGCGGCGCATCACTCGAATTTCTCGCCGGAGAAAAACTTCCCGGCGTCGAAGCTCTCACCGACAAAGCCTAACGAGAAGATCCGCGGCAAGGCGAACTTCGCCACTGGAGCAACTGTGCGCAGGCCGGTCATTGCTGGAAACTGGAAGATGTTCAAGACCCAGGCGGAAACTCGCGCGTTCTTCGCCGCGTTTAACCCGCTGGTCGCCAATAGCCACTCGTGCGACATCATCGTCGCCCCGCCCTACACCTCGCTGGTCGCCGCCGTTGACGCTACGCGTGGCACCAAAATTTCCATCGCCGCCCAGGACGCCTACTGGAAGCCCGAAGGCGCCTATACCGGCGAAGTCTCCATGCCCATGGTCGCCGATACCGGCAGCCGCGCGGTCATCATCGGCCACTCCGAACGCCGCCAGTTCTTCGGCGAATCGGACTCCTCGGTGAATCACCGCCTTAAAGCCGCCCTCGCCGCCAATCTCACCCCCATCGTTTGCGTCGGCGAAACCCTCACCGAAAGGGAAGCGGACCATACCCATTCCGTCCTCAAACGCCAGTTCGAAGGCGCCGTCGATTCGTTGACCGCTGCCGACTTCTCGCGTATTCTGCTTGCGTACGAGCCGGTTTGGGCAATTGGTACGGGCAAGACCGCCACTCCTGAGATAGCAACCGAGTGTCACAATTTTCTTCGGGATATGGTTGCCGAGCGGTTTTCGCCCGAGCAGGCTTCAGCGATTCGCATCCTCTACGGTGGTAGCGTCAAACCCGACAACATAAAGGGGTTGATGGCCCAGGCCGAGATTGATGGCGCGCTGGTGGGTGGCGCGAGCCTGGATCCGAAGTCCTTCGCCGCGATCGTCAATTTCTGAAGTTGCGTTCAGTAACCGAAATTTTGCATTAGCCCGGCCGCCGTCCGCCGGAGAAAAAATTGGAGTTGGAAATGCCAACGTGGGCGAAATGGGCTTTCTCGATGTTAGTCGCGGTTGGAATCATCGCCATTGGCTGGCGCGCGACCTTCGTTCTGGTCAGCTTGCATGTGCTGGTTTGCTTCGTGCTGATCATCGTCATCATGCTGCAGAGCGGCTCGGCTGCTGATCTCGCCGGAGCTTTCGGCGGCGCCGGCAGCCAGACTGCTTTCGGCCCGCGCGGCGCGGCCACTTTCCTTTCGCGCGCCACCACTTGGTGCGCCATCGTATTCATGATGACTTCGCTGACTCTTTCCGTGAAGCGCACGCCCACCGATCAGCTCGGCACCGGCTCCATTCTCGAAGAAACTCAGAAGTCCGGCACGGCGCCAGCGAAACCCGCAACCACGCCGCCCGTTCAATTTCCGGCGCAACCAAACTCAGCGCCTGGGCAACAATCCACCCCGGCTCAGCAGCGGGCTCCGGCCCAAGCGCCTAAGAAGTAATCGCCAACGCTTCGCTGGCTTAGAATTTCTGGCAATCGTCTCGGGAGTTTGGCAGACTTGATCCTCGTAGTCGCTTTATCGCGGCGCGGTCGTGGCGGAATTGGCAGACGCACCAGCTTGAGGGGCTGGCGGTAGAAATACCGTGGTGGTTCGAATCCACTCGACCGCACCAATTTCTTCCTCAGCAGATTTCGGATGGCCCGAGCTGTTCAGCCGTCGCTTTCCTTCCTGCCTTCATGTTCAGCGAACGCACCAATTGGAAGCTCGACTCCAACCGCCTCTCGGACGCGCTCGCCCGGCGCCGCCAGTCCGGCCAGCCGATCCTCGATCTCACCGCCTCGAATCCGACCACCGCCGGCTTCCGCTATCATTCCGGCAGCCTGCTCCGCGCGCTCTCCGATCCCAAAGCCATCGTCTACGATCCCGATGCTCGCGGCCTCCTCGTCGCCCGCCGCGCCATTGTCGATTACTACGCATCGCACCAAGTTCAGATCAGCACTGATGACCTGATCCTCACTACCAGTACCAGCGAAGCCTACTCCTTCGTCTTCCGCCTGCTCTGCAATCCCGGCGATGAAATCCTGATCCCCGAACCCAGCTACCCGCTCTTCGCCTACCTCGCCCAAATTCAGGACGTCAAACTTGTCCCCTATGCGCTGATTTACGACCATGGCTGGCAAATTGATTTTCCCGGTCTGCAAAATTCGATCACCGAACGCACCCGCGCCGTAATCGTCGTTCATCCCAACAATCCCACCGGCCATTTCACCGCGCCTTCAGAAATTTTAGAACTGAATCGCATCTGCGCCGCACGCAGCCTCGCCATCATTGCCGACGAAGTCTTCTTGGATTTCGCCATCGGCCAAGCTGCGCTGCAAAGTTTTGCTGCCAGCCGCGAAGCCCTCACCTTCACCATGAGCGGCGTCTCCAAAATTTGTGGCTTGCCCCAAATGAAACTCGCCTGGCTCGTGGCCTCCGGCCCGGCCCAGCTCAAAGCTGCGGCCCTTGAGCGCCTGGAAATTATCGCAGACACCTACCTCTCCATGAACGCGCCCGTCCAATACGCGCTATCCACGTTTCTCGATCACCGCGCCGAATTCCAATCCCAGGTCCTCGCCCGCGTGCGGAAAAATCTAGCCGCACTCGATAGCCGCTTGGCCCAGCAGAAACCCTGCGCTCGACTCGAAGTCCAGGCCGGCTGGTACGCCGTCCTACGCATTCCCGCCACGCGTTCCGACGAGGACCTAGCCTTACTCCTGCTCGAAACCAAAGGCGTGTACACCCACCCCGGCCATTTTTACGATTTTCCTGCTGATGGGATTCTGGTGGTCAGCCTGATTACGCCTGAAGAAGATTTTGCGGAGGGAATCGAGCTACTGCTCTCGATGTTTACCTGAAGATTTCTGAGCGGTCCTAAACGCGCTCCAGCTGCGTCAACTGAAACGGATCGCCGACCTTGTCGTGCAAATCCAGCCACAACTGGTCGGGATGCGACAAAAACACTTCCACCACCTTCGGATCGAATTGCTTGCCTGAAAATCTCTTGATCTCTTCGCGCGCCGTCGCGATCGGCAAAGCCTTGCGATACGGCCGGTCGCTGATCATCGCGTCCAGGGTATCGGCCACCGCGAAAATGCGCGCCCCCAGCGGAATCTGTTCGCCTTTCAGCCCTCGCGGATAGCCCGAACCGTCGTAGCACTCCTGGTGCGACAGCACGATTTCCGCCGCTTCCTTCAGGAAGGGAATTCGCTCCAGCACCGAGAATCCAATGTCGCAGTGGCGCCGCATGATCGTGCGTTCCTGCGCGGTCAAAGGTCCCGGCTTGGTCAAAATGCTGTCCGGGACGCCCATTTTCCCGATGTCATGCAAAAATGCCCCGCGTGCGATGTGCCGCAACTGCGCCTTGTCCAATCCCATCGACCGAGCAATCGTAATCGTGAACGCCGTCACCCGCTGGCAGTGTCCTTCCGTTTCCGCGTCCTTCGCGTCCAGCGCGCCGCCCAGCGCTTCCAGCGTGTAATCGTAGGATTGCTCCAGGTCCTGCAACGCAATGGAAAGCTGCTGCGTTCGTTCCGCCACCAGCAACTCCAGGTCGCTTTGGTACGTCCGGTTTTCCATCACCAGCCGGCGGTGTTCCAAAGCGCGCCGCACGCTCAGATGCAGTTGGTCCTTCTCGAAAGGTTTTAGGATGTAATCGTAGGCTCCGGCCCGAATCGCTTCCAGCGCGATCGAAATATCGTGCATGGCCGTGACCATGATCACCGGCACATCTGGGTCTTCGTTGCGCAGCTCCGCCAGCAGCTTCAGACCGTCCATTTCCGGCATCACAATGTCGCTGAGCGCCAGGTCGAACGTGTCTTTCCGGAATGCTTCCAAAGCCAGCCGGCCGTTCGCGCAGACCGTGCAGCTGTACCCCTGGGCTTCCAGCAAGGTCGAAACGACCTCGCGGATGGCCTCTTCGTCATCGACTACTAGGATTTTCTCGGCGTTCACTGTCGGCTCCAGCAGGTACCTCAATTATAAGGCGACCCGCCGCTTCCGAAATTCGTAGTTGCCGAATGTTGCACTCCCCGTGCCGCGAGCATCAATAGCGAGGAGGATGACAGGTGAAGCCCTCGCGCGCGGCCGGTCATTCCCGGTGCCATTTGGATGTTGACCTGGCGTTTCGCCGCTAGTAGTGTCGCTTCGATTACGGTCACCAGCGCCGATCTCCGGCTCACCCTCACCGGCATGGAACGGCCGCCGAAGAGGTAAGCCCCGGAAATCCTCGCTCCCATTCGCGGCATCATAAATACTGCCCATGCCCTTCAAAAAATTTCTGCGCGACCCGTTCAAACAGATGCTCTTCGAACTCGGCGCGGGCTATTACGCCCGCAAGCTCGCCACCGGCCCCGAAGCCGACATTCGCCGCGAATTCCTGCACTCGCTCGATCTCCCACCCGCCTCCGATGTG
>CAWIEL010000051.1:0-23897 GCA_963835025.1 uncultured Acidobacteriota bacterium
ACCAAACCGATCTGGCCGGCGTTTTCACTCCGAACGAATCGTCGACGGCCGGGATGGTCATGGCGCTTTCCGCGCGCAGTTCGGGCGAGCCGATCGCGCACGTGGGCTTCGACACCTCGGATTTGTATTTCGACATGCTGCGCAGCAACAAGCTGAAAGGCCTGGTGGCGCAGGATCCGTTTCGCATGGGCGAACTCGGCGTTAAAGCCATCGCCGATCACGCCCGCGGCAAATCCGTCCCGCGCCGCATCGATACCGGCGCGAAAATGATCACGTCGGCGAATATGGATTCGCCGGAGATCGTCGAGCTGCTGAAAAACAACGGCGCTCGTAAATAATTTCCGCTGTGGCCAAACACCTCAGCGCGAAGCGCCTGCGCGATTTTCACGCCAGCAAAAAATCGCCGTCATTCTGAGGAGCGCCTTTGGCGACGAAGAATCTCATCCATGCTGCAGCGCCCAGACCGCAACGACGACGCCGCGCTCGACGCGCTGGCCTGCGCGACACCCAACTGGATGAGATTCTTCGCTCCGCTCAGAATGACGGCCGCCACCGGGTGAGCGCCGGACACTACGGCTGGGAAAGGCGGATTGTAGTCGCTCAATTTCGTTAATTCCCTCGGGAGCAAGAACGCGCCGTTACGATTCTTTCCGCCGCCGGGACTGACGGCGCGCCAGCTTACCTTGGAGTGCGGCGGCTTGCCGCCGCCTTTGCGAGGTAATGGTAACGCAGGTTTCGATTGGGGTTTGAAACTCGGCGTGCGGGAAGGCTGCAGGACAGCTTCGAGTCCATCCAAGCGTCGGCAGTCAAGCTGGCCGGATAGGCACTGCCTGATGTCTTCAGCTATCGAGTTTTGAACCCAATTCCGTACTCGGCCTAACGTTGCTCGGTAAAGGCGGCGGCAAGCCGCCGCACTCCAAGGTAGTCTGCCGGCGCATCGATGGAGCCGGCTACGCGATCGCTCGGATGGCGCCGCTTTTCAATCTCCGCTGGCGGCTTCCTCGGCCGGCAAGGGCAACGGCATCGCCGCGCGGGCGGCTGCGGAATAGACGCTATGCGCGAGCCCCAGCTTCTTCAGCGCCCAGATGCCGTACCAGTTGACATCGATCTCGTACCATTTCATTCCGTGGCGGGCGGAAACCGGGTGGGCGTGATGATTGTTGTGCCAGCCTTCGCCCCAGGTGAGCAGGGCGACCCACCAGCTATTCGTCGAATGGTCGTGGGTGGTGAAGCGCCGCGAACCCCACGAATGCGTCGCCGAATTCACCAGCCAGGTGGCGTGCAGACCAAATACGGTGCGCAGAAAAATGCCCCACAGCAGCCAGGGAAGTCCTCCGACCGCCAGCAGCACCGCGCCCAGCGCGATCACCGGCACGTAATTGTATTTCGTGATCCAAACGTGAAATTTGTCTTTGGCCAGGTCCGGCACAAAACGGGCGAGCGTGGTCGTATCGTGATGCAGCGATTCGCCCATCACGATCCAGCCCATGTGCGACCACCAGGTGCCATCGACCGGCGAGTGCGGATCGCCTTCCTGGTCCGCGTATTTATGATGCATGCGATGGGTGGCCACCCAGAAAATCGGCCCGCCTTCGAGCGTCAGCGTGGCGCACACCGTCAAAAAATATTCCACCCACTTGGGAGTCTTGTACCCGCGATGCACCAGCAGCCGGTGGTAACCCATGCCGATGCCCAGGCTCATCGAAACCCACCAGAGCAAAACCGAAACCGCCAGCGCGCCCCAGGTAAAATAAAAAAGCGCCGCGATGGCGCCGATGTGAAACATCACCATGATCGACGTGGTGAACCAGTTGATCCCCTGATTCATCGCCTGTAATTTCTTTTTGCTTTCGATCGCTCGCCGCTTCCAATTCAAATTCCGGCCCAACGGCTGGCCCAAATTCTTATCGAGTCCCATGACACCAAGCCTTTTGAAAGGGTCACGCACTACAACCTGTATGAATCACATTTCTGCTAGAACATTTCCGCAAGCGCCCGCCCCAACGCGCGCCGGCAGCATAAGACGTACTACCGTTACTACGCGGTCAGGCTATCAGCCGGATGGGTCCCGAATTGTAATCCTTATGTAATACTTGCCGAATCGCAGGGAAAGCCGCCGCGCCGAGAGCTTAAAGAATGGGCGGCCAAGCATACATGACTCAACTGCTGCGCGACATCGCCTTCGGCTTCCGCCTGCTGGTCGCCAAACCCGGCTTCGCCGCGGTCGCCATACTTACTCTGGCGCTCGGCATCGGCGCCAACACCGCCATCTTTACCGTGGTGTATTCCACGCTGCTGGCCGACCCGCCGTATCCGCATCCCGAACAACTGGTGATGGTCTGGTCCAAGAGCCAGGGAGAAATCAACGGCACCTCGACGGCCGATTTTCTGGATTGGCAAAAAGAAAGCACCGTCTTCCAGCAGCTCTGCCTCTACGACGGATTCAACATCAATATCGCCACCAGCGCGCGCCCTAAACGCGTCGCCGGGCAAATTGTCACTCCCGGATTTATTTCACTGCTGGGCTATCCGCTTTTGCTCGGGCGCGATTTGCTCCCCGAAGAAGGCCAGCCGGGCCGCGACCACGTCGCGGTACTTTCCAATCGCGGGTGGAAAACTTATTTCGGCGAAGATCGCTCGATCATCGGCCGCGCGGTGCAAATGAACGGCGAGTCCTACACGATTGTCGGCGTGCTCGCTCCCGGCGTCGCCGATCGCATGCATCAGCTCGTCTATATTCCAAAAGCGTTCAAAGCCGAGAACATCAGCCGCGATTTCCGGCAGTTCTCGGTGATCGGCCGGTTGAAACCCGGCGTCACTGTGGCCCAGGCCAACGCCGAAATGTCCGGCATCGCCGCGCATCTGGCCGCCGCGTATCCAACTTCGGACAAGGGTTGGACCATCAGCGTCGAGCCGCTGAAAAATGATTTTGTCGAGGACGACGTGAAGCGCGCGCTGTGGCTGTTTATGGGCGCCGTCGCGTTCATCCTGCTGATTTCCTGCGCCAACGTCGCGAATTTATTGCTGGCTCGCGGCACCACTCGCGAAAAAGAAGTCGCGGTGCGCTCCGCGCTCGGCGCGTCTCGAGCCACTTTGTTCCGCCAGTTTCTGGCGGAAAGTTTCGCGCTGGCGCTGGTTGGCTGCGTCGCCGGAGTTGCTCTCGCCGCGTTTTTGCTCCAGATGATCCTCGCGCATCTGCCGAAGTACATGCTGCCGTCGGACGTCATCGTTCGCCTGAATCTCCCCGTTTTATTTTTCACCGTCGCGTCCGCGCTCGCCGCCGGACTGCTCTTCGGCAGCGCGCCGGCTTTTCAAGCTTCGCGCATGAACCTGAACGAAGCATTGAAACAAGGCGGACGTTCGTTCGGAGCTTCCGGACGCCACGGCCTGCGCCGCGGCTTGGTCATTCTCGAAATGGCGCTGGCGCTCACGCTGCTCGCCGGAGGCGGCCTGGCGCTGCACAGTTTCTGGAATATGCTGCACGGCAATCTGGGTGTGCGCGTCGATCACATTCTTACGCTTTACCTGCCGCTGCCCGATCACCAACTGGCCGGGGCCGATCAAATCGACGCGTTTTATCAGCAACTCGAAGAGCGCGTCGGCGCGCTTCCCGGCGTTTCCTCGGTTGCGGTTACCGAAGGCCTTCCGGTGCAGGGCGTTTTTTTCACCGCGCCATTTTCGGTGGAAGGGAAGCCGGTCGACGATCCGGCGCAGCGCCCGCAGGTTGATTTCAATATGGTCTCGCCTGGATATTTCACAGCTTTTGGCGTGCAGATTGATCGCGGCCGCGCTTTCGAGGATTCCGATCGCAATGGCGGCGCGCGCGTCGCGGTCGTAAACGAAATGTTCGTGAAAAAATATCTGCCGCCCGGCGTCGACCCGCTCACCCAGCGGGTGATGATCGAGCAGATGATTCCCGGCGTGGCCAAACTCGGACCCACGGTGCCGTGGCAAATCGTCGGCGTCTATCGCGATACGCGCAATCGCGACCAGACGGCGAAGTCGACCCGGAGGTCGACGTGCCTTTCGCGCAAAATCCGTGGCCGCAAGCCATGGTCGCGGTGCGCAGCGCGGACGATCCGGCGTCGCTCGGCAACGCCATCGCCGATGCGGTGCTCACCCTTGATCCGAATCTGCCGCTAGCCGACGTAAAAACCATGGACCAGGTCGTCGACGAAGTTCACAGTACCGACCGCTTCATCACGATTCTTTTCGCCGGCTTCTCCGCCCTCGCGCTGCTGCTGGCCGCGCTGGGAATTTATGGCGTGATGTCCTTCGCCGTGGCTCAGCGCACGCATGAGATCGGGCTACGTATGGCGCTCGGCGCCGATACCGGGCGCGTGCTCACCCTGATTTTGCGCGAAGGAATTTTCCTGGCGCTGGCCGGAGTCGCCCTCGGCGCCGTCGGCGCCTTTTTCGTCGGCCGCGGGATGCGTTCGCTGGTGGTCGGCGTTCCCGGTGCGATCGATCCCGCAGCCTTTGCTGCAGTGGCGGCGCTGCTGATCGCCAGCGCGGTGGCGGCCTGCTACATCCCCGCGCGCCGCGCCACCCAAGTGGATCCGATGCAAGCCCTCCGCGATCAGTAACAGCCTTCAGGCTCCGGACGGCTGTGCGGTCGCCGTCGCATGCATGTATTTGCACATCACCGGAAAAATCCCGCCACGAATGTGCAAACAGGCCCACACTTTCGCGGGCCGTCCGCCCGTATACGCGGGCGTACATTTGCGTGCAGCCGGAAATTTTCTGGTGCGAATGTGCAAGTGATGCGCCGAAAATTCCGCACGCGGCCGCCCCACATTGAAACACCTCGCCGTATCCCACGCAGAATCAACCCCATTTCCTTCGTCGCAGATTCTCCTCAGATGGACCTTGAACTGCACAACACTCTGCAAGGTTTCGTGCATTCGTTTTGCCCGCGAGTCAGGTGTGTTGTCGGCCGCGGGATTATGCAGAGCAGTCTAGGAGCTTGGGACCATGAAGAAGACAGTGTTCGCAATGGTTTTAGGAGTGGCACTGCTGTCGCCGGCGATCACTTCGGCAGCGAATCCGGTGGGCAACCAAGGTTGCAGCATCTTCAACCTGAAAGCCTGCCAGAAAAAGGCGACGCCCATGCCGGAACCAGGAAGCATGATGATGTTGGCCTCGGGCCTGCTGGGATTGGTCGGCTACGCCAGGGCACGCCGCAAGTAGGCCGCCCAGTCGTTTTTCGTTTCGGCTTTCAAAATAACGCCGGACGTCTTCGCGGAAACTAGCAAACACGCCCGGCATTTGTTTGGCGGTGGGAGCGCACCTCGGCAACGGCGCTTCGCGCTTGGATTATTTTGAAATGGCGTCGAAATCTCAAAAGCGGTGGCAGTGCATATAAACGTAACACCGCACTCTGAATATCCCCGGCGACGCTTTGATTTTCGACGCTCGCGCCAGATGTCGTTCCGCTAATGAGCCGCGAATTTCGCATCATCGATCGGCGCATTGACCTTTAGCGTCTGCACCTGAAAATCAATTTCGTTTTTCCCGGCGGAAATCGCGAGCTGCCGCGGCAGATGCAGATTCTCCGCGGCCTGATAATCGCTGTAAGCCACCTGCACTCTGAGATTTTGTCCGGGCCATCTTTTGCGTCACGGACCCGCAGCACCAGCTCCAGATGTTCCAGCAAAAAACTGTCGCTGTCGTACAACTGATGCGCGATTCGCCTTTTTTCGGCACCAGGCGAAGCAGGTAGACCCAACCCTGAGGGGCCTCTTCCACGCCGACCAGGTCAACGTCTCGGTAATCGTCAACCGCGTGGGGCTGCACCAGCATTTGCCAGGCGTCGGCCACCGCAAAAATCGGTCACGCCGTCCACCGCCACGATCCCATTCTCCGATTTTCGAAAAATTCCGTGGCCATCGCCGCTCCATCCCGCGGCAGTTTCTCCGTGCCCGGTGAAATTCATCTCGGCCACACAAGCTCCCGGGCTTTTGTAGAAGAAACGAAAATCCGCCAGCGGATGCCCGGTGGACGGTCCGAAGGGGCCGCTCACTTCGAGCGTTTGTACCGCAGGAGCCGCCGCCAGCCCGGTGGCCGCGAAATTCTTACTAAAAATTTCCGCGGGCTCGATCTCTTCGGTGGGCTTGGGCTTATCCTGCGTGCGCGCGAGCAACGGGTTGGGGGAGATTGACGGGGTTGACCAGAGCGACGCGGCAGCCAGCGCGCCGGCAAAAACCGCAGTGAATGCCGAACGCGAAATCACTCGGCCGCCGAAACTGTGCATCCGCGGATTCTATCCCAGATTGAGACCCCGGCGAGCGTAGGCACGATACCAAGTGCGCAACCCTCGCCGCACTTCGTTGCGTCCGCCGCCGATTATTTCTCTGGCGCTGGTTGCAGGTAATATCCCTGGCGGGTTCGCGCCACCAATCCCGGCTGGTCCACTTTGATTTGCAGCTGACGATACTCGTCGCGCTTTTCGCCGGCCGGCGGTTGAAACGCAATTTCATAATACGGCGCGGCGTCCGCGGTGCATTTCTGGATCAGCCCGGCGAGATCGGTATTGTAATCAAAAGCCAGGCCGCCGCTTTGCACCGCCAGCACCGGCAATCCCAAATTTCCCAAATTCACCTGGCTCGGCTTGCTGACGCCTTTCAAAAACTCCTCGTAGTACGAAGCCCGAAACAGCGATTCGTTGCCGCCCAGCGGATTGATGGCGTACATGGTGATGCGGCCGTTCGCGCAACTGCGTATTGATGGCCACCACGTTGGCGAAAATCTGCTGTTGCTGCTTGGCATCGAGTTCGGTGCCGGGACCGGAGAGCAGCGGCCAACCGGGCGAGAGCCAGATCATCAACTTGCGTCCGGGGCGCGGGCCTTCGGCGGCCATCAGCGCGCTCAGGCCATCGAGCGAATAAGTCAGGCGTTCTTCCGCGCCATAATATCCGGAGGAGCCATTGATGATGCGCAGGCCATTGTTGAATTTGCCCAGCGCTTCGCTGAGCGCTTTGCCGTCGGTGGAAAATCCGCCCATCATCTGCACGCCTTTGTCGGTGACCACCGCGAGTGAAGTGGGGTACGGCAGCGTGCCGCTTTCGCTGCCGAAGAATTTATCGATTTGCTGGCGCTCAAAACTCACCGTTTCGGGCCCGGCGTTCACCGCGTCGACCACCAGCAGGACTTCGACTTTGGTTTCGCGTCCGGTCACCGCGCGAAAGGAAGTGATGGTCTGCGCCGATTTGTTGTCGGTGATGGTGAAGTTCGATTGCTGCAGATCTTTTACCGGCGCGCCATTTTTCGGCGCGACCACTACGTCGAGATGAATCAGGCCGTCATTGGGCGCGGCACTCTGCGCTGCGGGGGGCTGCGGGACCTTCACCGGCGCGTGCGCCTCGCCCATATCCTGCCAAGCCGCGTGCGCGTCTCGGACGGCCAACGCCATTGCCGCTGTTAGCGTCAGCGACGCGGCCGCGTCGGCACACCACTTCAAAACTGTCGCTCTCGCAAAATTGCGTGGTTGTTGCGGATTCATTTTCACGGTGTTCTCCTCGGCAAGAACGAACTGGTGTTGGAAGACGTAACATGATCAGTCCTATTGTTGAGACGCGCTGGCCTTCGCTTGAGTTTCGGCTGGTGCTACCGCGGCCGCTCCTCTCCGTGCTCCAACTCTGTTACCATCCTCGGCGCGCCGAATCCATCCGGATAATCCAGCAGATGCACATGACCCGCACAGCGCTCGATCGAAACACGCTAGCTCTCGCCGCTCTGCGTCTGGCCGTCGGCATTCTGTTCCTGATTTTCGCCAGCTACAAAGTTTTGCGGCGGGGAATTCATCTTCGGCGGCGGCTTTCAATTCTGGATCAATCGCTTCCTGGCGGACGGCGCCTATCCCTTCATGGTTCCGGCGCTGCGGAATTTCGTTCTGCCGAGGCCACCGCGATCGCTTTTTGGCGGCATATGGAGAATTGGCCATCGCGCTGGCGCTGATCCTGGGTGTGTTGGTGCGACCCGCGAGCGCCGCCGGCGTGGTGTATATGCTCACGCTGCTTTTTTCTTCGAACTATCCCGGACCGCAGGCTCCGCTGTGGCAATATTTCGGCGCCTCGCTGGATCACTCGGTGCTCGCGCTGTGCTTTGCTACGTTCTTCTTTGCGGATTCCGATCGCGCGCTTTCGGTGCGCCGCTACTTCCGTTCCCGGGCTTCGGTTTGACACCCCACTGAAAGTGGGTTGCAGACCGGCTGACCGCCTGTCCTACGCTGATTTTCTTCGCGCGGACTGGTGCTACACTTTTCGGCAAACATGCCGCAGGCTTCGCTGGTACTGCTCCAATCCGCGCTGGGCCTCTCCCGCTCGCAGCTTCGCTGGGAATTGCTGGTCGTCGCCGTCGGAGTGACGCTGATTTCGCTGGGGGTCGCGGCCATCGCCGCCGCGCTGTATTTCGCCAGCCGTAACAACCGCGACCGCACGCTCGTTTACTTTGGAATGTTTTCCGCGCTGTACGGCCTGCGGCTGGTGGGCGGACTTCAGATCATTCAGTCACTTTTCTCGTTTCCTCCGGTATTTTGGCCGTCCTTCGATTGGTTCATTACCTGCATCATCATGCTGCCGTTGGGATTTTTTATTCTCAGCGTGGTCGGTCCGCGTCTGCGGCGGGTGTTTCGCTGGCTGATCGCGGCCCAGGTAATTTTCGATATTTGCGCGATCGTTGCCGCGATTTCCGGCGTCCGCCTGAAGAGCCTCTACTTCGCCAACAATATGCAGGTCCTGGCTATTTGGTCGGGGCGGCAATCTGCGTCCTGATCGTTCGGCGCGCCGCCGGCCTGCAGCTCGAGCCGCTGGCGCGCGAAAGCAAAATCGCCATCTTCGGCTTCCTGGTGTGGATGGCTTTCGTGGTGCAGATCAACGTGGCCAGCCTGCGAACCGTCGGCGGCCCTAATTACGAATTCATCGGCTTTGCCATTTTCGTTTCTTGCCTGGGCTATGTGGCGGTGTCGCGCAGCTTTGCCCGCGAAGAGCAGCTGCTCAGCATTAGTAAGGAGCTGCAGATCGCGCGGCAGATTCAGGCTTCGATTTTGCCGCGGGACGTACCGCATCTCGCCGGCCTCGAAATTGCCGCGCGTTACGCGCCGATGAGCGCCGTGGCCGGCGACTTCTACGATTTTCTTCCGGTGGATTCGGCGCGGGTCGGAATTCTGGTGGCGGACGTTAGCGGCCACGGCGTGCCGGCCGCGCTGATCGCTTCGATGCTGAAAGTCGCTTTCGCCGGGCAGGCCGAACACGCCGCCGATCCGGCGCGGGTGCTGACCGGATTAAATCGCGCGCTGTGCGGAAAATTCGAAGAGCACTTCGTCACCGCGGGATATTTGTTCGTCGACATCGAAAATAAATTGGCGCGTTACGCCGGGGCCGGGCATCCGCCGCTGCTGGTGGCTGAAACGGCGCCGGCGCTAGTGGGTGTCGCCGCCGTGGCAGGGGAAGCGGTGGGAAACGAAATCCGCGCAGGCGGCGTCCGCGAGATCGAAGAAAACGGTTTCATGCTCGGCGTCTTTCCCGACGCCGAATTCACCGCGGCGGAAATTCCGCTTCGTGCCGGCGACCGCTGCCTGCTTTACACCGACGGCCTGTTCGAAGCCGCAAACACCGCCCAGGAAGAATATGGCCGCGCGCGCGTCGCGCAATTTCTCGAAGCCCGCCGCGACCAGCCAGCGCCACAGTTCGCCGATGCGCTGCTCGCCGAAATCGCGCAGTGGGCCGGCCACGCCGCCGGCGGACAGGATGATGACATTACCCTGGTCGTCATCGACCTCGCCCGATGAAGCGACCTTCGTCCGTGTTTGCGTACATCCTGATTTATAATTGGCCCCGGACATGAGCGCGCAAAATTCTTCGGCACAATTTCCGCCGCCTCCGCCGCCGCCGCGCAAGCAGCGCTGGCTAAAAGCATTTTGGGCGCGCGTCACTGAGGGCTTGCAGGTCCAGGAACTTTGGGGCCAGTTCAAATCCGAAGCGCGCGAAAGCTACGATTTGTATTCGAAGGACGTCGACTGGGAAGCGCTGAAGCAGGAGCGTTCGCGTTTCAAGCGCGCCATGCATTCCGGTTGGGCCATTTTCCAGGCGATGCTGATGAAGCTGACGCCGGCGCGGCGCGTGCTGCTGCTTTTGGCGCTGGCCATGCTGATTTTTCGCCCCGAGTATCACGCCGGCCACGAAGATTACGGCTTCGATTTCGGGATGTTCGGGGCGGTAATTCTTTTCGTGCTGCTGGCGCTGGAGCTGGCCGATCGCGTGACCATGAAGCGCGATCTGGAAATCGCGCGCGAAATTCAGCAGTGGCTGGTGCCCAATGCGCCGCCAAATATTCCCGGCGTCGACATCGCCTTTGCCACGCGCCCGCAAAATACCGTGGCTGGAGATTATTACGACGCGTTTTTGCGTCCGGAATCGGCCGCTCCAGGAGGCACGCCGCGTTTGCTGGTCGCGGTGGCGGACGTGGCGGGCAAAAGCGTTCCGGCTGCGCTGCTGATGGCCACGTTTCAATCCGGGCTGCGCGCGCTTTCCGGCACGCCCGCGACGCTCGAAGGCATCGTCACCGGGCTCGACCGCTACGCCCGCGCGCACAGCCTGGAAGGCCGCCGCTTTACCACTGCGTTTTTGGCGGAAATCGATCCGGCCACGCGGAAAATGCGTTACAGAATTGCGGGCACAACGATCCGATTTTGCGCCGCGCTTCGGGAGCGATCGAACGCCTCGGCGCCGGCGGCCCGCCGCTGGGCCTGCCGCTTTTCACCGACAACGAAATCGTATACGCCACCGCCGAAGTACAACTCGACCCCGGCGACCTGCTATTTATTTTTACCGATGGCGTGGTCGAAGCGGTCAACGAGCGCGGCGAGGAATTCAAAGAGATTCGGCTGTTCGGCTCGCTCGAATCCGCCGCGCAGCAAACCGCCGCGCAGGTGCTCTCGCGTGTGATGACCGACGTCAACACTTTCGTAGGCTACGCCCGCCAGCACGATGACATCACCGCGCTGGTGCTGCGCGTCACGGCGTAAATTGTAGTGGCTGCCAGGCTTCTGGCCGTCATTCTGAGCGCAGCGAAGAATCTAATCCCGTAACGAGTGGCGCAGGCCATTAAGTCGAAGACGCGTTAGTCGTCGTGGTCTGGGCGCTGGATCATGGATGAGATTCTTCGTCGCGAAAGGCGCTCCTCAAGAATGACGGCGAAAGGCGGTTGGTCGACGGGAGGGAATGCTGAGATTGCGGACCGGTCTCAGCCTTGTTTCTTCGCTCGTTTACGGCCTCGCGTGTTCTGTCCCTGCCTTGCGTTTCTTGCGGATGCCGGTTTCAACGCCCAGTCGCAGATCCCGTCTCGCGCCAGCTCCACCAACCCCGTCGCCACGCTTTCGAATTCCGGATGCAGCTGCGAAATGTACAGCCACTTGCCCAGCACTTTGTGCGGGGCCAGCGCCGGAAATTCCGCCCGCAACGACGCGTGGTGCTCGCGAAAAGTGCAAGCCATTATCCCGTTCCACGGCTCGCGCAGACTCACTACCGCCAGGCACAACTTCCCATCCAAATACGCGCCATCGAACGAGAAAAACTTCTTACACAAATAGCGTTCGTAGCTCTCGAGAGGCTCGTACAGCCACAAAAGCGGATTGGCCTTCCGTTTCTTCCGAATCATTTCCATCGCCATATCCTACCAATCCGGCCCGCCGGCCCCAATCATCTAGACGTTGTTCGCCAAACTCTTGTCCGCTAAACTTTGTCCCGCACTCTAAAGCAGAGGGAGCCAACCGTGGACGAATATGTGGTCGTCGGAATTTTGAAACATTATCGCGCCGGCGAGGAAGCGATTCAGGATTTGGAGCTGGCCGGGATTACTGGCCGGGAAGTGCAGATGATTCGCGACATCGATGATGACGCGCGGGTCGCTGACACGCCTGGCGAACCGGCGACGCAGCCGGCCAAGCCGCATCCGGATTGGCTGGCGCGGCTTTTCGGCAAAGGCGGCGCGCTGGAGCCGGTGGTGACCGCCGATTCCGGCACGCAGCCCGATTACATCGGCGATCAGGTTTTTTACGCGACGCACGTGCAGAATGGCGGCGTGATTCTGGTGATTCGCACGCCGAACGAGGCGGTGGCGAATCGTGGCGCGGGGATTTTAAAGGATCATGGGGCGCGCAATCCTGGGTCGCAGGATGGGCCGGCGGTGCGCAAGATCAGCGCGGGGTTTAAGAAGTAAAAATCGAAGCAAAGGATCACCACAGAGAACACAGAGAAAAAGATGAGTTCACGGAGAAGTCTTGGCGAGGGCTCTCCGTGCTCTCTCGCTTTTCTTTTCTCTGTGTCCTCTGTGGTTAATCTTTTGATTTAGCGTATTCCGCTTCAGCGACTCAGCCTTAAATCCGCGAACGGCGCCCACTTTCCGGTTTTGTCTTTTTGTTCCATCAGCCATTGCCAGGTGTTTTTGTCCGGGTCCCAGCGGAAGGTGGTGTGGAAGGGGCCGTCGGGATATTCGAAAACAAATTTGATGCTGTTGCCCTCGCGCACGCCGTAGCCCAGCGTTTCGGAAAATCTTCCGCCGAATTCATCCATCAGGTGCAGGACGTAGCGCTCGCTGGTCGAATCGTAGCCCAAATACCAAACGGCGTCGTACTTGCTTTCACTTTCCGGCGCGGACCCCGAAGTTTTCTCCGCGATGCGCAGAAACTGGTGATTGAAGACCCATTCGGCTTTCACGTCGTGATGGGCGGGGCGGCCCATGACGTTGCCGGTCATTTTCCAGTCGCCGGAGAGATGCTCGACGAGGTCGTCGTGCCACGGTTCGGGCCTTTGCGCTGTTGCGGCGACGGCGAAGAAGAAGAGCAGCGTGATTGCCAGCAGCGATGGTGTGAGTCTCATTCGTGGCACCTTTTCCAATCGAGGGGTAGCCTCTCCGCGTGAATTTGTTTTAACCCCTATTCGATACCAGGCGTCATTCACATTGCAAGGCGGCGGCAAGCCGCCGCACTCCAAGGTAGGCTGGCGCGCGTGAAGTTGAGAGGCTGCGCGAGGGTGGCCAGATCATTTTGGATCCGGGACGATGTTGGTCGCCGGCCAATGCATCGGCTGCGCGTTTTGGTTCAGCGCGATCGACACTGCGCCGTCGACTGGTGCTACATCAATATTAAATCCGTCGACCTCGACCAGCGGGGCTTCGCCGGACAAATCTTTTGTCGCGCAGGTAATCGTCACCGTCGCGGATTCGCCGCCGACCAGCGAAATGTAATTGTCGGAATAGAAAACGGGGAGGACGCGTTTGCCGCTGGCCTTCTGATGCAGCTGCAAGTGCGTCATCAACGCGATGTGCGAAGTGTTGTTGTGCAGCGACATGGTGATCACGGTGTTGTCGCCATCGGTCTTGCTGGTCGCTTCGGCATCGAGCTTCACCACCGGCAAATCCTGCAGGCCAGCGAATTGATCCTGGGCCACGTGCTGCCAGTAAAAATTCCTCGAGAGCAAATTGTCGTTGCCGTCGGTCAAATCCAGCTTCACGAAATAGAGCGGCGAGATGCGCGCGAATACCGTCAGGTTTCCGGCTTTCACCGTGCTGCTGGCCGGAACGCTATCGACGCGAAAAGTCTGGTAGAGCTGGCCGGGCGCGGTCATGCTGACCGTGCCGTCGAAACTGTAAATCGTCGCGCGAACGGTCAAGCCGCGCAGCTCCTCGGGCTTGTTGTTCACCACTTCGATTCCGAAATTCGCTTCGTTCATCTGCACGTGAATTGTTTCCGCTGCTTTTTTCGCGGCGTAGAGCGCGGCGTTCGGCTCCAGATCGTAGTGATACAACTGCCAGACGAAACTGGGCTGCGCTGGATGGCTCATCCAGGTGATGATTCCCGTCGTGCCGTTAAACATTTCCGGATTGCGGCCTTCGTACATCGCGCGGAAAGCTTCGTAGGTGGCCAGCTGGCCTTTGCGCACGAAATCGGCGAGGTTGCGAATGTGCCCGTAGCGATCGGCGAGCGAAGTGGGAAATTCGTTGCCGCGCTGCGCGCCTTTGGTCATGTCATGCTGGGCCCAATCGTCGTTGATCGTCTCCCAATCTTTTTGCGGCATCATGCCTTGAATCGATTCGATGGTGGGAATCGAGACCGAACCGGTTTCGGTTTTGAACGCTTCGTGGTTCCAATAGAAAAATCGCGGCGACCGCCAGTAATAAGGACCGTGTGAAGAAACGCCGCGTCCGTCGGCGGAATTCGATTGGTAGAGGCGCGCGGGATCGAGTTTGTCCATCAGCGCGTGGAGCGCGTCGTCGAGTTCCTTCGGCGGATAGCCTTCATTGCGCGCGCACCAGATGGCGATGGCCGGGTGATTTCTGTACCGCAGAACCTTGTCGGTGACATTCGCGATGTAGGTGGGAATGTCGGAGGGGTCGGGGCCATCGTTGGGATTCGGCTGAAAAAATTCGTCCCACAATAGAATCCCGTACTTGTCGGCCATGTCGTAAAAATCGGGATTGGTGCTCTGGCCCACCCAGTTGCGAATGATGTTGAGGTTGGCGAGGGCGTGCATGTGGAATTGTGCGTCGAGCCGTTCGCGCGGGACGCGCTTCATCGCTTCGTCGAGGCCCCAGTTGCCGCCGCGGGCCATCACTTTCACGCCGTTGACCACCAGCGTGAGATTTTCGCTGCCGGGAACTTCGTATTCGATTTTGCGAATGCCGAATTGCTGGGCGACGGTGTCGGAATTATTTTTGCCGAGGTCGAACCGCAGAGTCAGGGTGTAGAGATTCTGCGGGCCGTAGCCATTGGGCCACCACAGCTGCGGATCGTTCAGATGCAGCTGCGGCGTGGATTTGGAATCGAGCGCGACGGTTTGCGTGCCGTTCGCCGCGATGGTGACTTCCTGGTGAAAGGTGATGTCGGAGACAGGCGGCGCATTTTTATCCGGATTCTGAAAATGAATCACACCGGTCAACGTGCCGCTTACCGGCTTCGCTGAAATATTTTTCAAGGTGGCGCCGATATTGATGTCCGCGCTGGCGTGCGAATCGGCGAGGTCGGTGGTGATCAGCGGATCTTTTACCAGCACCGGGCCGGTGGCATCGAGCGTGACTGGCAACCAAATGCCGGTGTCGCGATCGCGCACCGCGGGCAGCCAGTCCCAGCCGATGGTGGAAAGAAAAGTGGGGCCGTCCATCGCGGTCTCGCCGCCGTTTTGTCCTACGCCGTCCGCGGCGGTGTGTTCATGCGCAATTCCTGGATGCGGCTGCGGCGTGACCAGAACCGCTACGGTGGCTTTCGCGCCCGGTTTTACAAATTGGGTGATGTCGAAATCGCCGCGAATGAATGCGCCGCGCATCTCGCCGGCCTTTTGCCCGTTGATCCAAATTTGCGCGGAATAATTGATGCCGCCAAAATGCAGCCAGATAGTTCGTCCGTGATACGTCAGCGGAACCGCGAACGTGGTGCGATACCAGTAGCTGGTTTTATTCAGGCTTTCTGGAATGGCGCGCATATTTTCGCCATAGACCGGGTCGGGGTAGACGCCGTTATCGACCAGCGTGGTGAGGACAGTTCCGGGGACGGTGGCTTTGTACCAGCTTTGCGGGACGAAGGCGGTGGTGGAGACGGTGGTGGCGGCGTGGGGAACTTTGGCGACGTCCTGCATTTGCCAGTCGTGAATGGTGATCGCGCCGTTGAGCGGCGCGGGGCCGACGCGGCGTTCGCGCCGGCCGTGTTCGTCGCGTTCGCGCTGTTATTGCGCGCGTCTTTGCGCGGGGTGTTCTGCGCCATCACTGCTACCGGCGCCAAAATCGCCAGCAAAAACAAAACCCGGGAAATCGTGGTCATCGTGGACCTCGGTGAGCACTATATCGCAGAAGTTTGTTTGCAGAAGCAACGTGATGAGACGCGCGTGCGAAGAAGGTCGTTGCGACTGCGTGGGTGTATTGTGGTGCCGCGCGAAGCGCGTTGCCGGCGGCTGGGACGGACGCGGAGCTTCGGGAATTGTTGCGCCGCCCGGACCACTTTGGAGTGCGGCGGCTTGCCGCCGCTTTTTCGAACCTCACGCCGGCTCCCAAGTGTTCCAAGCGCGAAGCGCGGCTAAAAACCGCACGGCCAAGTGCAGGACCGCACCCGAAAGAGGCGCCGAAATCGGGCCTAAAGTGCGGTCCGCGTTTGTTGGTGGCGCTTCGCGCTGGAGAACGCAGGTGGCGCGGACTACTTCGGAAAAGCGGCGGCAAGCCGCCGCACTCCAAAGTGGGCTGGGCGGTGTCGCATGGCTCGGAGCTTCGCGATACGGCGAGACGCGGGCAGCGCGCTTCGCGGGCGGAGGCGGTTTTGATTTACGGTTATTCGTAGCGCAGGGCGACCATGGGGTCGACGCGCATGGCGCGGCGGGCGGGGAAGTAGCACGCGGCGGCGGCTACTGCGAGCAGCGCGGCGGCCACGGCGACGAAGGTCGCGGGGTCGTAGGCGCTGACGGAAAAAAGCAACGTGGACATCAGCCGGCCGACGGCTGCGGCGGCGATGATGCCGGCGGCGATTCCGACCAGCGCGAGGGTGACGCCTTGGCCCAGGACCATGCGCAGCAAATCGCGGCGCTGGGCGCCGAGCGCGGCGCGAATACCGATTTCGTGGGTGCGCTGCGCTACCGAATACGAAATGACGCCGTAAATTCCGATGCCGGCGAGAATCAGCGCCAGGGCGCTGAAAAGCTCGAGCAGCACCAGCGTCATGCGGCGCTGGCCCACGGAGTTGCTGGCGCGTTCGCTCATGGTTGCAAAATCGTAGACCGGCTGGTCTTTGTCGACGTTCGCCACCGCGCCGCGAATCGCGGCGGTCAACGAAACTGGATCGACTGCCGAGCGCAGCAAAATATTCATGCTGCCTTCGGCGCTCTGGGCGAAGGGAAGATAAACTTCGAGGCGCGCGGGATTGGCCAGGCCGTACATTTTGGTGTCGCCGACCACGCCGACGATGGTGATCCACTCGGTGCTGCCTTCTTTGCGTTCGTCAAACGTGATGCGCCGGCCGACGGCGTCGCCGTGCGCGAAAAACTTTTGCGCCAGCAGGGAATTAATCAGGCAGACCTTCGGCGCCGTTTCACTGTCGGCGGCGGTGAAGGTGCGGCCGGCGATGAGCGGGATGCGCAGCGTTTCGGTGTAGCCCGGGCTGACTTTGTGAAAATCCGGATGGGGATAATCGCCGCGCTTCATCGGGCCCATGCCTTCGATCGAGATGTCGCTGCGGCTGTGATAGCCGAAAAGCGGCGGCGCGGTGCCGATGGCGGCGGATTCGACGCCGGGAATTTGCTGCAAGCCAGCCAGCAGGCGCTCGGCGAATCGGGCTTGCGATGGCGCGTCGGGATATTGCCGCGGCGAAGTGTCGACGGCCGCGCTCATGAGTTGCTCGGCGTGAAAGCCGGGATCGACCGCCATTAATTTGTAGAGGCTTTTCATCAGCAGGCCGGCTCCGCAGAGCAGCACCAGCGCCAGCGAAATTTCCAACACGGCCAGCGCGCCGCGCAAACGATTCTGCGCCGCGCTGGAGCTGGAAGTCTTCGCGCCCTCTTTCAATCCGGTTTGCAGGTCGGGATGGCTCCCTTGCATCGCGGGAGCCAGGCCAAAACCCAACGCGGCAAGCAGCACCACGATTCCGGCGAAGATCAACACCGGAGTATTTAATTCTAGCGTCGCGCCGCCCAGCAGGTCTGGCGGAATGAATTGCGACATCAGGCGGATGCCGCCGAAGGCCAGCGCCAGGCCTAGAATTCCGCCACACCCGGAAAGCAGCAAACTTTCGGTGAGCATCTGGCGGATGATCCGTCCGCGCCCGGCGCCGAATGCATAACGCAGCGCGATTTCGCGTCCGCGCGAGGCGCTGCGGACCAGAAAAAGATTGGCGACGTTGGCGCAGGCGATCAGCAGCACGAAGACTACCGAGCCGAACAGCACCAACACCGCCGGGCGCGCGTCGCCGACGTATTCATCGCGCAGCGTAGCTACGGCGACGCCGAACTTGTCGTTTTCGCCGGGATATTGCTCCGCCAGGCGCGCGGCGATGCCGGCCATTTCGGCAGTGGCTTGCTGCAGCGTCGCGCCGGGCGCCAGGCGACCGATGGCGTTGGCGTCGCCACGCTCGCCGCGATCGGTGCCGCGTTTATTGTCGGTGAGCCACACGCCCATCGGTTCCAGAAAATCGGCGGATTCGAGCAATCGGAAATTCGCGGGCAGGACGCCGATGATGGTGAAGCCACGGCCATCGAGCGTCATCGTCTTGCCAACGGCGTCCGGCGCGCCGCCGAATTGCGATTGCCAACGCTGGTAACTCAGCAGCAGCACCGGAGCCGCGCCGGCTTTTCCTTCATCGGCGCTGAAATCGCGGCCGAGAGCCGGCTGAACGCCGAGCATCGAAAGAAAATCCGGAGTGACGGCGAAGCCGCTGACGCTTTCGGCTTGGGTGGCTCCGGTGAGAGTGAAACCAACCTGGGTAACTTGCGCCATCTGCGGAATCGTTTTGCTTTGCGCGCGCCAATCCTCGAAGTTCGGGTAGGAGACGCCGACCTTGCCGACTTTCGGCGTGGTTTCGCGCAGGACGATCAGGCGCGAGGCCTCGCGGTAGGGGAGCGGGCGGAGGAGAACTGCGTAGACCACCGAAAAAATTGCGGCGTTGGCGCCGATGCCGAGCGCGAGAGTGAGGATCGCGATGGCGGTGAAGCCGGGAGTCTTGCGCAGCGAACGCAGGCCGTAGCGCGCGTCCTGCAGAAAATTCTCGAGCCAGACCAGCGTCCACACTTTGCGGGTTTCTTCCTGCACGCGGGCCACGTTGCCGAATTTCTTCACGGCGGCGTGGCGGGCGTCTTCGGGATTCATGCCGCGGGCGATGTTGTCCTGCGTTTCGATTTCGATGTGGGCGCGGATGTCTTCGTCGAGGTCCTGCATCATTTTGTCGCGGCGAGTCATGTTATTTGCTCCCTGCGCTGGCGCGCGCAGGTTTCAGGATGCGGGCGATGGCTCCGGCAAGCGCGTTCCATTTGCCGGTCTCAACCACCAGCTGCCGACGGCCCTTGGCGGTGAGCCGGTAGAATTTCGCGCGGCGATTATTTTCGGAGGTGCCGGTTTCGGAGGCGATCCAGCCGCGTTTGATCAGGCGATGCAGAGCGGGGTAGAGGGAGCCTTGCTCGACTTGCAGCACGTGGTCGGAGGTGAAGCCGATGGCGCGGGCGATGGCGTGGCCATGAGCCGGACCGAGCAGCAGCGTGCGGAGGATCAGGAGGTCGAGAGTGCCCTGCAACAGTTCGATGCGTTCTTTCTCTTGGGTAGACATACAAGGTGAGCGTAGGCGCACTTCAGTAGAATGTCAAGGGGAGGGTTGGCCGTCATGCTGAGCGGAGCGAAGAATCTCATCCAGTAGCGAGTCGCGCTGGCCATTACGTCGGAGGCGGCTTCGTCGCCGCGATCTGGGCGCTGCAATATGGATGAGATTCTTCGTCGCGAAACGCGCTCCTCAGAATGACGGCGGTTTTGTGGTGCGGCGAGAATTCCGGTCGCGGTACGCGCCGGATCGATTGTGGTGCGGAGGGCTTGGGAAAGGCGGCGGCGAGCCGCCGCACTCCAAGGTAAGCGGGCGCATCATCGACTGTGATTGCGAGATCGAAGTGGGAAAAGTGACATTAGGCGGGCCAAATTCTTTGGTGTTGGATTACCGCTAGCGTGATGAGGACGGCTAGCGTCACCACGTCGAAAATTACGTGCAGGGTGTTGGGGCGCAGGCCGTGGCGTTCGGGGAGGAAGGCGTGGGTTTTGGCGTAGAGCTGCTGCTCGCGTTGGACGCGTTTGGAGCCGGCGCCGAAGATGTAGGGGATCCACCAGGCGTAGGCCGAGCCGAACAAGGCGAGCAGGTAAAAAATCCAGAGATACCAGATCAGCCATTCGGGGAAATCGTGGCGGAAATTGATGCTGCAGACCAGGCCGAAAGCGGCGGGAATGAAATTGGAGAGCGTAACGTAAACCAGTTTTGTGCCGGGGAATTCGGTGCGGACGGCGTTGAGGTCGTTGAGCGAGCCGAGCGGGACCCAGTTGTGGAGGCCGACGAAGGCGACTACGAAACATTCGAGGGCGATCAGGATGGTGGCGGCCGGCTGCGGCATCATCGGCCAGAATTATAAACGTGCCGCGGCGGTTTTGGGTTCAGCGCGAATCGCGCGCCGCCCGCGGCAGGTCAGTATCGCGCAGCGTTCTCTGCTGTAGCCGCGACCGGGCCATTTTGGAGTGCGGCGGCTTGCCGCCGCTTTTCCGTAGCTGCCCGCGCCACCCGCGTTCTCCAGCGCGAAGCGCCAACGCTCACAGACCGCCGTCATTCTGAGCGGAGCGAAGAATCTCATCCAGTACCGTGTCGCGCTGGGCATCACGTCGGGCGCGGCTGCGTCGTGGTGGTCTGGGCGCTGCAGCATGGATGAGATTCTTCGTCGCCGAAGGCGCTCCTCAGAATGACGACGGGTTTTGGGGTGGCGTTGGGATTGTGGTGGCGCTTCGCGCTAGCACGCGGGTGGGGCGTGGGCGGCTTCGGAAAAGCGGCGGCAGAGCCGCCGCACTCCAAAATGGGTTGGGCGCGGAGTTCTCAATCGTGGACGCTGCGCGAAATTGCGAATCGCGGCGGGCGGCGCGTGCTTCGCACTGGTTTGTTGGGTTGAGGATGTCGCGGCGGCTGATTCGATGAAACAAAATTGAAAAAGGGCGATCCGTACTTCCCGGACCGCCCTTTTTTTCATCTCTGCTGCAAATCCAAATCCTGACGACTACGGATTGCCCACGTTGGAGATGGTGGCCGTGGTGCCGTCGAGTTTGGTGATTTTGACGGTGAACGGCTCGTTGTAGGTTTTGGCTTTGTCTTTGAGAAAGCTGAGTGCGACGGCTTCGCCCAGCAACATGGAGGTATCGCTGTCACTGCGCCAGTGGATGCCCGAATGGATACCATGGCCGAAGGTGACGTTATGGGCCAGCTTGTTCAGTTCACCGTTGACGGTGAGCTGTCCAGCGTCCGATCCGGTGTAGGGGTTGAGCGACAGGCCGTCGTCGCTGGGCACGACGGGATTGGGGATCACGTAGCTGCCGTCGAAGAAAAACTTCAGCACGGTGATGCAAGCGCCGCCGACAGTGCCGTGGCCCGTCGGGTATGACGGGTGAGCCGGCGACCCTTCCGGAAATGCCAGGGAGAGAAGCCAGCTGCCGTATTTGTTGAAGCTTTGCTGCAAGGCCTGAGAATTGAGCACGACGTTACTCGGTTTAACATTGGACTGCGCGCCCTGTCCCGTTTTCACCAGTTGGATATTTCCGCCAAAGGCTTCCGGGCGAGGACGCAGGTGCACGAACCACTTTTGATACCAGACCACATTGAGCGCCTTGGCCGCAATCTCGCCGACGGTGGCCGCAAAATCGGGACCGCCAAAGGTGCCAAAGCCATTTTCGATGACGGAGTTGGCGTAAGGATTTCCCGGATTCACCGGCGCGCCAATGCTGAGCAGCAACAGCAACGCGTTGAAGTAGGCTTCGTACAGAACGTCAACGTGGGTGAACGCCGCCAGATCGCGCCCATTGCGCCGGAAGCGCAGCTGGGGATCGACCTGGTTGCGATTGCCGGTGTCCACGCCATTCTGAATTTGCAGCCACTCCTGAAAATTGGTGCCGTAATCGATGTTGGGCAGGTAGGTCAATTGCTGCTGGCCGATGGGCTGCGCCCCAAAAACGGTGGGTTGAATAAAAAATTGGGAAACATAGGGGCCAAGGGTCTCACCGGGGAAAATCCCGCGGAAGAGCAGGTTGGGTGTGAGCTGACCACTGCTGTTGCGCGGCCCGAAATAAGTGGGCTCCGATCCCAGTTCGGCCGCCGCCGCCGCGGCCAGCGGGCTGGAGGCGTAATCGTCGAAGGCCACGTCGCGGAGCAATGAGGCCCAGTAGTGTTCGACCATTTCGGTGCCGCTCTGGTCGCTGGCGATTCCGGGAGCCGGTGGAACCTGGGGCTGGCCAAACTGCACGTTATCGAGCGCTTCCAGATCGAAAGCCAAACCGCCCTGTGGACCGTTGAGGGTCCGCGTCCCGCCGAGCAGAATCTGTTCAAACTGCGAAAACTTTCCACTGGCCAGCGCCTTCTTGAAGCTGTTGTACGACGAAGGGACTACGCGGCCGTATTGATCGTGCTCCAGGCACTTGGTGAAGGTGCCGCCTTTGTCCGCATAGCGGGCGTCATCCCCATTGTTGACGTTGGTCGCCGCCGGCACCAGCGCGTCCGCGGTCGCCTCGCTTACCCGCAGGGTGAAGGCTTGCACGATCCGAGAATTTGTTACATTCGAAGGAGCGGCTGGCGTCGAGGGCGTGGCGGATTGAGCGGAAGCTACCGCTGGCGCCGCCAGCGTACCGGCCGCGAGGCTCGCAGCAACTCCCACCTGGCCCAAAAACTGGCGCCGATTCGAATTTGCCGGAGCCGTAACGGGCGGAGTATTCTCTTTTTCGAGCGCACCATTCGGACGATTCTTTTCCTGACTCATGCGAGTCCTCCTTTTTTTGACAGCTCTTCGAAAAACGTTCGGGGCCTGGAAACGGGGTATCCGGTAGCAGACGCGCAGGCCGATCTGCGGGCCTAGGCACGGTTTGGGAGGGCCGAGCCGGTCAGGGTCGGACCGGGTGCTCGGCGCGCCCGTGTTCTTCGCTCACAGGACTCCTCGCTTTTTTGCTCGGCTGGCGCAACTGCGGTTAAGGTTCGGTCGGATCGAAAGAACCGTGAAGTTCAGGTTTCCAGATTGAGGTTCGGTCGGCTGGAACGAACCAGTTGAAATGAGTCGATACAACGAGCCGCTGAATGGGGCCGGTGGTACAAACCTAGGAAATGAATTAGCGACCTGCTTCTGGCCCGGTGGAATATCACGGCGTAATCCGCGGGAGCTAGCTGTTCCGCAGGACAGTTTAGGTACAGGCCGGATCAATCCACTGGTTAACTAGTTATCTAATACGCGCGAGCGTAACACCGAATTTCCCCGCGCGCCAAGGAATTATTCGTGACAACCGGGCGCCCGGTGGGGGCCTTCGTAAAAGTTTCGCGCCACGCCGGTGGCAAAAAACGGAGCAGCGCCTTGAGCGACGAGGGACTTCTGCTCGATGTAGAATTCCCATCATGCCCAAAAAAGGGAACCAAATTTCGACACCGTGAAGAAAATCGGCTTAGCGTTGCCCGGAGTGGAGGTCAGTACCTGCTACAGCCAGCCGGCACTAAAGGTTCGCGGGAAATTGCTGGCATGTTGGCCATCGCACAGTTCCGCCGAGCCCGATTCGCTGGTCGTCCGTGTCGATTTTGATCAACGCGCCGCCCTGCTGGCCGAAGCGCCGGAGGTCTACTACGTAAAAGATCACTACGTTGGCTACACCGGCGTGCTGGTGCGCCTCTCCCGGGCGACCCCCGAAATTCTCCGCGACCTGCTCGCCGCTGCCCACAAATTCGTAACTGCCAAGAAAACCAAAAAATAGAAAATCGAAAAGAAAAAACGAGAAAAGGTCTCGCGACCAGCCGCGAAGCGCGCCGCCCGCAGCAAGAACTATCGCGGAGCCTTCGAGGCCGAAATGTCGCTCAGCCCAGTGTGGAGTGCGGCGGCTCGCCGCCGCTTTTCCGTAGCTGCCCGCGCCACCCGCGTTCTCCAGCGCGAAGCGCCGGCGCGGACTGCACACAGCCCGCGCGTCATTCTGGGCGGAGCGAAGAATCTTATCCAGTTGTGAGTCGCGCGGGGCATTACGTCGAGGGCGGCTTCGTCGTGGTGGGTTGGGCGCTGGAGCATGGATGAGATTCTTCGTCGCGAAAGGCGCTGCTCAGAATGACGGCGGGTGGGAGTCGCGGACGAGATTGTGGTGGCGCTTCGCGCTGGATGATTTTGCAGCGTGGGCCGCTTCGGAAA
>CAWIEL010000052.1:0-13548 GCA_963835025.1 uncultured Acidobacteriota bacterium
CACAAGTTTCAAACTGGCCTGGTCTGACCCAGCCCAGGCCTTCGTACAGGAAAAAACCGGCGAGAACCTGAATCAGGTGATGAGCCGCATTCTCACCGAAAAACTAGGCAAAGCGATTGAGGTTTAAGCGAATGACCTGGCGCAAAATTGCAATGACACTTCTGTTCGTCGTCCTTGCGGCCGGCAATTGGTTTCTAGCTGAAAATATTTCGGCGCAGGATCCCGGACCCAAATCCGCGTCCGTAGTAAAACCCCAAACTTTCGTTTCGCTCGATCCAGTTCCGCTTGGCCAGGAATTCCAAATTGCCGTCAACATCGAGATCACCCACGGCTACCACATGAATTCCCATCACCCATCCGATCCCTACTTGATCCCAACGAATCTGACGCCTCAAGCGCCTGCGGGAATCGAAATCCTGGACACAGTTTACCCAGCTGGCCGCGATCAAAAATTTACATTTTCACCGGACAAGCCGTTGAACGTCTATTCGGGGAACGTCACTCTGAAGCTGAAACTGCGCGCCGGAACGAGCGTCCCGTTGGGCGCCACCACAATTCCGATGACCCTGAGGTATCAGGCCTGCAACGACACAACCTGCCTGCCGCCCGTGAAATTACCAGTAGATGCGAAATTCGTAGTAGCGGCAGCGAACGAAAAAGCCCGCCCCGTACATCCGGAAATTTTCACTCCGCAGCCTTCCTCGAAGTAAATTCCAGGTCGCCGCAGGATCCACCTCGATCGAAATTTAACGCGCCGCCAGAAATTCCAGCGCCCGCCGCAACCGCGCGACCACCCGCTCCTTGGTCAGCGCCACCATCGTGTCGAACAGCGGCGGAGCCACCGCCCGCCCCACAATCGCCACGCGCGTAGCATTAATCAGCACTCCCGCCTTAACCCCCTCAGCCGCCGCCACGGCTCGTAAAGCCGCATCGCACGCGTCATGATTCCAGTCCGGTACCGCAGCCATCGCCTCCGTCAGCTTCGCCAGCAACCCCGGAATCTTTTCGTCCTTCCAGAATTTTTCGACCGCTTCCTGATCGTACGTAAAGTCATCAGTAAAAAACGCCCGCGCCCAACCAGTAAAATCTCCCAGCAACCGAGTCCGTGGCCGAATCAAATCCACCGTCTTCGCAAACCACGCTGCCTCGCTCGTCCCCCACGCTTCCTGCCACAACCCCGCTTTTTTCAACTCCGCTTCGACGTACGGCAGAATCTCCTCCACCGCCGGCTTCTGCAAGTACTGGGTGTTGTACCATTCCAGTTTCGCCCGATCGAAAATCGCGTTGGTTCGGCTGACGCCCGAAAGCGAGAAACGCTCGATCAGTTCCGGCGTACGCATATATTCAGAATCATCGCCCGTCGACCAACCGAGCAGCGCCAAAAAATTCCGAAACGCTTCGGGAAGAAATCCTTCGTCCGCATAAGATCCCACGCTGGTCGCGCCGTGCCGCTTGGAAAGCCGCGTCCGATCCGCGCCTAGAATCAACGGCACATGAGCAAACAACGGCGGCTCCGCCCCCAGCGCCCGGTAAATCAAAACCTGCTTCGGCGTATTCGACAAATGATCCGCCCCGCGAATAATATGCGAAATGCGCATGTCGATATCGTCGACCACCACGCTCAACTGATAGGTCGGCACGCCGCTCGAGCGCAGCAAAACGAAATCCTCAATGTCCGCATTCTGTACTTCGCGATGCCCGAACACGGCGTCCTCAAAATTCGTAGTCCCGGTTCGCGGCGTCTTAAACCGAATCGCCCGCGGCAAGCCTTCCTTCTGTTTCGCGGCCAGCTCCTCGGCGCTCATATCGCGGCAAGGACACGCGGCAAGCTTCGCGGTTTTCGGCCCTTCGTCGTCACCCTCGGTTTCCACTTCATCCTTCGGCGCGGAATAATCCCCGCCAGCGTAGGTAGCCGGTTTGCAGTAGCACGCGTACCCATGTCCGCTGGCAAAAATCTTCTCAGCCGCCGCCCGATACATCTCGCCGCGCTGCGACTGAAAAAACGGCCCTTCATCCCACTCCACGCCCAGCCATTTCAACGCCACCAGAATCCCGTCGACCAATTCCGGCTTGTTCCGCTCGACGTCGGTATCCTCCACCCGCAGAATCAATGTCCCGCCCTCGTGCTTGGCGAAAAGCCAGTTGAAAAGCGCCGTGCGCGCGCCTCCCACGTGAAGATATCCGGTCGGCGAGGGTGCGAAACGTACGCGCGGTTTCTGAACAGCTGCCATAGATTCGAGTCCTTCCTGTAGTGGAAACCACCAATCTTAGCGGAACAGCCACCCAAAATCGAGCCGCCAGCCGAAGCCGCCGGAAGCCATCCCAAAGCCCCGTGAACGCCGCGCAAAAGCGCCAAGCCAAAGGGTTACGCTGTGGAACTCGGTACCCGCGTACTCTTGACCCTCGCGCACCTAACTCGCATCATTTCAATAGTTCTGGGGCATCTGGCGAGGCCATTTCCAGCCCGTATCCGCCACGAAACTCACGCGGAGACCCGGCAAAGTCACGCTGAATTTTCTGCTATTCTCAGGACAAGTTGCACTTCGCCGCGGAGCACTGTGTTAAGTAGCATCCAAACGATCGCAATCGTGTTGCTGGCGGGAGCCGTGTTGCTCGCCGGCTTCTTTTGCTACGTCTATCAGCAGAAACGGCAAAGCTACCTGCTCGCCTGGGCCACCGCTTGGTTTCTTGCCGGTTGCTCCTTTATCCGGCTCGCCCTCGGATATTCTTGGGAATCCATTGCTTGGTCTGCTTTCGACGAATGGATTCTCTCGCTGGCCTTGGTCGCCTTCTATTGCTCGGCCCGATTGTATTCCCGCAAAAAACTTCCGCTTGAGGGCGTGGGTATCGCTATCGCGCTCTCGACGGCCTGGTCGATCGCTTACGCCTTCGGCAAAGTTCCGGTCTCGGCCGGACTCGGTGTCGCCCTCGGATTCTTTGTGGTCGCTCGGACCTTCTGGCGCGAAGGAAGCAACGAGGAATCGCGCGCCGACCAACTGCTCGCGTTCGCTTTCATCGCCTCTGGTGTTTTGCGCCTGATGATGATTTTTCAGCCGCAGCTCGGATCGCTAAATCACGTCAGCCTGCTTCCATTTGCGCTCCTGCCCGAAATGTTCGGCGGCGTGCTGATGTTGATGGCCGTCTACGAAGAAGAACGCCGCCGAATCGAACGCAACATGCTCGCGTTGTCCAGCCTGAACCTGGCTACTTCCGGTTTCACCGGCGGCGGGATTCAGAAAATGCTGGCCCAAGCCCTCGATCGAGTCCTGAACGTCGCGCGAATCCCCGCCGGCGCGCTGGCTCTGCACTATGGCGAAGACCACGGGCCCAATTCGGTCGTAGTCACCGGAATGAACGAGTCGTTTCCGGGGGAAATCCGGCAGAACAATCTCGACGATTACACCGTGAAACTCGTCGCCCGCATGGGCGGCCTGGTGGTGCTGCGCGATCTGGCTCGCGACGCCAATTGGGTAGCGCTGGAGAAAGAAGAATCCTTCCGCCATGTTCGCCAGATCCTGTTGCGCCAGGGCCTGCGCACCGTTGCCGGCATCAGCCTCCAAGCCAAGGAACGCGTCTTTGGCGTGCTGCTACTGGGCACCCCGGACAATCGCAATTTCACGCCCGCCGAACTTCGCCTTTTGCTCGCGCTCGGCCACCAAATCGGCATGGCCGTGGAAAATAGCTACCTGGTTCAGCAGACTTCGCGGCGCAGCGAAGAGCTGCACCTGCTGAACGAAATCGGCCGCGCCCTCAGCTCCACTTTGGAGCCTGATGCGTTATTCGAGCGCATTTACGCGGAGATGCGCCGGCTCTTCGACGTCAGCAGCCTGTTCATCGCCTTCTACGATCATAAACAGGATCAAGTCCGTTTCGAAATTGAAGTGGTCGACGGAATCCGTCAGCCCAAACGCCAGCGTTCCGGCGGCAACCACCTGATCGAACATGTGGTGCGCACCGGCCAGCCGCTGCTGATTCGCGATGAATTCGCCGCCGAAGCCACCCGGCTCGGATTCGCGCCGCAGCGCGAGGCCGGCTCGCTCTGTGCCGTTCCCCTGATTTTGTACGATCGCGCCATCGGCGTGATTGCCGTTCACAGCATGAATCAGCGCGCTTTCGATGAAGGCCATGTTGAACTGTTACGCGTTCTGGCCAGTGAAGCCGTAGTCGCCATCGAGAACGCGCGTCTGTTCTCGCAAGAGCAGAAAAAATCGCGCCAGCTGACCCTGATCAACAACGTTTCCAGCCACGCCATCACCACCCTGAATCCGGAAGAAATGCTGACGAAGATCGTGGCCGAAATCGAAACCGCGGTAGCTTACGATCATATCGGCATCGCCATCCTCGATTATTCCTCCAAGGAACTGATCATTCAGGCCGAGGCCGGCAGCAGGCGCGACGCCCTGGGCCGCCACGTGACCCTCGGCGAAGGCGTGATCGGCCAAGCCGCACGCACCGGGCAAACCGTCATCGTGGAGGAAGTGAACGCCAATTCGCTCCGGCCAGTTCTGCCTAACACCGCATCCGCGATAGGGCTGCCGGTGTCCTACGGCGAACAACTCCTCGGCGTCCTCTACCTTGAATCGTCCGTGCGTTGCGAATTCTCCGAAGACGAAATTCGCTTACTTCGTACGCTCGCCGACCTCTTCGCCGGCGCGCTGCACAATGCGCTGACTTTCCAGAAAGCTCAGGAACAAGCCATCACCGACGGATTAACCGGGGTGAAAACGCACCGCTTCTTGATGGAAGCCCTGTCCTCCGAATGGAAACGTTCGACTAGGGCCAATCGCTCCTTTGCGCTCGTGCTCATGGATCTCGATCGCTTCAAGTTCGTCAACGATTTCTACGGCCACTTGGAAGGCGACGTCGTCTTGCAGCGCGTCGGGCACATCCTCGAACAGAATTGCCGTCGTTCGGATGTCGTCGCGCGCTACGGCGGCGATGAATTCGTCATCCTCATGCCGGAGACCAACGTCGAACAGGCCCGCCAGCTGGCCGGAAAGCTGCGCGGATGGGTCGCCGCCGATCCACTGCTGCGCGATAAAAACATCACCGCCAGCTTCGGCATCGCCGGTTTCCCGATTCACGGCGCGACGCCCCAGGAACTCATTCAAGTCGCCGACTCTTCGATGTATTTGTCCAAACATCAGGGCGGAAATTCGGTTTCCAGCGTGGAACAGGGCGATCCGAACGATACCAAGCGCTGGAAGAAAGACGTTCTCGAAGCCTACCTCGGCGTCACCCTGAAGCGGCTTTTTTCCACCGGACCCGAAGCTTTCGAGGAGATCTACCGCCGGCTGGAGCAATTTACTCGCTCGCTCACCGAACAGGGCGCCTGCGGCCCCGGGCAAGAAATCCCTACTGCCGTCGTCGATACCGTTACTTCGCTCGCGCTGGCCATCGACGCCAAGGATCATTACACCCAGGGCCACTCGCAAAAAGTTTCCGCGTACGCCGTGATGATCGCCCAAGCTCTCGGTATGAATCACGCCGAGGTCGAGGAAATTCGCCTGGCTGGCTTACTGCATGACATCGGCAAAGTCGGTATTCCAGAGATCATTCTTAATAAGTCCGGCCCGCTCAATTCCGAAGAGTGGGAAACCATGAAAACCCACACGGTGTTGGGCGCCAAGATTTTGGAGCCTCTCGAGGCCATGAATCGAATCCGCCTCATGGTCAAGCACCACCACGAGTTCTTCGACGGCACTGGATACCCCGAGCGCTTGCAGGGGGAATCGATTCCGTTCGGCGCCCGCGTCATCGCCATTGCCGACGCCTACGACACCATCACCTCCGAACGCACTTACAAGAAACCGCGCCGCCCCGAAGAGGCCTTTTCAGAGCTGCAACGCTGCGCCGCGAGTCAGTTCGATCCCGAAATCATCCGGGTGTTCGTCGAAACCATGCGCCGTGCCCCACAAGGTTTTGCCAACGCCGCCATCGGCGCGCCCACCGTGCAAGAGTCTTCCTCGCTGTAATCCGCCGCCGCTCGAACCCGTCCGCCTTCGAATTAACCATCGATCTGCGTTAAGCTAAATACTGCTGCGCAAAATCCACATCGATAATCTGGAGTGAGCAATGCAAGTCGCAACCGTGCGATGGGTTGGCGGAGAAGAGTTCCTATCCGAAATGCCTTCGGGCCACGCGGTCGTATTTGATGCCGATCGCAAGCACAATTCGGCTCCTGGGCCGATGGAAATGCTGCTCGGCGCGCTGGGCGCCTGCTCGTCGGTTGACGTGGTCGTCATACTCGAAAAAAAACGCCAGAAACTGCTCTCACTCGAGATTGAAATTTCCGGAGAGCGGGCGCCCGAACCGCCCACGGTTTGGACCAAAATTGACATGATCTATCGCCTGACCGGCACCCTCGATGAGAAAGCCGTTCGCGATGCCATCGATTTGAGTCAAACCAAGTATTGTTCGGTGGCTGCCACCCTTCGCAAAATAGCGGAAATCACCTATAAATTTGAGATTGCGCCGCCGCGTTCATAGCTGCTGGCGCTTGTCACACCCTTAGAGGTTGCATACAATCGCCTACTGTTTATTTTTCGTGTGTTGAAGGCGCGGCGTTCTGCTTGCAGCGTTTCGACGAGGGCCCGGGAGAATTTGAATGGGTAAGCGCATTGCCGCCAAAATTACCGGCGTAGCCGGCTATTTGCCGCCGCGAGTTGTCACGAATCTCGATCTCGAGAAAATCGTGGACACCACCGACGAATGGATTCGCACGCGCACCGGCATTCGCGAGCGCCACTATGCGGACCCCGGCGTTGCGTCCTCCCATCTCGGCACCGAAGCGGCGAAAAAACTTCTGGCGGCCAAGGGTCTCGACCCGGCGGAAATCGACATGATCATCGTCGCCACCGTCACGCCCGATATGTTTTTCCCCGCCACCGCTTGTCTCATTCAAGATCGCCTCGGAGCCAAGAATGCCTGGGGTTTTGATTTGTCCGCAGCTTGTTCGGGCTTCGCCTACGCCCTCACCGTCGGCGCGCAATTTGTCGGCGCTGGAACCCACCAGAAAGTTCTGGTGGTGGGCACCGACGTGATGACCTCGATCCTGGACTACAAAGACCGCGCCACCTGCGTGCTGTTTGGCGATGGCGCCGGCGCGGTTCTGCTCGAACCGGCTACCGGCAATGAAGGCATCCTCGATTTCGCGCACGATGTGGATGGCTCCGGCGGCCAGAATCTGTTCATGCCCGGCGGCGGCTCGCTGAATCCTTCCTCCCAGGAAACCGTCGCCAAGCGCATGCACTACGTTCATCAGGAAGGCGCCCAGGTTTTCAAATACGCGGTCCGGCGCATGAGCGAACACGCAGTCAATATGCTGGAACGAAACGGCCTGACCAGTAACGACCTGGCGCTGGTGGTTCCGCATCAGGCGAACTTGCGGATTATCCGCGCCATGCAGGAGAGGCTGGGCGTCGATGATTCCAAAGTAATGGTGAACATCGATCACTTTGGAAATACCACGGCGGGAACGATTCCGTTGGGCCTGATGGAAGCGGTGGAACAAAAGCGCTTGAAAAAAGGCGACCTCGTATTGCTGATTGCCGTGGGCGCAGGTTATACCACCGGCGCGGTGCTGATCCGCTGGGCCTACTAGCGAACCTCAACCGCGCGCGAAAGCCTGCGAGTGCCTGGCGCTCCGGCCCCGAAAAATACTTACTGTGGCTTACTGGCCGATGATGAACAACACGGGATTCGTATCGCCCGCCGTCGTGGTCACGATCACCGCCTTCGTCGAGCTGATGAAGTAGAACGCTCCCGTGAATTTTGCGGGAGACGTTAACGTAACAGTGCCGCTGCCGTCGCTGCTGCCCGTGCCGGAAAGCGCGAACGTTCCGGTCACCGTTTCTCCGGTCGTGTTCGCGGCGGTCGTACTTTCGTCTTGCGTTCCGCTAACCACCGTCGGATTTGCCGATCCGTCGAACGTCAAGAACCCCGAAACGTTGCGATTCGCCGGAACCGCCGGCGCAACCGTTCCTTCCACCAACGGAGTATCCTGCGCCAGGAATTGCGTGGTAAATCCGCCCGCGGGCTGTGATTGCGCGGTCATCCGTCCGGAAATTGGGCCACCCAGCAGCAGTCCGACCACGAAAGCGTCCTGTGAATCGATCATGTACAAAACTGGTTCGAAAGGATGAATCAGATTCGTCGTCACCCGCCCGAACGAATCCCCTTGGTAGCTCACTTGGAACGGGCTGGCCCAAGTCGAAACCGTGCCGGCCACATTGTCGGTAACCTGCATCGTGAAGCTTCCCGAGGCCGGGGCTGAGAATTGCAAGATCGCCACGTCCGGAAGATAAGTGTTCCCCGACAATCCCTGGCCGCTCAAACCGCCGGCCATCGGACCCGAAATTGTGTTCTGAGTCGGGAACGGGTGGCCGATTTGCTGCACCAGATCTGCCACCGAAAGCAGCGGCGTCGTCAGGCTGGTCTGATCCATCTCCACCAAAAATGCTTCGGCATTCGACACCGGATACGCCGCGAAATTCAGCGTCCCGATGCTGGTGGTGCCGAGCGTGAACGTGCAATGCGTGGTGTCCGTGATGGACGCAGACTGATAGGTTCCGGAAACGGTGTCAGCCGTCTGTGAAGTGACGAACCCGGGAGTGTTCTCATCCATCTCGCCCGGTCCGATGCTTCCAATCGTCGATCCCGCCACCGGAGCTGCCGTGGTGAATGCTCCGGCAAATGCGACGGGACCGGCTGCGCCCGTCGCCGAGGCGATCGAGAAGCCCGAGCCGCCAAACGCGAAGTTGCCGTTGTAGGTGGTGTTCGCGGTGGTGACCACGCAGCTCGAGACAATCTGCGCTTCCAGCCGCCCCGCGCCGCGTGCGCCGGTGCTGTCGAATTCGATTAGGCGCCCGTGTCCGCTTCCGCCCGGATCGATGGCGAATGCGTAAGTCGGCGTCGCTGGGAACGCAGGAGTGGCGCTCGAAAACGTGATCGTGCCGCGGCCATCGGTTCCCGCGGTGTAGCTGCCGCTAAGCCCGGTGTAGGTGACCGGTGGGCCGGTCAGCGAATTGTAAGTTGCTTCGCCTCCGGTAATTAGTCCAGCGCCGTCGGTCGTGAACGCTCCGGCCGCAGTGATAAATCCCGCCGCATTATTCCCACTGAACGTAAATGCGAAGTTGCCTTTCAAGAGCGCCAGGTTTTGCTGCCCGCCAACCACCAAGGTAAACGTCTGGGTCACGATCGCAGGAGGAATTCCACTGTCCGTCACCGTGATTCCGAAAGTGTAAGTGCCGGCGGCCGAAGGATTCGCGCTGGTAAGCAGACCCGCCGTCGAGAGCGTAAATCCTGGCGGCAAGTTCGAACCGGATGCCACCGAAAAGGTCAAAGTTCCGGTGCCGCCCGTAGCCTCAATCTGGTCGCTGTAGGCCGTGCCAACTTGCGCCGGGGGCAAAGGAGAAGTCGTGGTGAATGCCAGAGTACTGACCACGATATTCAGCGGCTGCGACGAAGCCGATTCGCCGGCCGCGTCGGTCACGCCGATGGTGAATGTCGAATTACCGCCCGTCGTTGGTTTGCCGACGATGTTTACTGTGTCCGTGGTGCTAGCCGCGAGCGAAAGCCCCGCCGGCAAGCTGCCCGAAGTAACCGTCCAACTCAATGGCGGCACGCCACCCGTCGCCATCACTGGTTGCGAATACGCCTGATTCAAAGTGGCGGACGGCAAGGTCGTCGTGGTAATTACCGGCGGCGGTTCGATTTTCAAGGTAAGAGTGCTGGACTGCTTGGGATAATCCACGGCGACGGCCGTGATGGTAACGACCGTTTCGGTGCTGACGGTCATGGGTGCGGCGTAGATCGCGTTACTAATGCTCGTCTGCGTTAGGAGACCGGTCCCGGCAGGTGACGACGAAAAGATTACGCCTCCGTTCTGCGTATCGTTCAAGACGGTAGCGGTAACGCCGATCGTGGTGTTCTGGCCGATGAAGGTAGTTCCCTTCGGCGCGAGTATCACCGAATGGAAGCTGTCAGGCGTCAACGCGCAGCTCGAAAGCTGCAGCATCGCCACTGCCAAAAATGCCAGTGAACAAAAGTTCCGGGCGCAATTCTTCATAGCGCCTCCTCAGAAGAATTGAGAAATTCGAAGGCTAAGAATTAACAAATATGATTTAGACACGAAAGGGGCCGGGGTCGGCGGAAATGACCGGGCGGCATGGCGTATGAGGTAACTGGCAATGTGGCCAGAGTGGGTGGAGGGACGAAAAAAGGGGCGCTGGAGCGAGGCCGCTTACAGCGAGCGGACTTCGTCGCAGAGCATGCGGTTGCGTTCCAGGCGCTGCGACAACACTACCGTCGCGTAGCGGGTGCAGAGGGCCATTTCGCGCGTGGTCCAGCCGCCGAAACCAGGGGCGCCGGGGGCTACGATGAAGTCGCCCGCCGCCTTGGCCATCTTCAGCAGGCCGTAGTAGAGCCGGATGGAGCGAAGCTTGGGCAGTGGATTGTCTTCCAGATTCGGGCACAGCCGCTGTACGGCAGTGGCGGACGCGAAGTCGTTGGTATTCAGCAGGCTGGTGGAGGCTTCGACCAGCGCCGAATCGGCGACCGGCTGGGCGGCGACGCGCAGCAGGCTTACGCGCCAGATGAAGACCGCGAACTGCACGGTGGCCGCGAGTGATACGACGAGAATGAGGGCTGCAATCAGCATGTTCAACCACGAACAGTTTCTGATTTTGGGCCGCCGCGGCCAATAGAACGAGAGTACTGATTTCCACCCTAACTGGGGTAGCCCGCGAATTGCGAGGTCGGTTTCTGGGGCGGTTTGGCCTATAATCCGCGTCTCGGACGGGGCGAAAACACGCAAAAAAGAGCCGATTAGAAATGACCTCGACCCTGTATTTTGTTGAAGTTACGGCGATTTCTAATCGCGGATTGCGTTATTAGAAAACTCCGGGTCATTTTTCAATTTGCAGGTTGGGAGGATGGCGATGAGGCGATCGATTTTGACGGTACTGGGTTTGGGAGCCATTTTTTTGTTCGTCTCGGCGATGGTAACGCCGCCTGGCACCCGGGCGCAAGGACACACCGACGCGGGGGAGATTACCGCGGTGCTGGAGGCGCAGGCGGCGGCCTGGAATCGCGGGGATCTGGAGGCGTTTATGGCCGGGTATTGGAAGTCAGACCAGACGCTTTTTGTGGGAGCGAACGGGCTGGCTCGCGGCTGGCAGGCGGTGTACGAGCGCTATCAGAAGGGCTATCCAGACCGCAAAGCGATGGGCCAGCTTTCTTTCTCGGATATGGAAGTTCATCAGACCTGCCCCGATGCTGCGTTCGTGGTGGGGCAATTTCACCTGGTGCGGGAGAACGACAAACCATCCGGAATATTCACGCTGAACCTTCGAAAATTTGCGGACGGCTGGAAAGTGGTGGCGGATCACACCACGGCTTTCGCAGCACCTTCGCCCAAGTAATCCGAGGGCTTTAGCCGCCCGGATGCCCGCAAAATCGGGTTTGTTCCTCGCGGCCTCTATCGAGCCTCGAGTTTTTCAGCGATAATTGACGGCAATCGGCACCGGCAGTCGAGCAGCACAGGAGAGCAAAATTGCGCGCAGTCATAACCGGCGGGGCAGGGTTTCTGGGTTCGCATTTGTGCGAGTTGATGCTGGCCCGGGGTTGGGAAGTGCTGTGTCTCGACAACCTGGTCACCGGCAGCGAAGCCAATATTTCGCACCTGGCTTCGAACCCGAAATTCCGATTTGCGCGTCACGACGTTTCGCGTTTCATCGATGTGCAAGGCCCGGTGGAAGCCGTTCTGCATTTCGCTTCTCCGGCCAGCCCGCCCGATTATTTGCGGATGCCGATTCAAACCATGAAGGTGGGGGCGCTGGGAACGCACAATTCGCTCGGATTGGCGCTGGCCAAAAATGCGAGATTCCTGCTGGCCTCGACTTCCGAATGCTACGGCGATCCGAATGTAAGTCCGCAACCGGAAAGCTATTGGGGAAATGTGAATCCGGTGGGGCCGCGCGGCGTTTACGACGAAGCGAAACGCTACGCCGAAGCGATGACCATGGCCTATCACCGCTACCACGGGCTCGATACCCACATCGTGCGTATCTTTAATACCTACGGCCCGCGCATGCGCCTGAATGATGGCCGGGCCTTGCCGAATTTTCTGTATCAGGCTTTGGTCGGCGAGCCGATCACCGTGTTTGGCGATGGCAAGCAAACGCGAAGCTTCTGCTACGTTTCGGATTTGCTGGAAGGAATTTACCGGCTGCTGGAATCGACCGAGCACGAGCCGACCAACATCGGAAATCCACGGGAGATCACGATTCTGGAATTCGCCGAGCGGGTGAAAAAACTGGTGGGATCGACCACGCCGATCGTGTTCCATCCATTGCCGCAGGATGATCCCAAACAGCGCTGCCCGGATATTTCGAAGGCCAAGCGCTTGCTGAATTGGGAGCCGAAGATCGATCTGGAAGAAGGCCTGCAGCGCACCTACGAGTACTTCAAAGCGCAACTGGCCCAAGCCGGACCCGCGAAATAAATCTTCAGTCGGGGCGGCCGACGGAGTGATATTCAAATCCGCGGCTTTTCATTTCGGTCGGCGAGAGCAGGTTGCGGCCATCCAATATCAATGGCCGCGCCATGGAATCGTGAATGCGATTCCAGTCCGAGTCGCGAAACTGTTCCCACTCGGTAGCAATGATCAGAGCTTCGGCGCCTTCGGCGGCGTCGTAAGCGGTCTTGCCCATTTCGACGCCGGGCAGAATCGCTTTGGCCCGCTCCATCGCTTCCGGATCGTAGGCTTTCACTTTCGCGCCTTCGGCGACCAATTGCTGCACCAAATCGATCGAGGGTGAAAAGCGGATGTCGTCGGTATTCGATTTGAACGCCAGTCCCAGCACCGCGACCGGCTTGCCTTTCACCACCCACAGCGCGCGGCGAACTTTCAGCAGGAAGCTTTCGATGCGCTGTTTATTGATTTTCTCCGCTTCTTTCAACATCGAAAAATCCACGCCGGAACTTTCCGCGAGGTAGACGAAGGCCTGCAAGTCCTTGGGCAGGCAAAAACCGCCGAAGCCGAGGCCGGGGCGGAAGAAACTGGTGCCGATGCGCGCGTCCATGCCGACCGCATGGACGACTTCATCGATGTTGGCACCCAGCTTTTCGGCCAGGTCCGCGACCATATTTGCGTAAGAGATTTTCAAGGCCAGGAACGAATTGGAAGCGTGCTTAATCAGCTCGGCGCTGTTGATGGTGGTGACCAGCCATGCGGGCAGAGGCGTATCGGGACAAGCGGGCGAGTGAATGGGGCAGTGGAAGGTGCGCTCGAGAACCGGACGGTAAATTTCTTTTAACTGCTTGGCCGCGGCTTCGTCTTCGACGCCGATTACGATTCGATCCGGATGCAGAAAATCATCGACTGCGGTGCCTTCACGCAAGAATTCCGGATTGGAGGCCACGCTGAATTTGATTCCGCTCTTGCGGCCGTAAACGGCGAGGGCGCGTTTCAGTTCTTGTCCGGTTTGGGCCGGGACCGTGCTTTTTTCGACCACCAGCTTGGGCGAGCGTGATTCGGTAGCGATC
>CAWIEL010000053.1:0-42485 GCA_963835025.1 uncultured Acidobacteriota bacterium
GTTGATCTGCGTGGTGCAGCAGACGCCATTTATATCACGATTTGCGGCGCGCCTTGTTCTTTTCCATCGGGCTCACGCTGCTGGCGCTTTTTATTTTTGGGTGGATCAAAGGAACATACACCGGCGTCAAGCCTCTGCGCGGCGCGATGCAAACCGTGCTGGTCGGTGGGCTCGCCGCAGCCGCGGCATTCTTTATCGCGCAGCTGATCAGCGGCTCGACGCTTTGGTAGAGTTTTCTAATTCAGCAAGCGGGAATGATTGCCTGTTGTTATTTGGCCGCCGGTTGGCTGCCGAGATCTCCGAAGGGCCACAATCCGAAGAGTTTCAACATTCCGTCCTGATGCTGATCGACGAGCATCTTCGCGGTTCTTTCTGCAGGCCACGGAGTGGCGAACCGCTGTGGTTGATCTGCGATCCAAAAAGCGGCCAAGGCCATAATCGCGGCGTTGCGGTCCAGGATGGCGGGTTGGACTTTGTCCAGCGTGTCCACGGCCGAGTGGTGTGAATACTTGTAATCGCTGGTGTCCTGATTCAGGTTGATTGCCGGAATGCCCGCCAGCGTGAACGGGCCCGTGTCGGTTCCGAATTCCACTTCATTGTCGACGTCCAGCTTGCCGAAGGCCTGCAGGGTTCCGGCGAATTTCTCCATCACCGGAATCAGGTCATCGTGTCCGCCCATCTGAAATCCGGTCACGGCGCCTTGGCCGGCATCGAGAACCAGCGTAGCGACGTAATTGGACATTTCGGATTGGTGCGCTTTCACGTAAGCGAGGGAGCCGAGCAGCCCTTGTTCTTCACCGGTGAAGAGGATAAAGCGGATGGTCCGTTTCGGTTTGAAGCCGGATTTCATGATGGCTTCGGCGGCGCCGAGAGTGACACTGGTGCCGGCACCGTTATCGGTTGCGCCGGAGGCGAGGTCCCAAGAATCGAGATGTCCGCCGACAACGATGATCTGATCCGGAAATTGAGTGCCGCGGATATCACCGACAACGTTCGCGGAATCCACCGGACCGCTGGTGACTTGATTCTGGACGTTAATTTTCAGGCGCGGGGTTTTGCCGCGATCGAGGTAGCGTTCAAGCTGTTCCTGATCTTCAGCGGACATGCTGACAACTGGAATGTCGTAGTAGGTATCGAAGCCGAGCGCGCCGGTGTGCGTCAAATGCATTCCGGCGGACTTGCGTCCGCCTTGGCCGCCGATTACGGCGATGGCTCCCGCGGTGTGAGCGGCTTTGAGAAAGTCGCCGAATTTCGCGAATGCCTCCATGCGATCTTTGGGAGCCTCGCCTCGTTGAACGATCAGCAGGATTTTTCCTCGCCAGTTGGCCGAATTATTTTTTAGCTCTTGGGGGAGTTGATTCGCATTCACGGCGATGACGTCGGCTTCGACTCCTTCGGGAGCGGTGGAACCGACCCAGCCGAGAGCATCGACCATCAGGCGACGGCGGATGGGAGAGATCAGTTCGGCGTCAGCGGTACCGCGAGTCCAGCCGTGGGAGATCTTCCAGGTCTCGGCGTGCACGTTATCGAGACCAATTTCTTTCATTGTGGCGACGCCCCAGTCGACCGCGCGGGCCGCATCGGGAGAGCCGGTCACTCTGGCGCCGATGTCGTCGCTCACTTGAGTGAGGTAATCGAAGGCGCGGGGCCGCATCGTTGCGCTACCGGCGATGGCGGTGAGGGCTTTGCCGGTGCCATCGTCAAATGCGGGAGCTGTAGCTTGCTGAGCGCTGGTGAGCCGCGGCGCGAGAGCGGAAATCGCCGCCAACAGCAAAAGAGCGGTAACCATCGCGAGAATGTTGCGCTTCATCCTAGTACTCCTCTGGGATCCTGTTGAAATTGGATTTTCGTGTTTGGAGCTCGAAACCTTGTCAAATTCCGCAGTCTAGCGTCCGCGTAAGTGCTTGATTTGACGCATAATTCATCGGAAGGTTACCTCAATCACAAGAAAATCTGATAGCTTCCAGTTGAAGAATTGCTAGCCTCGGGCGGTCTGATTTGCATCTAACCTCGCGAAGGCGAAAGGCGCTCGAAGCGCTGCTTTAACGCCGCGTTCATCGAAACACAATTTACGCTGAGATACGTCAAATACCATATTCGCGGTAGCGCCAACGTAGCGCACCGCGCGATATAACTTAAATCCTGCTAGGAAGATGAAGGAGAGACAGTCATGGAAAGCAGTAGCTTGAAGATTCGCCGCTGGGTCGCCACGGTCGTGGTGATCGCGGCATTTGCGGGAGGCGCGCTACTCTCGCAAGGTTTTAGGAATTGGGCCGATCAAACCGTATTTGGTTCTCCTCACCAGCCGATCACCGTGGCGCAAAATGCTCTGCCCGTGAGTCTGGGTAATTTCGCGAACGGGTTTTCGGCGGTGATCAAGCCAGCTTTGCCGGCGGTGGTCAACATCCGCACTTCGAAAATCGTTAAGCAGCAGGCCAACCAGTCTCCCTTCTTTAACGATCCGATGTTCCGTCAGTTCTTCGGAGATCAATTCGGACAGCAGGGCGGAAAGCCGCACGCGGAGCGCGAACAGGCCTTGGGTTCGGGCGTAATCATCACGGCGGATGGGACAATTCTGACCAACAACCACGTGATCGACGGCGCTTCCGACATCAAGGTGCAGCTGAGCGACAAGCGTGAGTTCGTGGCCAAGCTGGTCGGCGCAGATCCGAAGTCCGATCTCGCCGTGTTGAAGATCGAAGGGAAGGATTTGCCGACTCTGCCGCTGGGCGATTCCACGCAATTGAATGTGGGCGATTTGATTTTCGCGATTGGTGATCCGTTTGGCGTGGGCGAAACAGCCACGATGGGGATCGTCAGCGCTACCGGCCGCGCCAAGCTGGGCATCGAAGAGTACGAAAACTTCATTCAAACCGACGCCGCGATCAATCCGGGAAATTCCGGCGGCGCGATGATCGATATTCACGGAAACCTGGTGGGTATCAATACCGCGATCCTTTCGCACGGCGGTTCGGGCGGCAACGAAGGCGTTGGCTTTGCGATTCCAATCAGCATGGCCAAGCCGGTGATGGATCAAATCCTGGCTCACGGAAAAGTGGTGCGCGGATATTTGGGCGTGCACATCCAGGACCTGACTCCGGAAATTGCCAAGGCATTTAACTTCAACCAAGGTGGCGGCGTGCTGATCGGCGACGTTTCACCGAATACTCCGGCGTCGAACGCAGGATTGAAAAAGGGCGACGTCATCGTGAAGTTGAATGGCCAAGCGGTGAGCGACGCCAATGACCTGCGGCTGAGCATTTCCCAGATGGCTCCGAATACATCGGTGAAGCTGAATATCTGGCGCGACGGCAAGACTCAGGACTACAGCGTCTCGCTGGGTGAATTGCCTCCGGACAAGCAGACGGCAGAAGGCAACGAGGAAACCGGCAGCGGCGAAATTCAGGGAATCGAAGTTCAGGATCTGACCCCTGAAGTAATGCAAGAACTGAATCTGCCGGCCGGCACGAAAGGCGTGGTAGTTACTTCGGTGGATCCTTCGAGCGCGGCAGCAGCGGCGGGAATCAACCGCGGCGACGTGATTCAGGAGATTAACCACAAACCAGTCAGCACCTCGGCGCAGTATAAGCAGTTGATGGCGGGCGCGGGTGGCCAGCCGATTCTGCTGCTCGTGAATCACGGGGGCGTCACCGGCTACGTTGTAGTCGAAGCCCACTAGGCCGTAACGCACTGCAAACAAAGGGGCACGGGCTTTTCGGTCCGTGCCCCGCTTCTTACGACACAGCTCTGGTATTTCTGCAACGCAACCCTCCCGGCCGGGTTAAATTAGTAGGTGAGGGACTCGTGTCTTTCGGCTTCGCAGCGGCAGTGGCGCAAGAGACTAATCCTTCTCTGACTGCTGACTCTTGGGTTATCGCTTTCAACACGACAGGGGATAGAATGGTACTTCGGTCCTATTCATCCCAGCCCCTCGTTCCAGTACTAATGATCTGTCAAGCAGACGTGTATTTTTACGCATCTCAATATTCGAGGTAAGGATTCCGGTGAAAGCGATGGCACCTGCTACGAATCGAGCTGTCTTTAATGCGTCCCTCTTACCGGATGCCCAGCCGCGCTGGGAACTATTCGGCACCAGCTTTGGACTCCAAATTTTGGTGGTAAGCCTGCTCGTCGTTATTCCGATGCTGATGCCGGAAAAGATGGAGATTGTGCGTCACTACTGGACGACTCCGGTGGAGGCACCTCCCGTCGTGGCCTGGAAGCCGCAACCGCCACCGCCTCCGGTAAAAGCTGCTCCGGTAAAAGCGGTGGTAAAGGAAATTCCGAAACCGGCACCCGTGCCTACGCCGGTGGCGGTCGAGATCCCCAAACCCCGCGTTTATTCGCCGGTGAATCCAGCCCCGGTGGCCCGGGTGAATAAGCCGAAGAACGTGCAAGCGCCGGACATGACCGAAGTGGCCAAGGCGTTCCCCGATCAGACCCCGCCTATTTCGATGGGCAGTTCGGCGATTCCGACTTTGAAGAAGCCTCGCGAGGCAGTGCAAACGGGCGGATTTGGCGACCCGGACGGCCTGCCGGCGAATTCGCGTACCGGGCATCAAGCGAATGTAAACGTGCAGGGCGCGTACAACATGCCGACCGGGCCCGGAAGCGGAAACGGAACGGGTGGCGCGAACGGCGCAAAGGGCGTCATCGCTAGCACTGGTTTTGGTAACGGCGTTGCAGTGGGAAGCCCCGGAGGCGGGGCGCACGGAGCGGTGAAGCAGGGCGGATTCGGGGATGAAAACGCGGTAGTCGCGGCGCCGAAGGTGAAACAGACGGCGAACACTGTTGCCCGATCGACGCCGATCTCGATTATTTTCGAGCCCAAGCCGGTGTATTCGGACGAAGGGCGCGCCAAAAAGATTGAAGGGGAAGTTTTGTTGCAGGTAATTTTCACGGCGTCGGGGGACGTCAAGGTTCTCCGCGTTGTTCAGGGCTTGGGTCATGGTCTAGACGAATCCGCGGAAAGCGCGGCTCGGCAGATCCGGTTCAAACCCGCACAGCAGGATGGCCAACCTGTGGATACGACCGCCACGATCCACATCGTTTTCGCATTGGCGTACTGATAAAGGGGATGGAAATGCGCACGCTGAAAAATCTCTGCTTCTCGTTTTTCCTCATGGGGACGCTGGCCGGCACGATTGCGGCCCAGAATGCGGCACCGACGGACCAGCCAAGCGGCGGCACCAACGCCAGCCCAGTGGTCACCGTGGACCAGGCGATCGATCGGATTATTGCCCGGGAGCACGACGAAGTGGCGACGATCCGCCGCTACAACCCGGTGATCGAGACCTATATTCAGGACATGAAGACCGACAAGGAGATGGGCGCGATCCCGGTGAAGGACCACTACTTCCTGGGGCAGGCCGATCTTTCCAAGGGCATCGTCGACCACAACATGCTAGGCGAGCGCAAAGGAAAGTTCGACGCGTTCAATCCGATTTCGCATATGGGCGGATTGTTCTCCTCGTCGTACGTTCCGGAAGGCTTCCTGCAGATGATTTACCTGGATACCCAGGGCTTCGATCGCCAGCACTATCAATTTGATTACGTACACCGCGAATTTCTGGGCGAAGTGCGCTGCGTGGTGTTCGACGTTACGCCGCTGCCGAAGTCGGGCAAAGGCCGGTTCAAGGGGCGCATCTGGGCCGAAGACCAAACCTTTACCATCGTTCGCTTCAACGGCGTATACACGCCGGTCGCGGGCATCAACAGTTTCAATCTGCACTTCGACAGCTGGCGGTTGAACGTTCAGCCCGGCCTGTGGCTGCCGTCTTATATCTACAGCCAGGAATCTGATTTGAAAGATTTTTTGGGCGGCGACATTCGCTTCAAGGCACAGACTCGCTTGTGGGGCTACAACCTGAAGAACGTCGGTCGCCAGGAAGAATTCACGCAGATGACAATCGAGTCGCCGACGATCACCGACGAACCGGTCCAGGCTTCGCAAGACCGCTCGCCGATCGAAGCTTCGCGCGAATGGCAACATCAGGCTGAAATCAACGTGTTGGATCGCTTGCAGCGGACTGGATTGCTCGCGCCTCCGGGAGAAGTCGACAAGGTTCTGGAAACGGTGGTGAACAACCTGGAAGTCACCAACAATCTGGACGTCCAGCCGGAAGTTCACTGCCGCGTGTTGCTGACCGGAACTTTGGAAATGTTCTCGATCGGCCACACCATCGTGCTGAGCCGCGGACTGCTGGACGTGCTGCCGGACGAAGCCAGCCTGGCAACGATGATCGCTCAAGAATTGGCAGACATCATCGTGACCAAGCCCTCGACCGATCAGTGGGGCTTCAACGACACCACCAACGTGACCACCACGGAAGCATTGAGCCGCTTCTCGTTCAAGGACAGCCCGGCGCAAGTTCAGATGGCCTCGGACAAGGCGCTGGAACTGCTGAAGAATTCGCCGTACAAAGACAAGCTGGGATCGGCTGGTTTGTTCTTGCGCCAGCTCGATCAGCAGTCGAAGAATTTGCCGGCTCTGATCAATCCTCGTTTGGGCAACCGCATATCTCTGAGCCAAAACCTGACCAGCACTGCCGCGAATTTCGATCCTAAGAAAATCGATCAGATCGCTGCGCTGCCGATCGGCGCCCGTTTGAAGCTGGATCCGTGGAGCGATCACGTGGAGCTGCTGAAGGCGAAACCGATCCCGCTGCTTTCCGCACGGGAGAAGATGCCGTTCGAGGTTACGCCATTTATGCCGTTCTTGACCCGCTACCAGAAGGCGACGCCGGGCGTGGCCATCGACGCGGCCAAGGCCGACGTTGCAACCAAGGACCCGCAAACGCACCAGCAACAGCAGTAAGAATTTTTTCTGGGAGAAGTTGAAGCGGCTGGAGAAATTCCAGCCGCTTTTTTTATGCCTGATCGCTGGTATACGGCAGCCGCAGCCGGGCTTCGGAACCTCTCATCGAGCCGCGATTTTCCAGGCTGAGTGTTCCGGCGTGGGCTTCGGCAATTTGCCGGCACAGAACGAGACCAATTCCCGATCCGCCCTGCTTGGTGGTGAAAAATGGGACGAAGAGATTGGCCGGGCTGGGAATGCCGGGGCCATCGTCCTGGACCCAAACCTCAAGGCTCGAACCTTCGCGTTGCCAGCCTACGCGCACTCCCCCGCCAGTTTCGAGCGCGGCGTCCACCGAGTTGTGCAGCAGGTTGATCAACAATTGCTCGAGCTGATCCGGGTCGGCCTGAATTTGCAGTTCCGGTCCGTTTTCGACCTGCACTTTCATGCGAAGTTCTAGCGCGGCAGCGCGGCGAACCCAAGTGCCGACATCCATGGGCTGCATCACGGGAGGCGGCAGCCGGGCCAGGCGAGCATAGGCGTTCATGAATCGGGCGAGCCCGTCGCTGCGGGCGGCGATGATGCCCAGGCCTTGCTTCAAATCATCTTCCCAGTCGGGCGCGCGTTTTTTCCGGCCGACGACTCTTTCCAAATTTTCGGCGACGGATTTGATTGGCGCCAGTGAGTTATTCAATTCGTGGCCGATGACGCGGATCAGGCGCTGCCAGGCTTGGCGCTCTTCGTCCCGAAGCGCGCGACTCAAATCGGAAATGACCAGCAATTGGTGTGGCCAGCCTGCTTCGCGGAAACTTCCGCGATGAATTTCCCAGCGGCCGGATTTTCCCGGGAAATCCATTTGCTCGATGCGGGGTGTTTCGCCTTCGAGACAAGCGGAAAGACCCAGCTCCTCCGCGGTGCGGCCGAGCAGGCGATCTTCCGGCAGGCTAAGGATTCTTTCGCCGGCGCGATTCACCAGCCGCAAGCTACCGGCGCCGTCGAAGGTAAAAACGGCGACGTCGATTTCTTCCATGACTTTGCGGAGGAGCGCGGTGGCTTCAACTGCACCGAGGCGCTGTTTGCGCAGCGTGTCGCTCAGGGCGTTCACTTCCCACAAAACTTCGCCCAGCACGTCTTCGCGATTGGCACCGCGGGCGCGAATCGAAAAGTCGCCTTCACGCAAGGCGGCCAGCAGGTTTGACAAAGTACGGAGAGGAAACGCGACGCGGCTTTGTGCAGAGAACGCGAAGCTGAGCCACGCTACGGTGATGACGATGCTGAGCGTCCAGCGCAGATTCGCGGAGAAGTCGCCGGTCCACAGCAGAACGAAAGCTACCAGCGACCCGCCCAGCCCGGCAGCCAGCGCCAGGAGCAGGATGCGGCGTTCGTAAAGAATCGGGCTCAAAGGCTATATTTTTGCAGTCTACGGTAGAGCGCGCTGCGGCTCAAGCCCAGCGCTTTGCTGGCGTGGCTGACGTTGCCGGCGGAGCGGGCCAGCGCTTTCTGAATCAGGACGCGTTCGACATCCTCGATGCTCATTTCTTCCAGACGCAGAGCGGCTTCGCGCGCGGGACGCAGTCCGAGGTCGCTGGCGCGGACGGTTGGTCCCTCGGCCATCAAGACAGCGCGTTCGATGGAATGATCGAGCTCGCGAATATTTCCGGGCCAGGGATGATCCATCAAGACCTGCAGCGCGACGGGCTCGAAGCCTTCGAGTTGCTTACGATAGCGTTGCGCCGACTGGCGCAAGAAATGGTGGGCCAGCGGCGAGAGATCTTCCCGTCGTTCACGCAACGGCGGCAAATGGATTTCAATGGTATTGAGCCGGAACAGTAGATCTTCGCGGAAGCGGCCGCCGGTGACTTCGGCTTGCACGTCGGCGTTGGTCGCCGAAATGATGCGAACGTCGACGCGACGAGTGGTGGAGGAGCCGACCCGTTCGATTTCGCCGGACTCCAGTGCGCGCAAAAGCTTTGCCTGAAGGTTCATGGGGACGTTGGCAATTTCGTCGAGCATCAGCGTGCCGCCGTCGGCGAGCTCGAAGCGGCCCACGCGATCCGATTTAGCGTCGGTGAAGGCGCCTTTGACGTGGCCAAACAGCTCGCTTTCGAAAATGCCTTCGGGCAAGCCGCCGGCATTGACCGTGACGAGCGGTCGAGACGATCGTGAAGAGAGCGCGTACAGCGTGCGAGCGACGACTTCCTTTCCGGTGCCGTGTTCGCCGGTGATTAGCACGTTGGCGTCGGACGGTCCGACGCGCGCGATCAAATCCATCACCGGACGCATCGACGCCGATTCCGCAATCATCACCGGGCGTCCGTCGGCGCGAAGCAGGCGGTTTTCCGCTTCCAGACGGTGGCCCTTGCGCAGCGCTTGGGCTAGCTCGATCTGCGTTTTCAGAATCGAAAGTAGCCGCACATTTTCCCAAGGCTTTTGTACGAAGTCTTTAGCGCCGCGACGCATGGCTTCCACGGCGAGTTCCAGGCTGCCCCAGGCGGTCATGACGATAATCGGCAGCGAGCTATCTTTGGCGCGAATGTTCGAGAGCAGGTCGAGGCCTTCCTGACCGGAGGTGGTATCGCGGGCGTAGTTCAAATCCATCAAAAGGCCGTCGAACTCGCGGACCTCAATGGCCGAGATGACTGCAGCGGGCGACGAGGCCGTTTCGATTTCAAATCCTTCGCCTTTGAGCAGCATGCGCAGCGCTTCGCGAATATCCTGCTGGTCATCGGCGACGAGAATTCTAGAGCGCATCGGACGGCTAGGGGTAGCGACAGCCGGTATTTCTCCCTGCGTATAAACGGTCATGTTAAAAATCACCTCATCGAAAGAAAGCTGAAACTATTCGTAGCGCAGCGCTGAGAGCGGATCGACTTTGGTCGCGCGCCGGGCCGGGAAGTAACAGGCGGCCAAGGCCACCAGACCCAAGAGCAGCGGCACGCTGGCGAACGTCAACGGATCCCGCGCTTTGATTCCGTACAGCTGACTCTCCAAATATTTCGAAACCACCATGGCGCTGACAAAGCCAATCGCCACGCCAAGCAGTGCCAGCCTCATTCCTTCGCTGACCATCATGCGTAGAACGTTTCGAGGTTCGGCTCCGAGAGCCATGCGAATGCCGATTTCGTGCGAGCGTTGGGTGACGGCGTAGGACATCACGCCGTAAATCCCGATGGCCGCCAGCACCGCCGCGATGGCGGCGAAGAACGCGAGTAAGGCCATATTCAGGCGCCGCTGAGCCATTACGATTTTCAGGAAATCATCCATGGTGCTGACTTCGGTGACCGGTTGGTTCGGATCGACGGACTCAACGACCTGACGCACCGCGCTGGTCAGTTGGGTGGGATCGCCGTTGGTACGCACGACAAGCCGCATGATCTTGGACGCGTTTTGCGTGGCCGGCAGGTAGAGCTGCGCGTTCTTGGGTTCCGACCAGGACCAATCGCGGACGTCCCCCACGATTCCGACAATCGTCAGCCATCCTTCGCGAGTCTGCGAATCCCAAGGGCGGAGAGTTGCGGGGAGAATTATCCTGATCTGCGTTCCGATTGGGTTTGTACCGGGCCAGTAACGATTGGCCAGCGCTTCATTGATGAGCACCACGCCTTCGCTATCCGGACCGTCGGCCGCGGTGAAATCTCGCCCGGACTTCAAGACCATTCCCATGGTGTGAACGTAGCGCCAGTCGGTGACGCGGTACGCGGCTGTGAAATGTTCTCCGGAGGGTGGACTCGGGCGGCCGGCAATATCGAAATCGCTGAAGGAGGTCCAGCCGGTGAGCGGCAGGAAATTTACGGCGCTCGCGGAAATTACGCCTGGCAGAGCCGCCACGCCGTCGACCACAGCTCGATCGAAGTTCACGATGCTGGGGACCGAGGAGTAGTGGGTCTCCGGCAGGAAAACCTGCATGGTCAAAAGGTTCGAGGAATTGAATCCCAAATTTTCGGACATCATTCGAGCAAAACTCCGCACCAGCAAACCTGCACCGATCAGCAAGAGCACCGAAAAGGCGATCTCTGAAACAATGAGCACCGATCGCGCGAAGTGGCTGCGCCTTCCTCCGGTGGAACCACGACTGCCTTCCTTGAGCGACTCGTAAAGTTCCGAGCGCGCGATTTGAATCGCGGGCATCAGGCCGAAAATCACGGCGGTGACCAGGCCTATGACCACGGTAAAGCCGAGCACCCGGGCGTTGATGCCGATCCAATCCGAGTGCGGAATTTGGCCGCGCCCCACTGCCGGAGGCATGACCGTGTGAAAAAGCTGTAATCCCAAGAACGCCAAGGCGATTCCTACCACGGACGCGATCAAAGCCAGCAGTACGCTCTCGGTTAGCATCTGGAACAAAATCCGCCGGCGACCAGCACCGAGCGACGCACGGATGGCGATTTCGCGTTCGCGAACCGAGGCGCGGGCCAGCATCAGATTGGCCACATTGGCGCAGGCGATCAGCAAAAGAAACCCCACCGCTGCGAGCAGCAATAGCAGACCCGGACGTAACGTCTTGACCAGCGCATCATGAAATCCAATCACGCGAATTCCGTTCTTCTGGTCAATCCCCGGATACTGTTGCTTCAGGCGATCCAGAATGCTTTCCATTTCTACCTGGGCCTGCGCCACGGTGACTTTATCTCTCAACCGGCCAAAGACCACCAGTTGGTGATCTTCACGATCGAGTTGCGCGCGCGTGAACGCGAACGGTTTCCAAATTTCGAATTCCGGAAGCGTGCCGTACAACGTAAAATCCCGCGGCAACACTCCGATCACCTGGAACGGTTTATCGTCCAGCGGAATGGTACGGCCGATGATTCCCGGGTCCCCTCCGTAGTGCCGTTGCCATAATGCGTAGCTCAAGATGACGACGTTTTCATGGCCGGGCTGCTCGTCTTCGGACGAAAAATCCCGGCCGACAATCGGCGAGACCCGCAACATCCGGAAAAAATTGCCAGAGACCTGCGAACCCCAAACCTGTTCCGGGCCGCCGGTTCCGGTAATGGTGAAATACAGCGCTCGCCAGCCGGACAGCTCCTGAAACGAGTGATTCAGATCGCGCCAATCGAGCATTTCAGCGGCGGAGGCCACGCCGTGCTCGATGTTACGATTGGCATCCGTTTCCCACAGAGCCACAATCTGCTTCGAATTTGGAAACGGCAGCGGCCTGAGCAAGACCCCGTCCACTACGCTGAAAATCACTACATTCGCGCCGATGCCAATGGCTAAGGTCAAAATTGCAACCAGCGCGAAACCCGGATTGCGGCGCAACATACGCGCGCCGTAACGCAAATCCTGCCAGATGGCTCCCATACATGGCTCCCAAGGGACGATGGTGACGAGGCCATTTTACTTCTTCGTCACTCTCTGTCCACCATGCGTCCGCTTGCGCGGCAAAAAGGAGCGGCAAACCAAAAGCAAAGCGAAACATTGGTCATGAGCTAGCGGGACTGCCCACCGCCACGCTAGCCGGCGTTTGACCATCGACAATCCAGCCATCAGCGAGTTGGATGATGCGATTTCCGTAGGCTGCCCATTCGTTGTTGTGGGTGACCTGAATAATCGTGGTGCCCTCATCATTCAGCTTGCGCAGCAAATCCATGATCATCTTGCCCTGGCTGGAGTGCAGACTTCCGGTAGGCTCATCAGCCAGAATCAGCTTGGGGCGCCCGATTACGGCGCGGGCGACGGCGACGATTTGCTGCTGGCCGCCGGAAAGCTGATTGGGAAAAAGCGATTTTTTGCCGACGATCTGGAAGCGGTCGAGAATGTCGGCGACCATGCCTTCGCGTTCTACTTTTTTGATGTCGCGGTAGGAGAGAGGCAGATCCAGATTTTCGGCGACGGTCAGGTTGTCGAGCAGGTGATACTGCTGGAACACGAAGCCGATGTATTTCTTGTGTAGTTCGACTCGGCGGCGGTTGTCGAGTTTATGCACCGCGTTGTCATAAAGGTGGTATTCGCCCTTCCAGGCGCCGTCCAACATTCCGATGATGCCCATCAAGGTGGACTTCCCTGCTCCGGAAGGGCCCTGGACGGTGATGAAGTCGCCTTCCTTAATTTCGAGATTGATGCGGCGCAGCACCCAGGTTTTTCCTGCGCCGGATTCGTAGAATTTTTCGACGTCGATTAGTTTGATCAAGGATGCAATCTCCTGATACTCGGACCAGGCTTCATTCGTGCCGCAACGCTACCATGGGGTCTACGCGCATTGCACGGCGGGCCGGCATGTAACAGGCCAGCACCACCACGCCGAAAAGCAATACGATCACTCCGGCGTAAGAAACCGGGTCGGTGGCAGTGACCCCGAAAAGCAGGCTGGAAAGAAAATGGGTGAGGCCCATGGCCACCGCGCAACCAATTCCTACACCAATTAGTCCCAGCTGAATTCCCTGCCCGACGATCAATCGCATCATGTCTCGCGGCTTGGCTCCGAGTGCCATGCGAATCCCGATTTCGTGGGTGCGCTGGGCTACGGAGTAGGCGATCACGCCATACAAGCCGACCGCGGTGAGGAGCATGGCCAGACCAGCGAAGAGCGCCAGCAAAGCGGTATTGAACCGCGGAACTGAAAGCGTTCCATCCAGATATTCCTCGACCGTTTTCCAGGCGTAGGTCGGAATGTCGGGGTCCATCGATTGGACGGTGCCGGTCACCATCTTGGCGATACTGTGCGGATCCTGTGAACTGCGCGCTACCAGAGTCATCGAGCTGAAGGGAATCTGCGCCGACGGAAGGTACGATTCTGGCGTGAACTCGCTGACCAGGTCGCTGTGTTTCACGTTGCCGACCACGCCGATAATTTCGCGCATCTCCGGCTGGTCGGTGCCGACGGCAATTCCCGGCTTGATGTGGTGCCCAATCGCATTTTGGCCGGGAAAAAACTGGCGGGCGAGGGCTTCATTGACGATGACGACTGGCGTCGACTTGGCCTGTTCGCGGGCATCGAAGTCGCGCCCTTGCAGCAGTGGGATACGCATAGTCGCAAAATAGTTCGGCGTGATGTCGCGCAAAGAGGTTAGGGCTTCTTCGCTTTTTGCTACGGGGCGTCCTTCGATTTGGAAGGTCGTGCGGATTTCGTCTCCGCCCATGGGCAAGGGATAAATGGCGGCGGCCGACTGAATGCCGGGCAATCCACTTAGCGCGGGAATCAGATTGTGGAAAAACTGGGCCTTCTGCGCGTCGGAATATTTGGCATCCGGCAGGTCGATGTTGGCGGTGACTACGTTGTGCGGATCAAAGCCCGGATTCACTTGTTGCATGTGCACCAGGCTGCGAATCAGTAGTCCGGCGCTCACCAAAAGGATCAGGGCCAGGGCCATCTCCACGACTACCAGTGAGCTGCGCAATCCGAAGCGCGCTTTGCTTGCCGGGGTGCTAAGCGCACCCTCTTTCAGTGAGTCGACGATGCTGGAATGGGAAACGCTCATCGCCGGAGCCAGACCGAACAACAAGCCGGTGAGCACGGCGATACCGAGGGTGAAGGCCATGACAAATCCGTCGACGTGAATTTCGGAGGTGCGCGGCAACTGCTCCGGACTGAGGCGTACCAGAATTTCGCTGCCCCACATCGCGAGCAAGAGTCCAAGAACTCCCGCGACCGAAGCCAACACGAAGCTTTCGGTGAGGAGTTGTTTCACCAGGCGATTCCGACCGGCGCCGAGCGCAGCGCGAATGGCAATCTCCCGGGTGCGGGCGGTGGCGCGTGCAAGCAGAAGATTGGCGACGTTCACGCAGGCGATCAGCAGGACGAATCCGACCGCGATCATCATCACGAACAGGGCCGGACGGATAGTTCGCGTCATGCGGTATTGCTCGGAGATTACGCGAGCGATCCAGTATTTATTTGTATCGGGATACTGCTTGCTCAGCGAGCTCATGATTACATCCAGGTCCGCTTGGGCCTGGGCCAGGGTGACGCCCGGTTTCAGACGGCCGATGCCGCGCAAAAAGTGCGCTCCGCGTTCTTGGGCCATGCCGGGCGAGTTGTCGGGCGATTCCAGCATCGCGGAAATGTTGGTCCAAAGCGTGGTTGCGTCGCGTTGCAGCGGAAACTGGAAACTCGCGGGCATGACGCCGACCACGGTGTAGCCGGTTTTATCGAGCAGGATGGTGCGGCCGATGATTTTTGGATCGCCCGCGAATCGAGCTTTCCAGATTTGATGACTCAAAATTACCGCGTGGTGGCGGGGCTGGTCGTCTTCGGGGAGAAATGTACGGCCGAGTTCGGGCGTGGCGCCCAAGACGTTGAACAGGCTGGCGGAGACTTGGGCGCCGATGAGATGCGCGGGTTGGTCCACGCCGGTTAGGGTGACGCTGCTATCGGTATAGGCAGCGAGATCCTCGAGAACGTGATTCTGCGCGCGCAAATCGAGAAAATCGGGATAAGACATGGCGCCGGAGATATTATGCGCACGCGAGTTCGAGGTGCCGACGCTGACCAGGCGGCTGGAATCGCGAAACGGAAGAGGCCGCAGCAATTCGGCGTTGACCACCGAAAAGATGGCGGTGTTCGCGCCGATGCCCAGGGCCAGCGTGAGCACGGCGATGGCGGTGAATCCGGGACTCTTGGTCAACATCCGGATTCCGTATTTGAGATCCTGCCAGAGCTTATCCATGCATTTTCCTTTTTTCCCCAGACTTCATTCGTAACGCAAAGCCACCATCGGATCGACGCTGGCGGCACTGCGCGCCGGGAGCCAGCCCGCTAAAGTGGCAACGACGAGGAGCAGTACCGTCGCCACAATGAAGACGATTGGATCCATCGCCTTCACGCCAAAGAGTAACGATTCCATCACGCGCCCGACGGCGTAGGCAGCGGTGAGGCCAATAAGCAATCCCACTGCGGCGATGGCCGCGATTTCCCGCAGAACCAATCCGGCGATGTTCCCGCGCGTTGCGCCGAGAGCCATACGAATGCCGATTTCGCGAGTGCGCCGGGCGACGACGTAGGCCATCACGCCGTAGAGGCCGACGGCCGCCAGCAAAGAAGCGAGCAGCGCAAGCGCGAGCGAAAAGTAAGTGACCAGCCGGTCGGTGAAAACGATGTCGTCCAGCTGCTCGGTCAGGGTGCGCAGGTCGAACACCGACAATCGCGCGTCGTTATCCTTAACTATTTTTCGAATGGCGGTGGCCAGCGAGACCGGATCTTGATTGGTTCGCACGTAGAACGTGGCATCGCCGAAATGGCTGCTGTGGGAGTAGGGCACCAGCACGTAAGGACGAATGTCCTGCCGGAGATCGACATTCTTGCTGTCTTTGGTCACGCCGACGATCTCAACATCGATTTTTACGTCGTCGCCGCCTCCAAAACCGAAGTGCTGGCCGATGGGATTGCGGCCGGCGAAAAATCGGTGGACGAACTTTTCGTTGACGATGGCGACGTTCGGCGCAGTGGCACTGTCGGTTTCGGCAATGTCCCGGCCGCTGAGTAGGGCTGCGCCCATCGTCGACAAGAAATTGGGGCCGACCCAATCCTGATCGACATCCATGTTTTCGTTTTCCTGCTCTTTATATCCTTGCACGGTGATGTTGGTGCTGGAGTTCGAGCTGGCCAGCATGGGAATTTCCGAAGCGCTGGCGGAGCGAACTCCGGGCAACGCCTCAATGCCCTTCCGTATTCGTTCAACCATCGCGACGGTTTGTTCAGGCGTGTAGCCAATCAGCTGCGGAGCAATTGAAAATTGCAGAACATGGTCGGGATGCAAGCCGAGGTCCTGACGGCTGAGATTGAGCAGACTGTGCGCGAACAAACCTGCGGCGGCGAGCAGTACGACCGTTAAGGCGATTTGGGAGGCCAGCAAGAATTTGCGGGTGCGGACATTGGCCCTTCCGGCCGAGACGTTCGATCCCTGATCCCGCAACACGGTTTGAATATTGGAACGCGTGGCGCGCAGGGCCGGAGCCAGGCCGAATAGAACACCGGTGAGGATGGATACGGAGGCTGCGAAGATCAAAACGCGATAATCGAGCTGGCCATTGAGACCAGTGGTGCCCGAATCCTGAGGGATTGCCTTCACGATCAACCCCAAAGTCCACGACGCCAGCATAATTCCCGCAGCGCCGCCAGCAACGGCCAATACCAGGCTTTCGGCCATCAATTGGCGAACTAAACGCCAGCGCCCGGCGCCTAGAGCCAAACGCAATGCGATTTCGCGCTGCCGTGCTTCGCTGCGCGCGACCAGTAGACTGGCCAGGTTGGCGCAGGCAATCAGGAGCACCAAACCGACCATGCCCATCAGTGCGATCAACGGACCTTTGGTATCGGCCTGGAGAATCGGGCGGCCCTTCGATCCTGGATCCAGAAGGAGTTTTCGATCCAGAAATTCCTGGCGCGTTTTGGAGTCGTGCTTTTTGGCCGGCGATTCGGTTTGCAGCATCGCGCTGTAGGTGGGCGCGATCCCAGCTTCGGCTCTAGCTACGGACATTCCGGGCTTTAGGCGGCCAATCATTGCCAACCAGTGGTCGTCGCGATCACTCAATCCGTCCCAGTTCGGCGTCATCTGAGCTTTCAAGGTGATGGGAATAAATAAGTCGGGATCCTGGCCAACCTGCACGCCGGAAAAGCCGGCCCGGCTAACGCCAACGACGGTCAGCGAGTGGCCGTTCACGACGAGTTGTTTGTCGAGGATGCTGGGATCGAGACCGAAGCGGCGCTTCCAGTAGCCGTAGCTCAAAACGACGACAGTGTTCGCTCCGGGCGCGGTTTCGTCGCCGGCATCGAGCACGCGGCCGAGGGCCGGTTGAACTCCAAGCACGGTAAAGTAATTTCCGGTTACCAGTTCGCCGTTGGCAAGTTCGGAAGAGCCCTGCGCTACCACGCTGATTTGGGTGCTGAAGCGCGCGAGCAATCCGGAAAAAACCGGATTCTGATCGCGCAGGTCTTTGTAGGCGGGATACGAGAATGAAGTGCCGCCGGGGCCATCGTTCCAATTTCGTCCGGGGCTGGGGCCGGGCGAGCGCAGGATCACTAACTCTTCCGGGTGCTGGACGGGAAGGCGTCGGAGCAGGACTTGGTCGGTGAGCGAAAAAATTGCAGTATTCGCACCGATGCCGAGGGCGAGCGTGAGAATTGCGACAATTGCGAAGCCGGGGTTTTTGGCCAGGGTGCGCAACGCGTATCTGAGGTCCTGCGTGAAATTCTTCATTTCACTCCCTGGCGAATCGACACACTTGCACACTCAAGCCAAAGCGAGCGCTTGGCTCTGATCTAAAACGAATTTTTCACGAACGTGGTTAGACCGCCGCGGTACGCGTGCCTATAGTTTCCTCAACAATGCGGCCGTCGAAAAGATGAATGGTGCGATCGGCGATGCTGGCGTAGCGCGGATCGTGGGTGACCATGCAGATGGTCGCGCCATCACGATGCAGTTGCTGCAGTAGCTCCACCACCGCTTCGCTATTCTTGGAATCCAGGTTTCCGGTAGGTTCGTCGGCGAGCAGGATGGATGGCGAGCCGACCAACGCACGGGCCACGGCAACACGCTGTTGCTGACCGCCGGAAAGCTGCGAGGGATAGTGCTTCATGCGGTGCGCCATTCCCACGCGCTCCAGGACTTCCTGCACGCGCTTCTTGCGTTCGGCGGCGGCCATGCTGCGGTAGGTCAACGGCAACTCGACATTTTCGTAAACCGTCAGGTCGCCGATCAGGTTGAAAGCCTGAAAGACGAATCCGATCTCGCGATTGCGGATGCGAGTCCGATCGGAGAGCGATAGATTGGCCACGGCCTGGGTATTGATCCAGTAGTCGCCACCCGTCGGCGAATCAAGCAAACCGAGGATCGAAAGCAACGTCGATTTGCCGCAACCCGAAGGTCCGGCGATCGACAGAAATTCCCCGTTCTTGATCTCCAGGTGCACGCCGCTGAGCGCGTGGGTTTCGACTTCGTCCGTGTAGAAGACCTTGGTCACGCCATTGAGGCGAATCAGGCCTTGTTCCGCTGTGGTATTCATCCCTTGCTCCTTCCAGATTTCATCAGTTTTCGCGAGCCAATCCCTTGTCTCGCTGGTTGATACGCATTCCAGAGCCCAAAATGTTCCGTCATTATTTCAGCTGTACCCGGTCGTAGTTATCCCAGGCCGACATGTCGGAAAGGATGACTTTGTCGCCGACCTCAAGCCCCTTCACGATCTCCACGGTATTGACGGACGAACGGCCGAGTTGTACCTGCACACGAGCCGCTTCTTTTCCATCGTCGACTACCTTAAAGAGGCCCACGGTGCTATTGGCTTCTCCATGCACCGGACGGCCGACGAACAGAATGTCGGCGAGGCGTTCGATCTCGACGGTACCTTCGACGCTGAGATCGGGTCGGGCGCCGGGAGGCAGGGTACCTTCCAAGCCCACATCTACCGTTACGGTTCCGTTCTGCACGGCGGGATCGATGCGAGTGACGTGTCCGGCGATGATGCCATTGTGGGTATCGACCGAGGCTTTCTGGCCGATGGAAATATCCTTCGCCTGGGTTTCGGCGATTTTCAGCTGGGCCTTCAAGTGGCTCGGTTGGGCCACGCGGGCCAGAACGGTACCCATGGTGACTTTTTGCCCGACCTCGACATCGAGTTCCTGCAACACACCGTCGATACCGGGGCGGACGTGCAGCTGGTCGAGCTGGGATTTTTTCAGCTCATACATCGCGGTTTTGGCGTCGAGGCCGGCCTGTTGAACAGCGACTTGGGAAGCGATGGAATTTTCGAAGGTTTCCACTTCTTTCTGGGCCAGGACGTCCTGCTTTTCAAGTTCGGCGGCGGCGACCTTGGATTTTTCATAAATCAAATTCGAAACCAGGCCGTTAGCCATCAGCTTTTCGTTGGTTTCCCGGTCGAGCAGAGCCGTGTGGTAAGCCGAACTAATGGAAGCGGCCTGGGTGCGTTTATCCATCAGCTGGTTTTGAAGCAGGGCTTTGGTTTGCTCTAGGTTGGCTTGCGCGCCTTTCACTTGAAATTCCGCATCGAGGGTAGATTGCTGCAATTCGGGATTGCTGAGATCGAGAATCGCGGTGTCGGCCTTGACCGGCGTTCCGGCGAGAATGTATCGTTTTTCGACCCGGCCGTCAGTATTCGCAGGGATGAGCAGGATGGTTTCGGGAACGAGGGTGCCGAGTCCGCGGACTTCGCGGAGCATGGGCCCCCGCTTCACCGTGTCGGTCCAGATGGTGCCGGTATCGACGCTGGGCGCAGCTGGCTTCAGCCGCGACAGCGCGTAGCTGACGACGGGGACCAGAACTACGGCCGCCACAATATAGATGATGAGACGGATCTTCTTTTTGCGCTTAACTTCGGGTCGAACGATATCCACGGATGCGAACCTCGTGTTCTCTATCGCAAATTCACTTCCGGTACAATAACTGCCCTAAGCCACTGATAACACTGTCCTTGGTAAAAGCCTGGTGCATTGAAAGTGGGTTTCTTGGCCGCTGGTGGGAATCGTCCGTCCCGCTAGCGGACATTCTTATCATAAAAGATACGGTCGGGGTGACCGCAATGTTCCAATGCCAATCCAGCTCTCAAGGGCTGCGCGCTGGCCGCAAATGGGCGAGAAAGACAGACACAAAATAAATCGCCCGCGACAGGCTGGCAATCGCGGGCGGTGAGAATGGGTTCGACGTTTGACCGCTATTCGGCGCTGGCTTTAATTTCCTGCCAGCGTTTCGGGCGGCGCTTGGCATCAAGAACTTTTTTGCGGAGGCGAATTGATTTCGGGGTGACCTCGACGAATTCATCGTCGGCGATGAATTCGATGGCCTTTTCCAGCGTCATGTCGCGTGGAGGAATCAGGCGAATCGCCTCGTCGGCGGAAGACGAACGCATGTTGGTTTGTTTTTTCTCTTTGGTGATGTTGACGTTCATGTCGTCTTCGCGCGCGTTCTCGCCGACGATCATGCCTTCGTAAACTTCGATGGCGGAGCCGACAAACATTTCGCCGCGTTCCTGAATGCCCCAAATGGCGTAGGCGGTGGAGACGCCGGCGCGGTCGCTGACCAATGCTCCGGTCAACCGCATGGCCATATCGCCCGCGTATTCGGTCCAGCCTTCCAACAAAGAATGGATTAGGGCGGTGCCGCGAGTGTCGGTCATCAGCTGGCTGCGCAATCCGATCAGACCGCGGGAAGGAATTTGAAATTCCATGCGCACGCGGCCGGAATTGTGATTGACCATTTTTTTCATTTCACCGCGGCGGGTTCCGAGCAATTCCATGACGATGCCGATAAAAGTTTCCGGGCAGTCGATGACCAGTAGTTCGAGCGGTTCCAGGCGTCGGCCATTTTCGGTGCGCACCACGATTTCGGGCTTGCCCACCATTAATTCGTAGCCTTCGCGGCGCATGGTTTCGATCAGGATGGCCAGTTGCAGTTCGCCGCGGCCCAAAACGCGGAAGGCGTCGGTGGTGCCGGTGTCTTCCACCCGCAGCGAGACGTTGGTCAGAAGTTCTTTTTCCAAGCGAGCGCGGATATCGCGCGAAGTGACGTACTGGCCTTCGCGGCCGGCGAAAGGCGAGGTGTTGATGGTGAACACCATGGTCAGCGTTGGTTCGTCGATGGTGAGCGGTTCGAGCGGCGACGGATTGGCGAGATCGGTGATGCTCTCGCCGATCTGAATGCCTTCCACGCCGGCGATGGCCACGATGTCGCCCGCGATCACTTCTTCGGCTTCTTCGCGATTTAGGCCGCGAAAGGTAAAGAGCTTGGTGATCTTGGTGGGAACGATCGAACCGTCGAGCTTGGAGATGGCGACTTCGGTGCCACGCTTCAATGTGCCCTGAAACACGCGCGCGATGGCGACGCGGCCGAGGAATTCGCTGTAATCGAGGTTGGTAACTTGAATCTGCAAGACGCCCGCAGGATCGCCGGCCGGGGGCGGAATGGATTTTACGATTTGCTCGAACAGCGGCTGGAGCGTGGTGGAATCGTCGCCGACGGCGAGGTGCGCGACGCCGAGCTTGGCGTTGGTGTAGACCACCGGAAAATCGAGCTGATCTTCGGTGGCATCGAGATCGATGAAGAGATCATAGATTTCGTCCAGAACCGCGGCAGGGCGCGCGTCGGGGCGATCGATTTTATTGAGCACCATGATCGGCGGAAGCTTCGCGGCCAGGGCCTTCTGCAAAACGTAACGAGTCTGCGGGAGCGGACCTTCGCTGGCGTCGACCAGGACGATCACGCCGTCCACCATGCGCAGCGCGCGCTCGACTTCTCCGCCGAAGTCACTGTGGCCCGGGGTGTCGACGATATTAATTTTTGTGCCGTGATACTCGATCTCAGTGTTCTTGGCGAGAATGGTGATGCCGCGCTCGCGTTCCAGATCGTTCGAGTCCATCACGCGCTCGACGAGTTCCTGGTTGGCACGGAAAGTGCCACTTTGGCGCAGCATAGCGTCGACCAGCGTGGTTTTGCCGTGGTCCACGTGCGCAATAATAGCGATATTACGAATGGGTTTCGTCATCGGGTCTTTTGGTTCCTACTAGGGATTCAGCGGTTTTGCGGCCCTGATTGATTCCCGAATCGAGCGCTACAGAAGGGTTTCCAGGAGCAACAACGCAGGCTCAATCTTATCATGCGTAGCGCGTGCCCGCTAGACCCGTTCTGCGCGTCGCATGGCTGCAGTCCGGGCGGCGATACCGCGCCGCAGCGCTCTAGGCTGTGCTATTCTCCGGCTTCGCTGCAAACTTAACGGAGGCGCTTGGCGATGAGTGTGAACGTCAGTGTGAGTTCCAACATGGTTACCACCGCTTTCGATTTGCCCGGATATCGTGTGGTTAAAACATTTGGGCTGGTGCGGGGCGTGACCGTACGTTCCCGAAGTATTTTCGGCACGATCGGGGCTTCGCTCGAGACGCTGGTCGGCGGCAACATTACCCTCTTCGAAGAGATGTGTGAAAAGACGCGGGAGGAAGCGCTTGAACTGCTGATGCAACACGCGGCAGCGCATGGCGCCAACGCGGTGATCGGCATGCGTTACGACGCGACTGAGGTGATGCAGGGCGTCACCGAAGTGCTGGCCTACGGCACTGCGGTGCAGGTGGAACGCATTACAGCTTAGAACTGCGCAGAGTTTCGGGCTCGGCGAATCGTCTGGCGGCGTCGAAGACCGCAAGGCTTACAATTGGAGTGGAGGCATTTTTCTCATGAAGAAGAGTTTTCGAATCCTTTCGGCAATGTTAAGCGTGGCGCTTCTAGTTACAGTGGTGCTCGCCACGCATGCTGACGCCCCTAAAACCGAGACGGTGCAGTTCCCCAGTGGTACGGACACCATCACCGGATTTCTGGCGGTTCCAGATAAGCCGGGCGTATACCCCGGAGTTATCGCGATTCATGAATGGTGGGGACTGAACGACTGGGTGAAGGAGCAGGCCGAAAAATTGGCGGCGCAGGGATACGTGGTGCTGGCAGTCGACTTGTATCGCGGAAAAGTGGCGACCGATGCCGCAGAGGCGCACGAATTGATGCGCGGTTTGCCGCAAGATCGGGCGATTAAGGATTTGAACGCTGCTTTCGCGTATCTCGGTGCGCGCAAGGACGTGAAACAGAACCGCGTCGCCGCTATCGGCTGGTGCATGGGCGGCGGGCTGGCCCTGCAGCTAGCGATTCATCAGCCGCGCCTCAGCGCTACGGTGGTGAACTACGGCGCGCTGCCCACTGACCCGAACGATTTACAGCAGATTGTGGGGCCCATTCTCGGCAATTTTGGCGCTGAAGATCGGGGGATTACTCCGGCGGACGTCAAAGCGTTTGAAGCCTCGATGAAAAAAATTAATCGTTATGTGGACTTGAAGATTTACCCCGGCGCGGGGCACGCTTTTGAAAATCCAAACAATGCGACTGGATACCGGCCCGAAGCCGCGGCCGACGCCTGGGCTCGCACGTTGGCGTTTCTGCACAAGGGTCTTCAGTAAGGTTTTGGGCGAATTTAGAACGGGTGAGTTTCGGGCAGCTAGCGCGAAAACATGGGTAACTTTTTCATCACGAAGTAAGGCAACAGGGCAAACTCCACGAACGATGGCCAAGGGTCGCCGGATGCAAAAACGGATTCGACCTTGGTTCGCCGAATCGAATCCAGATACTGGTTTGGGCTCAGGTAGCCGGTCAAAAGATCGTGACCCGCTACCGGCAAATCAGTAATCAGGCGCAGCCATCCAACTCCGGGCCGCGCTTTGGCTGGCTCGACGGGATAGCCCATCTGATCGGCAAACAGTAAATACGAAAAATCGACGCCGGCCGCGGGGCCCAGCGCGTGGAAGCCCCAGGCTCGCGCATTCACGTCCAGTAGTTTGTACTTTCCGTCGCGGGGGTCGCGCTTGAACTCCACTTCACCAATCCCGTAGAAATCGATGGCCTTCAGAAAACGCTGACCGAGTTCTTCGATCTCTGGAAGCTCAGTGGTCTCCACATACGTTGCAGCCCGCCCAAATTCGCGTGGATGCTGGCGCTTTCGCGTAGCGACCAAGCTGCTGTGGGCCACGCCATCGCGGAAAAAAGCGCAATAGGAGAGCTGGCACTCGCCGTCCCCAGGAATGATTTCCTGGATCATGATCTCGCTGCAGGGAATTTGTTTCGCGGCATCGTTGAATAACTGCTGCAGTTGTTCAGGCGTGTCCGCGCGCCAGGCTTTCGCACCGGTGGCGTAGAAAAAATTCTCTTTGATGGAGGGCTTGATGGCCAGCGGCAGGCGATCATAAAGCCCCGGAAGTTCTTCGGGACCGGTCACGTTCCAGGTTCGCGGCGCCGGAATGCCAAGTTCTTCAGCCAGTTTGTAGGTGTTGTTTTTATCCCAGGCCGAGCGCGTACTTTCCCAAGGAGGAGTGGTTACCCGAAAAAATTCGTCAACGCGATCGCGTTGCTGGGAAATGGCCATTACGGTTTCGTCCCGGGTCGGAAACAGGACCCAGTCGCGAAGGCCGTATTTCTCGCCCACCTGCAGCACGGCATCGACGGTCTTTTGCGGGTCGCGCAGATCGTCGACTCGCACCACTCGCTTCGGATATTTGGAATGCGCGGAGATGGAATGCTGGTCCTCGATCACATAGACGGGAATTCCGCGCTTGCCCAGGCTGCGGGCGATGGCCAGGCCCGGGTGATCGCCTCCGATCACGACCGCGCCTATGCCCTCGGTCTTCCGACGGCGCTCGACGGGGCGCGCCTTGTTCGGCGATTCCTGTGGTACGGCTTGGGTCATCAGCGCACCGCGCGGCTCCGGGCCAGATGACCAGCCAATTCGTTCGAGGCGAATTCCGTGCCGGCTACGAAGTAGAGCAAAGGTCCGAAGGAACGCGCTGCAGTTGCGCCGATAAAATGCAATCCTGGGACGGAAGTGCGAAACCCGGAAGTCAGGCGCGGATATCCATCGAATTGGTCGATCTGAGTGACCAAGTCGCGAGATAGAAACGGATATTTCGCGATGTCCACGGAGTAGCCGGTTCCGAGCAACACGTGGTCGGCGGAACGGCGACTGCCGTCATCAAGTTTCAAATCTACCGAGCTTCCAGATGCAGTCGCTTCGGTGACATAACGGCTGGTCGAAACTTTCACGTCTTTGAGCCGTGCCGGGAGCCATCTGGATCCGGCCGAGCGCACCGCACGCTTGCGAATCTTGTCGCGCAGGCCAACAGGAACGTACTTCACCACGTTGGGATAAGCCACCAGGCGGCTGATTCCTGCCGGGCCTACGTCGTGAGAGGAGTAGAGCAATGCGGAGAATGGACCAAGATTGTGCAGCAGAGGCGCGTTGCCGATCCATCGGAGCATTGGATTGCGGACCAGTAATTCAACATCAGCCCCCGACTCATGCAAGAGGGCTGCACATTCGAGCGCGCTCTGCCCGGCGCCAATTACCGCGACTCGCTTGCCGCGAAAGCTTTTCACGTCGCAGCCCTGGTAACAGTGGGACACCTGCGCGGGAGACAAAGTCGAGAACACGGCAGGGATGCGTTGAAACGGCCCGATGCCCGCAGCGACCACCACACGCTGGCAATTAAAGCTCTCGCCGTCTTCCAATTCGATACGGAAACCGGAATTTGTCTTGCTGACTGACTTCACTTCTCTTTCATCCAGAATCGAGCCGAGCTGCTGCCGAAACCAGAGGCCGTAATCGACGAATGTTTCTAGCGGAAGCGGAGCCCGCGCGGGAACTCCGGCGGAGGATTCGTAAGCTTCGAGCGAATAGTGATGTCCGGGATCGGAAAGGTTCGAAGCAACTCGAGGAGAACGCAGCAACATGCCGGCGGGCATCTTGTTGGACCAAAAATCCATGGGCTTGCCGAAAATGCGGACGTTCATGCCCAACTTTTTCAGGTGAGACGCGGCGGAGAGGCCGTACGGTCCGGTTCCGATGATGACCACTTCGCAGTCAGAACTGGAGCCGGGCTTGCCTGATTTTGCGTTACCTAGCGATCTCGTTGCTTACCGCATTTTGGGCGTTCACGATGGTTTCTCCAAGCTGATTTCTAGGGCCTAAAGGGACGGAACTCGTGGAAGGCGAATTCCCCATTTTCTCATTATTCACTCGGAATTTTACAGGCGATCGAATCGGCCGTTGCGGGTGAGTTACGTCATGAACTTTCCTTAACTTATCTCTGTATGTCGCCGCAAACAGTACGTTTAGCTGATACATGAGTGCGGCAGACAAGTCCACCACGCCGCGAAAATTCGGTCCGTTGGGGACGAGCGCGGAACCGGTAATTTTCATCATTACGGCTGGAAGGATGGTAGGCCCGAACGGGCTCGAACCGTTGACCTCCACCGTGTCAAGGTGGCGCTCTAGCCAACTGAGCTACGGGCCTACTGACTTGCCCAACATCTTAGCACAAGGACTGAGCGCCTTTGCTCGTTACCTGTTTATTCGACGATCTGGGTTAGTGGGCCTGGTCCTTCACTACTTGTCCGCCCTTCATGACGAATTGCACGTTTTCGAGTGTCCGGACATTGGCGATCGGATCACCATCTACCGCGATTAGGTCGGCGAATTTGCCTGGCTCCAAGGTTCCCACTTTGTCGGCCCATCCAATCAGGTCTGACGCGTTTACCGTTCCGGCTTGAACGGCCTGCAACGGCGTCAGGCCCATATCCACCATTTTCCCGAACTCGTGTGCGTTCAATCCATGGGGATAAACAGCGGCGTCGGTACCCAGGGCAACTTTCACGCCGGACTTGAAGGCGTGCGAAAGATTTTGCTGAGCGATCGGAAGAACCACGTGCGCCTTCTCAATCATGTTTGGGGTGAGACCGAGCTTATCTACATTTTCCATAAGCCAGTCTTCGAGGTAGACGGTGGGGACCAGATAGGTGCCATGCTGCTTCATCAAGGCGATATCTTCATCATTTATATAGCTTCCATGTTCAATCGAATCGACGCCGGCCAGGACTGCGTATTTGATGCCGGCTGCTCCGTGCGCGTGGGCCGCGACTTTCCGGCCAAGACCGTGCGCGGTATCGACGATCGCTTTCATTTCGTCCGGGCTGTATTGCGCCATCGCGGGATTGTCGCCTTCGGAAAGCACTCCGCCGGTGGCCATGAACTTGATGACGTCTGCGCCGTACTTGACGTTCTCCCGGACTTTTTTGGTTACTCCGTCCACTCCGTCGGCTACGCCGTCCGACGACCAACCGAATTGCGGCGCGAGAAAATTTTCGTCGCCATGGCCTCCGGTGATGCTGAGCGCCGGGCCCGACACCAACATTCTTGGGCCCACTACGTCGCCATCACGGATTGCGTCGCGCAGGGCAATGTCGGAATAGCCGTCGGCACCGACATTGCGTACGGTAGTGAAACCGGCCTCAAGCGTGACTCGAGCGGCTTTTGCGCCATACAAGGCTTGTCTGGGGTAGGAGACATGCAAGCCCGCCGGTCCATTTAAGTACGGAGTCAACGTCAAATGGGTGTGGCAATCGATGAGTCCGGGCAGCACGGTGAACTTCGAGAGGTCTACCGTTTTCGTGCCAACCGGAAGCTTGGCCGTGATTTCCGCCGCGCTGCCGATGGCTTTGATACGGTCGCCTTCAATCCAGATGATTTGATCGGTCGCGTACTGGCCGGTGCGGACGTCGAGAACTTTCCCGGCTCGCACTGCAACTTCGGAGGGAGCCGCGGGCTTGCTCTGCGCTGCTCCTACTTCGGAAATTGCTACCAGCACAAACGCTACCAGCACGATGCCAAACCAATTCTTCATCTGGATTCTCCGTTGAAATGACGGTGAGGGTTCGAGTGGGCCATCGACGCGCGATTGTACATCTGGTCGCTCGAAAACGAAGGACGCAAAAATTACGACTCTCGCGTAGAGCGCGGTTTGGAAATCGCGCGTGAAATTTTCGGGATGTAGTGTTGACACTGTGGATGCGTGCTGTATGATTATGCAGAGGAATGCATAAAGCTGCATAACTATACAGTGCCCGCACATAAGCGATTTCGGCAAGGACAGATTCTGAAGCTGCTGGCCGCCGAGCCGGTGGCCAACCAGGATGAACTGCGCCGCCAGCTCATTCACCTTGGGTTGCGAGTTACCCAGGCTACGCTGTCGCGAGATCTCCGCGAATTGCGCCTGGTAAAAACAACTGAGGGTTACAAGGCGCTCTCCGAAGCAGCCGTTGAGGAATCGCCTGCAGTTTCGCGTCTGGCACGCGCGGTTACTTCATTTCTTTCGGATATTCGGCCGGCGCAGAACATGTTGGTCTTGAAGACCCCTCCGGGTGGGGCGCAACCGCTGGCTGCCGCAGTCGATGCCGAACGCTGGAAGGAAGTGGCCGGGACGCTGGCCGGAGATGACACCGTCCTGATCATCACCACCTCGCTGAAAGCACGCGCTGCGGTTCAGAAGCGCATCGAGGAGATGGTCGGATGACCGAACCTTTACAGGTCGCGGTCGTCGGAGCCACCGGATACGCAGGTTTTGAACTGGCTCGGCTGCTGCTGCGCCATCCGAACGTGCAGAAGCCGACGTTTTACCTGCGCGACGGACATGCCAACGTGCACTGCCTGACCGAACTGTATCCGCAGCTTCGCGGCTGGGGCGACGCGCCTTGCAAGCCGCTCTCGGTGAAAACCATCGCCACGAGCAACGCGAGCATTGTATTTCTTTCGACGCCGCACGAGGCGTCTCTGGAACTGGTGCCTGCTCTGCTCGGCGCGAATCCGGATTTGCGCGTAGTGGACCTCAGCGGGGCCTTTCGCTTTCGCGAGGCGTCGACGCTGGAGACCTGGTACAAGCTGAAGGCCGCCGAGCCAGCTTTAAAATTTCGAGCCGGTGTATGGGCTGCCGGAGCTTTACGCGCCGGAACTTCCCGAGCGCTCGGGTCGTGGCCAATCCCGGCTGCTATTCGACGTCAGTGATTCTCGGGCTGCGTCCTCTGGTTGAAGCGGGCTGGATCAATCTCGCGCGCGGGATTGTTTGCGATTGCAAATCGGGAGTGAGCGGCGCGGGCAAAGAGCCCAAGCGCGAGACCCATTTCGTGGAAGTGAATGAAAACTTCCGGGCCTACGGCGTTTTCACGCATCGTCACACGCCTGAAATCGCGGATCACACCGGATTGTCGTTGAAGGATTTTGTTTTTACGACTCATCTGCTGCCGGTCGAGCGCGGAATTCTCTCCACTCTGTATGTCTCACTGGCGGGTTCGCGGTCCGCCAGTGAAATTGAGTCGTTGTTCCGTAAATTTTATGCCTCGCGGCCGATGGTTCGCATTCTTCCTGCGGGGCAGTTGCCGGAATTGCAGCACGTGACCCACACGAATTTCTGCGACATCGGATTCGCGCTGGATAAAAGCGGTGAGCGGCTGGTCATCGTGTCTTGCCTGGACAATCTGGGCAAGGGCGCGGCCGGCCAGGCGGTTCAAAACATGAACGGGATGTACGGCTTTCCCGAAACGGCAGGTTTACTGTGAGACTCGTAATCAAAATTGCGGGCGCGCTGCTGGAGCGCGAAGAAAACGTGCAGCTGATCGCGCGTCAGGTGAGCGAACTGGCGCGCGAAGGCCACGAATTGTTGGTGATCCATGGCGGCGGAAAGATTTTTACGGCAACGCTGGCGCGGATGGGCATCACCAGCCAGTTCATCAATGGCTTGCGCGTGACCGATCGCGAAACGCGCGACGCCGCGGTCATGGTTTTTGGCGGCCTGCTGAACAAGCGGCTGGCCGGGGCGATTTCGCTGGCGGGGCAGCCGGCCGTCGGCATCAGCGCGAGCGATGCCGGTTGTTTCCTGGCTGAACCGATGCAACTCGACGAGCGTCAGGATAGCTTGGGATTTGTGGGCTACTTGACCGGCGTCAATGTCGACTTTATTCAGTCGCTGTGGCGCGCTTCTCTGGTGCCGGTTGCCTGCTGCCTAGGTCTGGGCGCGGACGGAGAGCTGTACAACATTAACGCCGACCATATGGCCGCGGCCGCGGCGGAATTCATTCAAGCCGATCGTCTGATATTCCTGACCGACGTGGAAGGAGTGCTGGACGGTGAAAAAGTGTTGCGGGTTATCGGCGGCGATGAAATCGAGACGCTGATTCGCCAGAACAAGGTTTCGGGCGGGATGATTCTGAAACTCGAAGCGGCCAAGCGCGCTTTGGCAGCGGGGATTGCTGAAGTTCGCATTGTGGGCGGTACGCTCCCCAAATCACTGCTGTCCGCAGCGCGTGGCGCAACCTCCAAGGGCACGCGAGTTTTGCCTATTCTGCATGCTTCGGCCGGCAGCGCTCAAGGAGTCGCTCCACTGCAATGAAAAAGAATTCACTGGCAGAGCGCCGGCGCGCGGCCGCGGAAGAAATCCGCGCCGAAGAATCGCGCTATTTGATGAATACGTATAAGCGTCCGCCGATGGTCTTCATCCGCGGCAAAGGATGCCGCCTCTACGATTCCGAAGGTCGGGAATATCTGGATTTTCTGGGTGGCATCGCGGTAAACGCGCTGGGCCATGCGCATCGCGACTTGGTGCGCGTGATACGCCGAGAAGCGGGACGCGCGATTCATATGTCGAATTTGTTTCAAAATCCTTATCAGGGGCCGCTGGCGCGCAAGCTGGCCGAATGGTCGGGCCTGGACCGTGTATTTTTCACCAACAGCGGCACCGAAGCGATGGACGGGGCTCTGAAGCTGGCGCGAGCCTACTCGCACGCGAAAACTTCGGGGAGCGGTAAGAAGACGCGGATTCTCGCGCTTGAAAATTCTTTTCACGGGCGTACCTTCGGCGCGGTGTCGATTACCTATCCGGAAAAATACCGGACACCGTTTGAACCGCTGGTATCGGGCGTCGAATTCGTGAATTTCAATGACGTGACGGACCTGGAACGGAAATTCGACGGCGCCGTTTGCGCGCTGGTGATGGAAACGATTCAAGGCGAAGGCGGAATTTTCCCGGTCAGCGAGGGTTTCTGGAACCGTGCCCGGACCCTGGCGACGCAGCACGACGCCGCGATTATCGCGGATGAGATTCAGTGCGGCTTGGGCCGCACTGGCCGCTATTTCGCGTATCAGAAATTCGATGCCGCGCCGGATATCGTGACCATCGCCAAACCACTGGCCGGGGGCCTGCCTCTGGGTGCGATTATCGCCAACGAGCAATTTGCCGCTGCGTTTTCTCCCGGTATGCATGGGACGACTTTTGGCGGTGGTCCTTTGATCTGCGCCGCAGCGTTGCAGGTGCTGACCGTCATCGAGAAACGTGGACTGCTGGAAAACGTCTGCGAGCGCGGCGCTCAATTGCGCGCCGGCTTGGATAAATTGCAGGCGCGTTTCGATTTTGTGCGCGAAATTCGCGGCGAAGGGTTAATCGTGGGCGTCGATCTCTCGATCGACGGTTCGCCAGTCGTTGCCGAAGCGCTGCGTCAGGGACTGATCGTGAATTGCACCCACGAGCACATTATCCGGCTGCTTCCGGCGTTCATCGTGACCCGCGCGGACGTGGCCGAGTTTTTGTCCAAGTTTGAGCAAGTATTGCAAACCGTTTCGAATGCATCTGGTTCCACCGATTCGTCTTTGAAGACAAAATCTGAAACGCAAAAGCAGCCCGCTTCCGCGGCTGCGGCGAGGTAAAACAGAATGAACGCAACCGCTACATCTCCCATCACCCAAACCAACGACCTGCTCACTGGAATGGAGTGGACGCCCGCGCAAACGCGCGAACTGCTGCATCTGGCGGCGGACGTCAAAGCGCATCCCGATCGATATCGCGGCGCGCTGGCGGGGCGCTTCCTCGCGCTGATTTTCGAAAAGCCCTCACTGCGCACTCGAGTCTCGTTCGAGGTGGGCATCGCTAGCCTGGGGGGCGCTTCGGTTTTCCTCGATCACACGGTGACTCATTTGGGTGAACGGGAACCGGTTGGCGACGTGGCCAAAAGTCTCTCGCGCTGGGTCAACGGCATCGTCGCGCGAGTTTTCAAGCAGGAATCGCTGGTGCAGCTGGCCGAGAATTCGCATCTGCCGGTGATTAACGCGCTTTCAGACCTCTACCATCCTTGTCAGAGCTTCGCGGATTTCTTCACTCTGGAGGAGCGCTTCGGCAATTTGCGCGGGCTGAAAATCGCTTACGTCGGTGACGGGAATAATGTTTGCCATTCGCTTTTGAGCATCGGCGCTCGTAGCGGCGCTCACGTCCGGGTGGCCACGCCGCCGGGGTACGAGCCGGACCCGACGGTGGTCTCCGAGGCCAAGCGCATGGCTCGCGAGACCCGCGGCAAGATTGAAATTCTGCATTCGCCGGAAGAGGCGGTGGCCGACGTGCAGGCGATTTACACCGATGTGTGGACCAGCATGGGCCAGGAAGAGGAAACCGCCGCGCGAGCCGAGGCTTTCGCCGCGTATCAGGTGAACGATGAGCTATTTTCGCACGCCGCTTCCGATGCATTTTTCATGCACTGCCTGCCGGCGCATCGCGGCGCAGAAGTGACAGCCGAGATTATGGATTCGCCGCGCTCCATCGTTTTCGAGCAGGCCGAAAATCGTCTGCACATGCAAAAAGCGATTCTGCTTACGTTACTCCCTAAGGAGAATGCTTTGCCGAAGAAAGTTGTGCTCGCCTATTCCGGAGGTCTGGATACCTCCATCATTATTCCGTGGCTGAGGGAAAACTACGGCGGCTGCGAAGTGATCGCCATGATCGGCGATCTTTGGCCAGCATGAAGACTGGAAGCCGCGCGCAAAAAGGCTCTGGCCAGCGGCGCCAGTTCGCATACGTCGAAGATCTCCGCGAAGAATTTGTTACCGGCTATATCTGGCCGACACTGCGCGCCGGCGCGATTTACGAACACAAATATCTGCTGGGAACTTCGTTCGCGCGGCCCCTGCTGGCCAAAGGCAGGTGCAAGTGGCCAAACAGCTCGGGGCCGACGCCGTGGCCCACGGCTGTACCGGAAAGGGCAACGATCAGGTTCGATTTGAACTGGCTGCGAAGGCGCTGGCGCCCGAGCTGAAAATTATCGCTCCGTGGCGCGAATGGAACATCATCTCGCGCGAGGAGGCGATCGCCTACGCGCAGAGCCACAACATTCCGGTGGCGCAGACCAAGAAAAACATTTACAGCCGCGACCGCAACATCTGGCACCTGAGCCACGAAGGCGGCGTGCTCGAGGATCCGGCGAACGCTCCCGAAGAAGCGATGTGGCAATGGATCGTGGCGCCGGAAAAGGCCCGGAAAAGCCGACTACCGTGGAAATTGGCTTTGAAGCTGGAACTCCCGTTTCGGTGGACGGCAAAACTCTCGGAGCCAATGGCGCTGGTCGACAAACTCAACGAAATCGCCGCGGCCAATGGCGTGGGCCGTATGGACATCGTCGAAAATCGCCTGGTAGGAATTAAATCGCGGGGAGCGTACGAGACGCCGGGCGGAACTTTGCTGGTGACTGCGCATCGCGAATTGGAGTCATTGTGCCTCGATCGCGAGACGGCTCATTACCAGCAGCAACTGGCGCTTCGCTATGCCGAGATGGTTTATTACGGCATGTGGTTCACGCCGTTGCGCGAATCCCTCGATGCATTTTTTACCGCTTCACAACAGCGGGTCACCGGCTCGGTGTCGTTGACGCTATGCCGCGGGAACGTGACCATCGCGTCACGCCGTTCGCCGTACTCGCTTTATCGCACCAACTTGGCGAGTTTCACGATGACCGGCTACAACCCCAAGGACGCCGAAGGCTTCATCAATCTTTTTGCTTTGCCCATTACCGTGCCGCAGGAAGCCGAAGTTCCTAAGCCTCAAAAACCTACGCAAAAGGCGACGGCCGGATGACCGCGCCCGGCGCACAAAAAATGTGGGGCGGGCGCTTCGAACGTGGACCCGACGCATCGTTCTACGAATTCGAGCGGTCGTGGAGTTTCGATCGACGCTTTCTGCCTCAGGAACTGGCGCTCGATCGTGCGTGGGCTCGGGCCATCGCCGCCGCCGGTATTCTTACGGCCAAGGAATGCGAGATCATCGTCAAAGCGCTCGATGAAATCGAATTGCGCGCGCAAACGGATTTGGCGTGGCTCGATTCTTCTGCGGCGGAGGATGTTCATCATTTCGCCGAAACGGCGCTGATCGAAAAACTGGGCCCTCTCGGCGCGAAGCTGCACACCGGGCGCAGTCGTAATGAAATGGTCGCAACCGAATTCCGCATGTACGTGAAGCAGGCTTGCGGCGAAATCGTGGCTGCGGTCACGTCGCTCGAAAGCGCCTTCGTAGATCAGGCTGAGAAAAATTTTGGCGTGCCTATGCCCGGGACGACGCACATGCAGCACGCCCAACCGATCCTGCTTTCGCACTGGTTGCTCGCACACGCCGAAGCTTTCGACCGGGATGCCGAGCGTTTTTTGTCAGCGGCACACAACGCCGATGTTTGTCCGCTTGGTTCAGGTGCACTGGCCGGCTGCGCCTTTCCGCTCGATCGTGAAGCTCTCGCGCGCGACTTGGGATTCGCTCGAGTCACAGCCAATAGCCTCGACGCCGTCAGCGATCGCGATTTCGCTTTGGAATTTTTATTCGCGCTGTCGACTCTGTCCATGCATCTTTCCCGGCTGGCCGAAGATTTCGTATTGTTCGCCACTCCTGAATTCGCATTCATCGCGCTGCCTGACGAATTCTCCACGGGCAGCAGCCTGATGCCGCAGAAAAAAAATCCCGATGCCTGGGAATTGATTCGAGGAAAAACCGGGCGAGTGTATGGCGCGCTGGTTTCCGTTCTTACTACCTGTAAAGGACTGCCTTCGAGCTATCAACGCGATCTGCAGGAAGATAAGGAACCTCTTTTTTCCGCGCACGATCAGACGCTGGCGATGACTCGCATTGCGGCGGCGACGCTAGCGGCCACGCGTTTTCAGGAAAACTCTCTTCGACAGTCCGCCGCGGATCCCGCTTTGGTCGCGACTGAAATCGCGGATTATCTGGTGAATCATGGAGTGCCTTTCCGTGATGCCCACGAAATCGTAGGAAAGGTTTTGCGCGCAGCCGAAGAAGCCGGCGTGACCGTGCACGAAATGACGCTCGAGCGCTTGCGGACCTTTTCGCCGGCCTTTGGGCCTGATCTTGCAACAATGCTTACCGTGGATTCAGCCTTGGCGCGACGCAAGGTGAAAGGCGGAACTGCTCCGGTAGCGGTGCGGGCAGCACTGGATGAATTCAAGGCCCGGCTCCGCGAACGTAAGGCAAAGGCATGAGCGCGAAGCGTTCCGCATCCGCGATTCCAGGGTCGAGCTCGGGCCGCATCAAAAATTCCGACGTTCCGCGGGGCTTTTCTTATTCTTCTTTCGCCTGCGGTCTAAAAAAATCCGGACTCGATCTCGGTTTGGTTGTCAGCGAAGTTCCCGCGACTGCGGCTGCGGTCTTCACCACCAATCGCGTGAAGGCGGCACCGGTGATCACTTCGCAGCTTCATCTGCGGAAATCGCGCACGGAAATGCGCGGAGTGATCGTGAATTCCGGAAACGCCAATTGCTGCACCGGCTCGGAGGGTTTCACGGCGGCTACGGCTACGACTCTAAAAGTCGCTCGGGAGCTGGGTAAAATCCGGCCGACGCAAATCTTGGTTTGTTCCACCGGGGTCATCGGCGCTCCGCTGCGCTGGCAGAAAATCGTGAACGCGGTGCCCAAACTGGTTCGAGCCCGTGGCGGCAACGCCCGCGCGTTCACTGAATTCACGCGCGCGATCATGACCACCGATAGTCGCCCGAAAAGTGCTTTCGCTAAATATCGGGCCAACGGCAAAGAGATCCGCATTCTGGGATGTACCAAAGGCGCGGGCATGATTCAGCCGAACATGGCGACGATGCTGGCGTTTCTGACTACCGATGCCGCCGTTTCCCCTGCGCTGCTTTCGCGGGCTCTGCGGGATGTGGTCACGCGCACTTTTAATTCCATCACCGTCGATGGCGATACTTCCACCAACGACACCGTCACCTTGCTGGCCAACGGAGAATCCGGCGCGGCGAAAATCACGCGCGACGGTGCGGCGTACAAAAGTTTCTGCACGGGGCTTGAGGAAGTTTGCAAATCGCTGGCGCTGCAGATCGTTGCCGACGGCGAAGGGGCACAACGCGTAGTCGAAATCGAAGTGCGCGGCGCGGCTTCGGATCGCGCGGCCACGCAAATCGCCCGCACTATCGCGAATTCTCCGCTGGTGAAAACTGCATTCGCCGGAGCCGATCCCAATTGGGGGCGCATCATCGCTGCTGCGGGACGCTCGGGCGTCGTTTTCGATCCGCTCCGAGTGGATATTCGCTTGGCGGGTGTGACCGTTTGCCGCCACGGCGGCGAACATCCATTTGATGAACGTATGACGCATCAAAAAATGCTGGCGTCGTTCGTACCGGTGATTGTTGATTTACATTCCGGCCGCGGCACGTCGCGCGTGTGGACCTGCGACTTCACTACCGAATACGTTCACATCAACGCCAGCTATCGCACATAGTTCCGGCCGGCACAATTCCACTCACAATTTTTTGTGCACGCGCCCTCCCCGAGCCGAATGGCCAAAAACCGTTTTGCAAAACCGCGGTTATTGACTGCCAAGGCCACTTGGGAACAAGATGCTGCCAGTTGCTGGAGCGCTCGCTTCAGACCGGGTGGGGCCCATCGCCAGATGGACGCCTGCGGCCGAAATCCTGCTTCTTCAGCTTCTCAATGGCGCTCCGGCGCTCGCCGGAGGCCTAAGGAGAACGGCCATGAAGAAACTGTACCTCGGAAATTTGCCGTTTAAAGCTACCGAAGATCAAGTCGCGGCGTTGTTCGCGGAAATAGGGGTCCAACCCGACGCAATCAGTTTATTGCGCGACCGCATTACCGATCAGCCGCGCGGATTTGGATTCGCTGAAATCGGAAACGACGCGGACGCGACGAAAGCGATCGAAGCGCTGAATGGAAAGGATTTCTTGGGGCGGGCGCTGGTAGTCAATGAAGCTCGTCCGCAGCAAGATGGCGGTGGCCGCGGAGACCGGGGCGGCGGAGGTGGACGCAGCGGCGGAGGTGGCGGGGGCAATCGTGGAGGCCGCGGCGGAGGATATGGCGGCGGCCGCGACCGCTAGGACCATCATGAAAGGGCGCGAATAAATCGCGCCCTTTTTTTAATTTCTAGGCGACCGCGCTTTGCATGTTGCCAGCGGCGTTTTTTACTTCAACTTGTGTTTCCTCGACCTGACCATTCTTATATTCAAATTTGATTGCCGAAGCGCTGCGAATTCCGCGGGTCACCAGTTCCGCGATGGGCAGGTTTGCTTCGGCTTCGGCCAAGTCCTGGGGCGAAGCGTACAGCGCCGGCTGGCGGGGCAAAAACAGCGGGCAGCAATCGTGGAAGGGGTCCGCGGAAATCGCGTAGGTTCCGATTTTTCTCGCGGTATCAATGATGGCTTCTTTGTCGGTGCCGGCCAGCGGTCGAAAAACGACCATGCTGCTCGCCGCGTCCACCGCCACCAGGTTGTGCAACGTCTGGGACGCCACTTGGCCCAGGCTGTCGCCGGTGACCAGCGCCAGCGATCGATCGCGCTTCGCGAAAACTTCAGCGATGCGCAACATCATGCGGCGGTACAGCAGCACTCGATATTCTTCCGGCGCCGCACTCGCAATTTCCCTTTGGATGGCCTCGAACGGTACTCGATGCAATTTGGCCCGAATTTGATACGGCACCAGCTGCCGCACCAGCGCACTTGCTACGTGCGCCGAAGATTCTCCGGGATCCGCGCCCGCTCCGTAGAAATGTACAAAGGTCAGATGCGCGCCGCGCTTCATCATTTGATGTGCGGCGACGGCAGAATCGAAGCCGCCGGAGAGCAAGCAGGTCATGCGCCCCGCGGTGTTGGCCGGCAGGCCGCCCGCACCCGGAATCTTCCGCGCGTAGACCAACGCATTCTCGCGCATGATTTCAACGTAGCAGGTTAGTTCCGGAGCTTTCAGCTGCACACGCACGTCGCGATTCTGGCTGCGCAGTTTTTCGAGCAGATGGCGTCCGATGGCAGCTTCGGTCTCCACGCTGGAATTTGGGAAAGATTTGTCGCTGCGCTTGACCCGTACCGCAAAACTGGAAAATTGCAGCCGCTCGATTTCTTTCCATGCCGCGTCAGCCAGACCCTCCACCGTTCTTTCGGCGGTGCGGGCGACGGCGTAGAAGGCAATTCCGAGCACGCGGTCGATTCGCGCGGCGGCCTGCTCGACCGCCGAGTCGTCCTCCAGGCGCACGATCATCCGGTCGCCCAGCGGCTCAACCTGCCGCACCGGGAGACCTTGCAGCGCGATTTGCAGAGAAACCTGAAGCTTGCGCAGGAAAAAACGGCGGTTCCGGCCTTTCAGCCAGACTTCGTGGTAGTGGACGACGATGACGGAATTGCCCATAGAAAGGCCCTGGAATGCTTGCAGGAGTCATAAAGTATAGCACCGCCAAAGCGCATTTCGGCGCCGAGCGCCTGGGTCGCACAGGACCCTGCGATCAGCCTGCCAATTTTGTTCAGCGGTTCACGTGCCAGTTCGTATCCATCACATAACTCTATCGATACAGAAGCTTTTCTGAGGCAACATTCGAGGTCCGGTAGGGTTACTATCGGCTGCGCTCGACTTCGGAGCGGGCTTCTGCCAGGAGCTGCACCAAGGCTTGGCCGTCGCCAAGGATTTGAGTGACCGAAAACACAGTCCCTGCATCCAATGTGGTGATTCGACGCCGGAGAAGCGAAAGCGTTGGGGGGAAATATGTGGAACCGAAGAGACTGGGATGATTTCTTCGTCATTGTAGGAAAGCGCTGGAGCGCGCACCGCCCGCCGCGGCCCGTCGATCTTTCACGCCGCAATCGGTTGGTGCCAACCGAAGGTTACAGTCTGGCTGAATTGGATGACGCTGGCTTGAGCATCGAACAAGCTGAATATTTGGGATTGCCGGTGGACGCCGGCCGAGTCGGTTCCTACGGACCGAACATCACCGCCTTGCGTGAATTTTACCGCGCCAGCCGTTCGCGTTTCTGAACGCGCGCGGACTTCGAATGATGTGCCGGAAGATACGGCGCACGTAATTCTTTCTGCGTTGAATCCGCCAAAATCCGTTGCAGTCTTCTGTCTGGCACTTTAAGGTAGACGCTCATTCCTAATCATTTTTCAGGGGAAATCATCGTGCAGAAGAAAATTCGTGTCATCCAGTACGGTATCGGTCCCATCGGCGCGTCCATCGTTCGGCTGTTGAAGCAAAAGCCGTCGATCGAAATCGTGGGGGCGATTGATACCGACCCCCAAAAAGCCGGACAAGATTTGGGCGCGGTGGTCAGGGCCGCCGATGCTCCGTGGGGCATTCTGGTTTCGTCTGACGCCGCTTCCGTGCTGGCCAAGCCTGCGGACGTCGTCGTACATTCCACGTCCTCGTATCTGAAAAACGTGATGGATCAGCTTCTCGGGTGTATTGCCGCCGGGCTGTGCGTGGTTTCTACTTGCGAGGAACTTGCTTATCCTTTCCATAAGCATCCGGAACTTTCAAAGAAGTTGGATTCCGCGGCACAAGAAGAAGGTGTCGCAGTGGTAGGCACCGGCGTGAATCCGGGATTCGTGATGGATAAGTTGCCGCTCACGCTGAGCGCGGTGGCGCAGCGCATTGATTGGCTCAGCGCGGTTCGCGTCGTAGATGCTTCGAAGCGAAGGCTGCCGCTGCAGAAGAAAATTGGTGCGGGGATGACGCCAGAAGAGTTTCGCGCACAGGTTGCCACCGGGGTCATTAAGCATCACGGGCTGCCCGAATCGATCGCAATGGTTGCGGATGGGCTTGGGATCACACTCGACGATATTTCAGAGACGATCGAGCCGATGATCGCGAATGAGGTGGTTAAAACAGAATTTCTAGAGGTTGCGCCGGGACAAGTTGCGGGCGTGCATCAGGTGGCGCGAGGCACCGCTTCCGGAAAAGAAAAGATCTTTATGGAATTAAAGATGTACGTCGGTGCGAAAGATCCGGCGGATACGGTGGTGCTGAAAGGTGATCCGAATTTAACGCTGACGATTCCGGGTGGGACGCACGGCGACGTCGCCACCGCCGCGGTCGTGGTGAATTCGATTCCCTCAATCTTGGCGGCTAACGCCGGACTGCGCAGTTCGCGCGATTTGCCGTTGAGTTTTTTTTCCGGGCGTTAACCGCCCGCTGCTCAATTCTTTTTCGAGTCCCAAAAACGGGCCACGGCGGCGTAGTCTGGGTCGTCGGTGGACGAGTTTTTCACTTTTGTGTAAGTATCGAATGCGGCGGTAGCCGCCGGCAGGCTTACACCTTTCTCTCGCGCCAGTTCCAACGCCAGCCGCAGATCTTTTTGCATCAGCCGCAACGGAAAACTGGACGGATATTCTTTCTTCAACATGAGCGGTGCCTTGATATCGAGCAACGCGGTGCGGCCCATGCTGGATTGCAGCACTTCGACCAATCGCTGCCCTTCGACACCGGCTGTTGAAACCAGCGCGAGGGCTTCGGCCAGAGCGTCAACCTGCATGGCTAGAATCAAATTCATCCCCAGCTTCACGGTTTGACCGGCACCGTTCGGCCCCAGCAGGAAAAATTTCTTGCCCACCGCGTCGAGTACTGGCTGCGCGCGCTTCAGCACCTCTGCGTCGCCACCAATCATGAAAACGAGTTCGCCTTTTTCGGCGCCCCAGGTGCCGCCGGTTACCGGCGCATCGAGAAAGTCGACGCCGCGAGCCAAACATTCGGCTGCGGCCCGCCGTGCAAGGTCCGGCGTAACGGTGCTGGAATCGATATAGATACTTCCCCGGCGCAGGCCGTCCAGCGCTCCTCCTGCGCCCCACAAAACGCCTTCGAGTGCTGGAGGATCGCTGACGATGGTGATCAGGAGGTCTGCCTGGGCGGCAACTTCTCTTGGCGTGTTCGCAACTTTCGCGCCCTGTTTCGCCAGCGGCTCGGCGCGCGTCGCGGTTCGATTCCAAACTGTCAAAGGAAAACCCGCTTTCAGAAGATTGAGTCCCATCGGCGCGCCCATCAGCCCCAAGCCGATCAGTCCGACGTTCGGTTTCATTTCGACCTCCCGGAAATAGTGGAAAAACGCGACGCGGCAGACGCGTTTAACGAAATCAGCGCGAATTCGACGCGATGGCGGAATGGATCAATTCGTTCCGCCCGCACTTTAACAATGTCTCCCAGACGAAACACTTTCTTCGAGCCCGCGCCACGCGAACCTCGATATGGCTCGGTCACAATCGTATGGTCGCGCTCGCGATAAAGACATTTCTGCCCGGTGAACTCTTCCAGACGGTCGATGCTCACCAAGCCTTCGACAAATATCTCCATCAGCTCGACAAAGAATCCGAACTTCTGCACCGAGATAATTAGCGCTTCATATTCCTCGCCCAAGCGGCTTTCCATGAATTGAGCCGTCTTCCATTCCATCAACTCGCGCTCGGCGGAATCGGCGCGCCGTTCGGCCTCGGAGCTTTCCGAGGCGATTTCCTGCAGTTCCACGCGCCGGTAGGGTCCCAGCGCCGCGATCGATTGCTCCTCGCCCCGGCGGCCGGGAATCACGGTGCGCACCGGAGCGGCTTCGGGATGATCGAGCGCCCACTTCAGCGCGCGATGGACGATCAAATCCGGGTAGCGGCGGATGGGCGAGGTGAAATGCGTGTACTCCTGAGTGGCTAGAGCAAAGTGTCCCAGCACGTCCGCCGCGTAGCGCGCTTGTTTCAATGAGCGCAGCATCAGGTAGGAAAGAATTCTTTCTTCCGGCGTTCCGGCAATCTTTTCGGTCAGGCGCTGATAATGCTGTGGCCGAATGTCCACTTCGTCGGCTGCGGGCGTGGTGACGCTCATCTGACGCATCCGCCCTTTGCCTCCGCGACCTCCGCGAGCTTCTTGTTTCGTTTTTCCGTGCCGCACCACCACGCGGCGTTCGGCCAAATCGTCCACGCCCAAGGAATAGCCGAAAGCGTGGGCCACCTCTTCGAACTCCAGAACTTTTTTGGGGTCCGGTTTTTCGTGCACGCGGTGCAGCGAAGCAACGCCCCGGTGTTCGAGGTACTGCGCCACCGCTTCGTTGGCTGCGAGCATAAATTCCTCGATCAAGCGATGGGCTATATTCCGCTCGCTGCGAACGATGCTCACCATCCTTCCCGCATCGTCAAATTCGATTACCGGCTCCGGTAGATCGAAATCGATGGATCCGCGTCCGTGGCGGCGCTTGTTCAAAATCAGCGCCAGTTCTTTCATTCGGCGGAAGCCGTCAGCCACGGCTTCATATCGCCGCAGCATCTCGGCGTCGCCTTCCAGAACTTTGTTAACGTTGGTGTAAGTCCTAACCT